>JAFDDA010000221.1 GCA_019311105.1 Deltaproteobacteria bacterium
ACGGGCTCGGGCGCCTCGCCGCCCATCTACGAGACCCTCGCCGTCCTCGGCCAGACCCGCAGCGTGGGCCGTCTGAAGGAGGCGGCGAGCGAAATCCAGCGACGGAGCTGAAGCTCCACGGCGCTTCGGCCGATCGCTCGGAGAAGCCGCCGAGCGGTCGCTCGGTTGAGCCGGCGAGGCGCCTCGGCTACCTCTACGGCTCCTGTTCCCCGGTCGTCTAATGGCAGGACAGCAGACTCTGAATCTGCATGTGGAGGTTCGAATCCTCCCCGGGGAACCACCGATTCTCTTCCCTCAAACGCACCCGCTGTGCGCGAGGTGGCGCGATGCCTCACTCGGCCGGACGAACTGGCTTCGGGGTTGTGACCGCGGTGCGCCCCGTGCAACCTTGGTCGTGAGTGCATGACTGCGACGCGATCATCATCGGGTCCGGCTCTGGCGGCCTCGTCGCGGCCTTGGCCCTCGCGCAGGCGGGCCACCGCGTTCGCGTCCTCGAGCAGCACCACCTCCCGGGCGGCTACAGCCAGTCGTTCACGGTCGAGGGTTTCTCGTTCAGTCCGGGCATCCACTACATCGGCCAGCTCGGGCCGGGCGGCGGACTGCGCAAGATCTACGAAGGCCTCGGCATCGCGAACGAACTCGACTTCCTCGAGCTCGACCCCGACGGCTACGACCGGGTCTTCGTCGGCGACGAACGCTTCGACATCCCGAAGGGCCGCGAACACTTCGCCGAACGTCTGAAGCAGCGCTTCCCATCCGAGGCCAAGGGCATCGACGGCTACTTCGACACCGTTCACCGGATGTCCGAGGAGCTCGTCTGGGCTCATCCGCCCCAGGGTGCACGGGAGGCCGCGCTGCTGCCGATCCGGCTGCGCACGGTGCTGCGCTACGGGCTCATGCCTCTGAACCGCATGCTCGATCACTTCACGCACGAGCCACTGCTGCGCGCCATCCTCTCGATCCAGTCGGGCGACCACGGCATGGCGCCATCGCGGGCTCCCGCCGCGCTGCACGCGGGGCTGCAGGAATACTATTTCGATGGCGGCTGCTATCCGCGAGGGGGGGCCCACGCGATCCCCGAGGCGCTGATCGGCCAGATCGAGCGCCACGGCGGGACCATCCAGCTCGGCGCCGAAGTGGATCGCATCCTGATCGAGGATGGCGCCGCAATCGGGGCCCGGTTGACCGATGGCCAAGAGCTCCGCGCCGATGTCGTCATCTCGAACGCGGACCCTGGTGTGACCTGGGGGAAGCTCGTCGAACCGCAGCACCAGAGCGCGCGGCTTCGCCGCCGGATCGAGCGTATGCGCTACTCGGTGTCGACCGCGGGCCTGTTCATGGCTGTCGATATGGACCTGCGGGCAGCCGGCCTCGACTCGGGCAACGTGTGGTACAGCCGTACGCCTGACGTCGACGCAGCCTACCGGCTTGCCGACAGCGACGACCTCTCGAACATACACGACGTCCCCGGCATGTTCTTCAACGCGACGACTCTGAAGGATCCTTCGCTGCGTAGCGACGGCCTCCACACCGTCGAAGCGATGGCGCTGGCAACATCGCGCCCCTTCGCGAAGTGGCGCAACTCGAAGCACGGGGCACGGCCCGACGACTACTACCGACTCAAGGAGCACCTGGCGCAGCGGATCCTCGCCGAGATCGATCGCTTCCTGCCGGGTTTCAGCGACCGCGTCGTCTTCCGCACGCTCGGAACCCCACTCACGAACATGCACTTCCTGCATGCGAGCGAGGGCGGGATCTACGGGACGGAGAAGACCCTCCGCAACCTCGGCCCCTTCAGCTTCCCCGTCCGCAGCCCGATCCGCGGCCTGTTCCAGTGCGGCGCGAGCACGATCGCGCCGGGCATCAACGGCGTGTCGAAGTCGGGCATGGCCGCCGCAGCGGCCGTCCTCGACTGCCAGCCCGATGACCTGCTGACGGCGACCGGCCAGAACGTTCGGATCTACCCGGCCGAAGATCCCGCCGCCTGGCCTGAGGCGATCCGCCCGACGATGGGACCGCGCGCCTGATCGATGGCGGAGTAGAATCCACGGCATGCCTTGCCGCTGGACTCGTTTTCTCCTATTCGCGCCCCTCCTTCTCCTCGTCTCGGACGCATCGGCTCAGGAGGTGATCACCACCGACCAGGTTCGTTCCCGCGTGGTCGTACGCGCCGCGCCGAGCCGAGCTGGCGCCGACGTCGGGAGTTTCCGGCCGGGCGACCGCGCCCGCCTCCTCGAGGCGGACGGCGACTGGCACCACATCGAACTCGAGGACGGGGTCAAGGGTTACGTCTCGGCGAAGTGGACGGTGCTTGTGCCGACGGCCTGGGTCGCCGCGCCGGAGCCGCCCTCCGGGGTCGAGGCGAAGCACGCGGAGCGGTTCGACTTCCAGCCCGAGGCGACCATCGCCGCTTCGATCGTGACGCCCGCCGATCCCGAGCCCGGTTTCTTCCGGCGCCTCGCGAACTGGTTTCGACCGCCCGAAGACGTCCGTATCGATCTCACGAGCCCCAACCTGAAGGAGAGCGTCCGCCAACACTACGACCCGCGGCTTCCCGTCGCGGGGATGGCGCACACCTCGGGCTCGAAGGGCCACTTCGACGTGATGCTCGTGATCGATGTCTCCGGGAGCACCAGCGAGTTCGCCGAGGCCGACGTCGATGGTGACGGGCAGATGCTCGACGACTGGAAGGGCAGCGACTCGATCCTGAAAGCCCAGGCGCAGGCAGCGGCGAGCTTCGTCGATGCGGTGCGTCGACTGCCGGGCAATCGCGACGGCCGACGGATCCGGGTTGGCGTGGTGACCTTCTCGGGCGCCGACTCGGGCTTCCGCAATCCCGACGACCGCGACCTCGACCTCGACGAAGCCGACCTCCGGGCGCTGGCAGCGCGCGACGCCAACCTGTTGGCACCGCTCTCGGCGGACTACGAGGGAATCCACGCGCACCTCGAAGCGCTCGGCGCGAGCACGGGCTCGGGCATGACCAACTTCGCGGCCGGCCTGACGAGCGCGACCCTCGAGCTG
>JAFDDA010000130.1 GCA_019311105.1 Deltaproteobacteria bacterium
CGAAGGCGTCGCGCTCGAAGCCGAACCCGAAGCGTCCGCTTCGAGCTGCCAGAGATAGAGCGCCGCATAGGCGCGCCACGGCCGCCACGCTTCGGCGCGCTCTCCGAGGGCCCGCGCCGAGGGCAGCCCCTCGGGTGTGGCCAGGGCGCGCCGCAGGCCGAGATCGCCCGAAAGGAAGGCATCGGGCTCGCGAAGCGCTCGCATGGCGACGTAGGCCGACGTCCACGGCCCGATGCCCGGCAGGGCTTCGAGCGCAGCACAGGTTTCGTCGGGGTCTGCGGAACCATCCAGGACGATTTCGCCCGAGGAGACCGCGCGGGCCAGTGCACGGATCGCACCGGCGCGGGCAGCCGGCAGCCCGATCGCTTCGATCCGCGCCCGGGCCAGGCGCTCCGGCCGTGGAAAGAGTCGGGATACGGCCGCGTCGCTCTCGCCAGGGCAGGGCGTGCCGAACCGCTCCACCAACCGGCCCGCGAGGGTCGTCGCGCCGCGCACACTCACCTGCTGGCCGAGGATCGCGCGCACGGCGAGCTCGAACCCGTCGAAGGCACCCGGGACGCGGAGCCCAGGGTGCGCCGCCACGACACGCGCCAGGGTCGGGTCGGCTGAGAGGTGGGCATCGATCGAAGCGGGGTCGGCTTCGAGGTCGAACAGCCGCCGGACCTGCCCGACCAACGCAACGAGCGGCGCGGGTTCGGCCAAGGCGACGGTCACCGTGAGGGCCGGGGGCGGGGCTTCCCGGCCTGGCGCACGGTCAACCGACCGGGCACGCCATCGACTTCGATCGTGCGGCGGTAGCAGCCGGCCTCCACGGACTCGACGCCGGGGATGGCGCGGAAGGCGAGGAAGGCGAGGAGCTCGTCGAAGGCGAGCGGCGGGCGGTAGGTCAGGTGGAGCGTCAGTTCCGAAGGCCTCCCGGCGCCGGCCGAGCGCCGACGCCGCAAGTCGCGGGGCGGCCGGCCGTAGGCGCCGCGCACCGCCGCGTTGAATCGGCGCACGCTCGTATAACCGGCCGCCAGGGCGACCTCGACCATGGAGAGGTCCGTCTCGTCGATCAGCTTCTTGGCGAACAGCACACGGCGGGTCTGGGCCACGGAGCGCGGCGAGGCGCCGACGTGTTGTGCGAACAGGCGCCGCAGGTGACGGGAGCCCACACCGAGCCGCGCCGCCAGGGCGTCCACGTCGCCCTCGTCGAGAACTCCCGAGTCGATCAGGCGCAGCGCGCGCCCTACCGTCGCCGACGTCCCGGCCCAGGCGGGTGTCCCCGGCGCGGCCTCGGGGCGGCAGCGCAAACAGGGGCGGAAGCCCGCCTCGCGAGCGGCGGCGGCGCTCGCGACGAACAGGCAGTTCTCGGACCTCGGCGTGCGAGCCGGACAGATGGGCCGACAGAAGACACCCGTCGATCGCACCGCGACGAAGAAGCGCCCATCGAAGCGACGGTCGCGTGTCTGCAACGCGCGATAACAGAGGTCCGGCTCGAGCATCGTCTTCTCGCTCTCTCGGGCACGCCGGGCCGGCGGAACCGCCGGTGTGGCCCCCAGGTTGTACCCCGTCCGCAGGTCACCGACCGGCCGTTTTCGGACCTGCTCCTGCTAGGCTCCCCCCGATGCCCGCCCCTGGCCTGCGCAGCGCCGATCGGGAGACCCGGCTCGCCGCGCTCGAGGCCGAGCGTTTCGATTGCGTGATCATCGGCGGCGGCATCACCGGGGCGGGCGTGGCCCTCGAAGCCGCCCGCCGTGGCCTCCGCGTGGCGCTGCTCGAGGCGGGCGACTTCGCCGTCGGCACCTCCAGCCGCTCTTCCAAGCTGATCCACGGTGGCCTTCGCTACCTCGCTCACGGGGACGTGGCCACGGTGCGCGCCACGGCGCGCGAGCGGAAGGTCGTGCGACGGCTGGCTCCCCACCTCGCGGTGCCGCTCTGGATGGTCGTGCCCACCCGGTCGCGCGCCGGCCTCGCGAAGTTCCGGGCGGCGATCACGGCCTACGAAAAGCTCGGGCAGGTGGAGACGGCGGACCTGCATCGCAACTGGTCGGGCGATGCGCTCGCGGAGGGCGAGCCGCTGCTCGATCGCGAGCGGTATCCCCACGCCTGCGTCTATCGGGAGTACGTCACGGACGACGCGCGCCTCGTGCTCGCGAACCTTCGGGCCGCACGGTCGCACGGGGCTCAGGTGATCTCCCGGGTGCCGGTGAAGGCCATCGTCCGGGAGGGTGGGCGCGCCGACGCCGTCGAGGCGGAGTGCCTCGAAACGGCGGCGCGCATCCGAGTTCGGGGCCGCAGCATCGTGAACGCAGCCGGGCCGTGGGTGGACGCGATCCGAGCGCTCGAAGAGCCAGGCACCCCGGAGCGTTTGCACCGCTCGAAAGGTGTCCACGTCGTCGTCCATCGCGAGCGGCTGCCGGTGCGCAACGTCGTGATCCTCGGCACCGAGGATCGCCGCTCGATCTTCGCGGTGCCGCGCGGCGAAGCGGTCTACATCGGCACGACCGACACGAGCTACGCGGGAGGCGACCTACATCGGCACGACCGACACGAGCTACGCGGGAGGCGACGACCCCTGGCCCCCGATCGACCGTGCGGACGTCGACTATCTCCTCGCGCCCCTCGCTCGCTACTTCGCCGTGGATCCGCTTGGGCCGGGCGACGTCTTCGCCGCCTGGGCCGGCCTGCGGCCGCTCATCGGCCAGGACGGGAAGGCGCCGACCGAGATCTCGCGGCAGGACGAGGTCTGGGTCGGGCCCGCCGGCGTGGTCACCGTCGCGGGCGGAAAGCTCACCGGCTATCGCCCCATGGCCGAACGCGCGGTCGCGTGCGCGGTGGCCGAGGCGGGGTTGCGGGTGAACGAGGTGGCATCGGAGCCCGACCCGTTGCCCGGAGGCGAGGGCGCCGAGGATCTCGAAGCCCTGGCCGCGGCCCTCGCGCGAAGCCACGGTTGCAGCGCCGCCATGGCCGATCGACTCGTGCGATCCTACGGGGCCGAGGCGACTGCGGTCCTGGATCGTGGGGCCGAGCCCCTGGCCGGGGGCGCCACGATCGCGGCCGGCGAGGTTGCCTGGGCGGTCGAGATGGAGGATGCCCTGCACCTCGAAGACTTCCTGGTTCGCCGAACGCGCGCGGCGCTCTACGATCCTGCGGTGAGTGAAGCCATCGAGCCGGCGGCGGCCGCCATGGCGGGCCAGCTCGGGTGGAGCGACGCCATGCGCGAGGCGGAAATCGCCGGCATGCGGGCCCGCCTGAGCGCGGACCTGGAGTTCAAGCATCACTCGAAGGGTGACCCAGAGGCCCCTTCGGCCAAGGAGGTACGGGCGTGAGTCAGGTGGTGGAGCGACTGCGCGAGGGCCTGGGCGACCGGGTGAAGGTGGACGAGGCGACGCGCGACGCACATCGCCGCGACTGGTGGGTGCTCTCGGAGCTGCAGGACCTCCAGGGTCGGGGGCCGGAGCGCCCCCTGGCCGTGGTCGAGCCCCAATCGGTCGAAGAGGTTTCGCGCACGCTCACGATCTGTCGTGAGGCGCGCACGCACGTCGTGACCTACGGCGGCGGTTCGGGTGTCTGCGGCGGGATCCGCAGCGAGGCCGGGGACGTGATCCTCTCGACCGCGGGCCTCTCGGGCCTCGTCGACGTGGACGATCACAACCTCACGGCGACCTTCCGGGCGGGCACGAACGGGCTGGCCGCGGAGGAGGAGATCCAGAGCCACGGCCTCACGATCGGGCACTGGCCGCAATCCATCGGGCTCGCCAGCGTGGGCGGGCTCGTGGCCACTCGTTCGGCGGGACAGTTCTCCACGGCCTACGGCAACATCGAAGACATGATCCTCGACCTCGAGGTCGTCCTGCCCGACGGGCAGGTGCTACGCACCCGTCGGACGCCGCGTGCCTCGGCGGGCCCGGACCTGCGGCACCTCTTCTTGGGAAGCGAGGGAACCCTCGGGGTCATCACCGAGGCGACGTTCTCCCTGCGGCCCCTGCCCGAGGCGAGCCGCGGCCAGGCGTTCCACTTCACCGACCTCGACGCAGGGGTCGAGGGCATCCGGCGCATCCTGCGCGACGGGTTCCGACCGGCCGTCGTGCGCCTCTATGACGCCAAGGAGTCGGGCCGGAACTTCCCCGACGATTGCCCGGACGGCCGCTCGTTCTTGATCCTGCTTCACGAGGGCCCGGAGGAGCTGGTCGCGGCCCAGATCGCCGGCGTCGCAAAGCGCTGCGCGGAAATCGGAGGCACAGAGGCCAACGCTGCCACCGTCGACCACTGGCTCGGCGAACGGAACAACGTGCCGGGCTTCGACGTCTTCCTCGAGAAGGGGATCATCCTCGACACGATCGAGATCGCGTCGACCTGGGAGCACGTCGCACCGATCTACCGCGCCGCCATCGCCGGCCTGGAAAAGGTCGACGGCATCCTGTCGGCCTCCGCTCACACCAGCCATGCCTACCGCTCGGGGACGAACCTCTATTTCACCTTCCTGGCCCGGCCGGCGGAGCGCGAGGCGATGGAGGCGACCTACCACGCGTGCTGGCGCAGCGTCCTCGATGCTGTGGTCGCCGGGGGGGGCGGGATCGCGCACCACCACGGGATCGGGCGCGTGCGCTCGGGACGGCTGGTCGAGGAGGTGGGCCCCGTGGGCATCGATCTGCTTCGCACCGTGAAGCGTGCCCTCGACCCGGACGATCTGCTGAACCCGGGGGCGTTGCTCCCGGCCTCGACTGCGGGCGCCTAGACGGTGAGCCGGGATCTGCTGCTGGCGATCGACCTCGGGACCACCGGCGTGCGCGCCCGGGTGACCGAGGGCGGTGGCGCGCTGCTCGGAGGCGCTCATCGCGCGTTGCCCGTCGCGTTCCCGGAGCCGGGCCGGGTCGAGCAAGACCCGGATTCACTCCACACCTTGTCCGTGGAGGTCGCGCGCCAGGCGTTGACCGCGGCACGCTGTGGCGCGGAGGACATCGCAGCCCTCGGCATCGCGACCCAACGCGCCACGGCGCTCGCTTGGGACGCCGAGACCGGGCGGGCCCTGGCGCCGGCGGTCGGGTGGCAGGATCAACGCGTGGCCCGAGGGCTCGAACAGTTGCGCGCGCGCGGGTTGCCCATCGGGACCCAGCCCTCGCTTGCAAAATTCCTGTGGTGGCTCGAAGAGGAGCCCGCCGTGCGCGAAGCCGCGAAAGCCGGGCGGCTGTGCTTCGGCACGCCCGACGTCTGGCTCGGCCATCGTTGGAGTGGGGGCGAGCTGTTCGCCACGGACCCGGGCCAGGCCGGGTGCACCGGGCTCTACGACCCGAACTCAGGGGGTTGGGCGGGCGGCTTCCTCGAGATCCTCGGGATCGACGCCGCGTGGCTGCCCGAGATCGTGGCGAGCGCGGGAGCCTTGGCCGAGACGACACGCGATGCACTCGGTGCCGCCATCCCCCTGGCGGCGCGCGCGGGGGACCAGCAGGCTTCGGCCTTCGCCGCCGGGCTGCGGCAAAAAGGAGAGGCGAAGCTGACGTTGGGAACTGCCGCCATGGTCGACCGCCACACAGGCGCCTCCCCCGAGCCCCCGACCCCGGGCACGGTGCCGCTGCCGCTTTGGCGCCTGCCCGATGCGGGGGAGAGCTTCTGCCTCGAAGGCCACGTGACCACCGCCGGCGCCGCCCTCGAATGGTGCGTGAGCCTCGGCCTCGCCCCGGATGTCGCCGGCCTCGACGCGTTGGCGGCCACGTCGCCCGACTCGGGTGGGGTGGTCGTCATCCCCGCGTTCCAGGGCGTCGGCACGCCCCACGCGGCGGAGGAGGCCCGCGGATTGGTGGGGGGTCTCACCCGGGGAAGTGGCGCCGCCGAACTCGCGCGCGCGGCCTTCGAAGGCGTGGCCCACCGTTGCGTAGACGTCTGGGAAGCCCTCGAGCCGGAGGACGCCACGATCCGAACCGACGGGGGCCTCTCGCAATCCCGGTTGCTGCTTCAGCTGCTCGCGGATCTTTCCGGCAAGCCCGTGCGGCGCGCCGACGACGTCGAGGGAACGGCCCTCGGTGCCGCGGGCCTGGCGGCCCTCGGGGTTGGCCTCGACGTCGCGCCGGCCGCCCGCGGCGGCGTAACCTTCGAGCCCGCACTGTCCGAGGACGAGCGGGCAGGGCGTCGGGCACGGTGGCAGCGCTGCGTTCGAGAACGGGTTCTCACCGGCGAAGCGGAGGCGGCAGCGTGAAGCGGTTCGTTCTCGTCCTTCTGGCGATTGGCGCCATCGGGCTGTTGGCGCTGGGCGTTGCATTTCGGTTGGAAGGCCCACGTATCGCGGAATATCTGATCCGCCGCGGCGCCGAGTTCCAGGGCTATCGCGACGTCGTGGTCGAGGTGCGCTCGATCGGGTTCCGCCACGTGGAGCTGGCCGAGTTCTCCGCAGGCCCGGCGCCCGGGTTGACCACCCGCGACGTCCGCCTCACCTGGACTCCGCGTCATCTGTTGGCGGCGCGCATCAAAGAGGTCGACGTCGGCTCGGCGACCCTGCACGGTGTCTGGAACGAAGCGGGCGTCGAGTTCCCCGTGCTCCCGCCCGCGGAAGAGGGCCCCTGGATCGCACCGCCGGTCTTCGACCATCTGACCCTCGCACGCGCGCGAATCGAGCTCGGTGGCTCCGAGGGCCCGCTCTCGGTCCGGCTCCGCGACCTCGACTTCGGCACGCCGGCGGGCGAACGCATGCGCGCCAAGGGCCAGGGCTCGGTCGAGCGCGAGGCTGGCCGTTTGACCGCCATCATGGACCTCGTCCTCGACGGCGACCGGGTGAGTGGCAGCGCCACACTGCGCGACGAGGCGGGGAAGCTCGACATCAGCGCGGACCTCGGCAAATCCGGCCCCGCACCCGGCCGCTTCCCCTTGATCGATGGCCCCGAAGAGTTGAACCTGGCCGGGCGCCTGACGCTCCACGCCGAGGCAGCGGACCTCTCGCCGCTGACGCCTTCACTCACCGCAGACGGCGTGCTCGACTTCCGCCTCACCGACGGGCGGCTCTCCCTCAGCGGGGATTCCCTCGACATCGCCGGCTTCGGAATGATCCTCGGAGGCCTCGACCTCGACATCGAACTCCACGAGGTGAGCCCCGCCTCAGCGCCACCCGGTCAGACCGTCTCTGTGGAGACCCTCCAGTTCGGCATGGACGTCGGCGGCGGCGCGCTGCGCTTCGGCGCACGCAACGGGGTCCTCGACATCGAAGCCCTCGATTGGCGCTTCCACGGCGGCAAGATCACCGCCACGGGCGCCTTCGACCCGACGGCGAAGGAGAACGAGATCGTGGTGCAGGTGACCGGGGTCGACCTCGGGTCCCTGGTGGGCGACCTGGGCCGGACCGATCTGGCCATGACCGGCGTGCTCGGCGGCGAGCTGCCCCTCCGTTTCGAAGGGGATCGAATCTTCGCGGCCGGCGGCCGTCTGAGTGCAGGAGAGGAGGGCGGCGTGATCCGCTACGTGGCCGGGGGGCTCCCTCCGCCCGGTCTCGAGCCCGCTGCCAAGGAGCAACCCGAGAGCGGCGCCGTGGGGGGCGTCGACCTCGTGCTGGACGCGTTGAAGAATTTTCAGTACCGCAGACTCGAGGTGGGCGTGGAAGGCGAGCTGACGGGCGAGATGATCCTGCACCTCACGCTGGAAGGTTCGAACCCGGACGTCTATGACGGCTACCCTTTCCAGCTGAACATGAACCTCGAGGGCCCTCTGGCCGACGTCGTGCAGGGAAGCACGACGGGCTTCCGGGTCCAGGATGCCGTCGAGGAGCGCTTCCAGAAGCGCGGGGAGAAACGATGACGATACGCAACGCGCGCGGGAGGAAACGATGACCCTACGCAACGCCGCGCTACGGAGTGCACTACTTGTGGCGCTCGGGCTCGGGGCCGTGGCGTGCCAACCCACCGTGAAGGTGGAGGCGCCCACGGAGCCCATCGTGGTGAACCTCAACGTGAAGATCGAGCACGAGGTTCGCATCAAGGTGGAGAAGGACGTGGAAGCCCTGTTCGAAGACAATCCGGATCTCTTCTAGGAGACGTCATGGCTGCGATTCGAAGCATTCGAAGAACTAGAACTTTCTGGGCCGTGGGTCTGCTGACCCTGGCCATGGTGGCCTGGGCAGCGCCGGCGTCGGCCAGTGCGCTGGACGAGGCGAAGAGTGCCGGCCAGGTAGGCGAGCGCTATGACGGCTATCTCGGTGCCGTGAAGGACGCGGGCAAGGCCCTGGCTGCCGACATCAACGTCAAGCGCAAGGCGCACTACGGCAAGATCGCCGCGAAGAACGGCGCGACCGTCGAATCCACCGCCGCCATCGCCGGGAGGAAGCTCGTCGGCTCGGCACCGTCGGGGCACTACGTGATGTCCTCGGCGGGAGCCAGCTGGAAGCGCGTGCCTTAGGGCGTGGCGCTTCTCGACGGCAAGCGAGCGCTCGTGACGGGCGCCGCTTCGGGCATCGGCCGCGCGGTCGCCCGGCGGTTCGCTGAGGAGGGCGCCGCGGTGGCGTGCCTCGATCTCGACGGCGAAGGCGCGGCGGCCGTCGCGAAGGAAGTCGCCGGCTGCGCCTTCCAGGTGGACGTGGGCGACGCTCAGGCGGCCCACGCGGCCACGCGCGACGCCGCTGCCGAGCTGGGTGGGCTCGAGATCGTCTCGAACAACGCTGGGATCGGCCGCTTGCTCGGCATGGAGCACGTGACCGCCGAGCTCTTCGACGAGATCGTGCGCGTGAACCTCTCGGGCACGTTCCATGTGATGCAGGCGGCGCTGCCGTTCCTACGTGCGTCCGGGGCCGGGAGCATCGTGAACAACGCCTCGGGGAGCGGGGTGCGCCCGACCCGGGGCGAGCTCCCGTATTCGGCCGCGAAGGCCGGCGTGATCGCCGCCACCCTGGGCGCTGCTCAGGAGTGCGCACCCGAGGTCCGCGTGAACTGCGTCTCGCCCGGCGTGATCCGCACCGCGATGACCGAGTTGCTCTTCCAGGCGCCGGGCTTGCTCGAGCCCGTCACCGAAGCCACACCCCTTGGCCGGACCGGCGAGGCCGAGGAAGTCGCCGATGTCATCCTCTTCCTCGCCTCGGATCTCTCCCGCTACGTCACCGGCCAGAACCTGGTGATCGACGGCGGGATGGGCCTCCCCCAGGCGGGCATCGACACCGTGCTGCGTCGGGTCTTGCCATATATGAAGCCCGAAGATCAGAGCGGCTAGAGCGCGGGCGTGAGCGTACGCACCGGGTGGGCCGGTGCTGCGACCGAAGCAGGGACTCCCGCCGGCCAAGGTGTCGCTCGTTGACCCATGGCCAGCCCGGTTCGTTCGGTTTTTCGTCCGTGTTGGGGGCGGGTTGCAGATGAGTGTCAAGCCGCGGGGCCACCGGGCCGAAGAGAGCGGCTGGGGGTTTCCCCCGAGGAGGATCGACATGTCAAATCGCAGGCAGAGCGCGCTCCGTCGCGGCTTCACCATCGTTTGCGTTGCGGGCAGCGTGGCCGTGGCCGGGGTCGCGACCGCAGAGCCCGCCTCGCTCGGCACGGGCCAGGAATCGAGCGCCTTCCGCGCCTTTGGCAAGTTCGCGAAGTCCTGGATGGCCGACATGGAAAAGCGCGAGCAGCGAAACCGCGCGCGCCCGACCGTGGCGAAGCAGGGCGCGCAGCCCGTTGCTTCCTACACCGGCTATGCGCCGGAGTGGGACGTCGAAGTCCATGCCACCGGCGACGCCACCTCGCCCTACGTGGGGGTGCTCCGCTACAAGGAGCAGAACTACACCTGTAAGGACAAGACGACGCGGGCCTGCCGCATCTCCAGCTTCACGCCGGTCACCGAGGTCTTCCCCTACCGCAACGGCGCCTGGAAGTACTAAGCAGGGCAGGGTCCGTGTAAGATCTCCTCTGGGCGCTCGGTGGCCCAGAAGGAGACCCCATGGACTGGCTCGCCCTCGTCGCCCTCGCGGCGCTGCTGCAGTACTTCTACTTCGGCATCCTGGTGGGCCGGTCCCGGACGCGCACCGGGATCGCTGCGCCGGCGGTCACGGGTGACCCGGTCTTCGAGCGCACGTTCCGCGTTCAGCAGAACAGCCTCGAACAGCTCGTGATCTTCCTGCCCGCGGCCTATCTGTTCGCCCACTACGTCAGTGCGATGATGGCGGCGGCGATCGGCGTGCTCTACGTGGTGGGGCGAGCGGTCTACGCAGCGGGTTACATCCACGATGCCAACGACCGAGGCAAGGGCTTCCTGTTGACCGTTCTGGCCCAGGCGGTCCTGGTGACCGGTTCGCTCTTCGGGGCGTTGCGCGCGATCCTCTAGCGCTCGATCGGGAAGAAGAGGGCTTCGCCCCCGACGCGGTAGGCGGCGATCGCGGCGCGGCCTGCGTCGGAGGTCAGCCAGTCCGCCAGGCGCTTGCCAGCGGCTGCCTTCACGTGCGGATGGCGTTCGGGGTTGACGACGACCACGCCGTACTCGTTGCGCAGCAGCGGGTCGCCCTCGACCAGCAGGTCGAGGCCCGAGCGATTGCGGAAGGCGATCCAGGTGCCGCGATCGGTGAGGGCGTACCCGGGCGTCTGGTTTGCGGTGTTGAGGGTCGCCCCCATGCCTGCACCGGTCTCCCGATACCAACCACTCGCACCGGCCGACGGCTCCACGCTGGCCGCGGCCCAGAGGCGAAGCTCCGCCTTGTGAGTGCCCGAATCATCGCCGCGGGAGAAAAAGGGCACTTCGTTCGCGGCGACGTTCGCCAAGGCGGCCGCCACGTCTCCGAGTTCGCGAACCCCCGCTGGGTCCTCGCGCGGGCCGACGAGGACGAAGTCGTTGTACATGACCGGGAGGCGTTCGAGCCCGAAGCCCTCGGCCACGAACTCGAGCTCCGAGGGCCGATGATGAACGAACAACACGTCGGCGTCGCCGCGACGAGCGAGGTCGATGGCTCGGCCGGTGCCGACCGCCACGACCCGGACCGCGATCCCCGTCTCGGCTTCGAAACGCGGCAACAGGTCGTCCAACAGGCCCGAGTCACGGGTCGACGTGGTCGAGGCCATGATGAGGGTCTCGGGTGCCTCGGCGCTCGGCGAGCAGGCGATGAAGGGCAGGGCGAGGATGAGGGCTGCGACGGCCCGCATCGGGGTCCTCATGTCAGGAGTTCCCCTTTGAGGAAGGCGCGGCCTTCTTCGCTCTGAGGCTCCTCGAAGAACGTCTCGGCAGCCGTCTTCTCGAGCACTCGACCGCGGTGCAGGAACAGGACCTCGTCCGCCAGGCGACGGGCCTGACCCAGATCGTGGGTCGTCATCACCACCTTCGTCCCGCTGGCACGGATGCGACGGATCGTCTCCTCGAGCGCCCGCGTGGCCCCAGGGTCTAGGGCGCTGGCCGGCTCGTCGAGCCACAACACCTCTGGCTCCACGGCCCAGGCCCGCGCGACGGCGACCCGCTGCTGCTCCCCCACCGACAACGCCCGCGCCGGTCGTTCGGCCAAGGCTTCGAGGCTCGCACGCTCCAGCACGACGGCCACCCGGTCGCGCCGTTCGTTCGGTGCGAGACCTCGCAGTCGCAGCGGATACTCGAGGTTTGCCGCCACGCGCCGACGCAACAGCACGGGGCGTTGCAGCACCATCGCTTGCCCGCGCTCCGCCTCGCCGGCACCCGGGCCACACCAGCGCACGCGGCCCTCGGTCGGGGCCAGCAGCTCGGTCGGGGCCAGCAGTCCGTGGCAGACCCGCAGCAACATGCTCTTCCCGCAGCCGTTCGGGCCGAGGATCACGCTGCACGGCCCGGCCTCGAGCTCGAAGCTCACATCCCGCAAGATCGGCTTGCCGCCCAACGTGAGGCTCAGGCCCTCGACGCGCAGCGGAAGGATCTCGGGGCTCGCCTCAGGCCTCGGCACGTCGCACCGCCTGTTGGGCCGCCAGGGCCAGCACGTTCACGCCGAGCGACAGCGCCAACAAGATGACGCCGAGGCCCAGAGCGAGGGGGAGGTCGCCGCGGCTCGTCTCGAGCGCGATGGCGGTGGTCATGATGCGGGTGAGATGGTTGATGTTCCCGCCGACGATGATGGCCACACCGACCTCGGTGATGGCGCGGCCGAAGCCCGCCAGAAGGACGGTGAGCAAGCTGTGCCGTGCCTCGAAGATCAACGTCGCCACCGCCCGGGCGCCCCGCGCACCGAGTGAGCGAAGCGTCTCCTCGTACTCCGTCCAGTGGTCTTCGAACACCTGGCGCGAGAGCGCGGCCACGAGCGGCGTCACCAGGACCGTCTGGCCTACCACCAGCGCACCCGGTGTGAAGAGCAGGCTCAGGTCACCGAGGGGCCCCGAGCGGGACAACAGCAGATAGACGAGCAGCCCGATCACCACGGGCGGCAGCGCCATGCCCAGGTTCAGCAGCACGACCGCAAAGCCTCGCCCCGGGAATCGAGCGATCGCAACCGTCGCACCGAGCGGGATGCCCAGGAGCATCGAGGGAACGAGCGCGACGAGGCTCACGCGCAACGAGAGCGACACGATCTCGAGAAGATCGGGGTCGAGGCCGACGATCAGCCCGAGGGCGCTCCGAAAGGCTTCCGTCAGCTCGGCCATGAGGGCAGGGGATAGCTCAATCGAGCGCGCCCGGTCCCGTCTAAACCGTTGCGCCTAGAAGGGAAGCCTGCGAGACCGGTGCGCCTAGAGGGAGGCCTGCGAGACCTGCTTGGGGTCGGAGAAGTCCACGCCCTGCTCCTTGAAGACGGCGCGGATCGCCTTCGTCTCCTCACCGAAGGTGTGGAGGTCTTCCACGGTCGCCGCGTCGCGATCGACCCGCCAGCCCTGGGCGAGGTAACCCGGCACGAGCCGCTCGGGCACGAGACCGATCCGGAGCAGGTTCGGCAGCACGGTCTGGGCCATGGGGTCGCGCAGGCCCGAGAGGTCGAGCTTCTCGGGGTTCGCCACCTCGGCCAGCAGCTTCGGCAGGAAGACGCCGAGGTCGATCCCCGTCTCGGCCAGTGCCGCGAACTGGGACTGGAAGCCAGGCTTGCCCGCCCGCCCGCCGATGCGCGCGATGGCGTCGTAGGCCCAGTTCTCGAGCCGCGCGCGGGTCTCTTCGGGGAGATTGGGGATGCGATCCTGGAGGGTCAGCACGCCGTAGGCCACGTGGCGCGACTCGTCCTCGTGGACGCGCCCGATGAACTGCTTGAACACCGGCTCCACGGCCATGTCTTCCCCGAGCCGGAAGAACGAGAGCGCGATGCTCTCCAGGACGACCTGCATCCCCACGCACTTCGCCTCCCAGTCCGGCTCCGCCAGCAGTTCCTGGACGATCGACTGCAAGTCCGGGTCGATGGGGAAGCGCTTGCCGTGGCATTCGAGGTAGCGGGCGAAGACTTCGACGTGGCGGGCCTCGTCGATCACCTGGGTGGCCGCCGCGAGCTTCCCGTCCATGTAGGGGACGGCGTTCACGAGCTGGCCACAGGTCATGAGGGCTGCCTGCTCGCCATGCAGCACCTGGGACACGAGGAACAGGTTCGCTGCCTTGAAGAGCCGCGCCCGATCGTCGGCGGGGAGTTCCTGGACGCAGGTCAGCCGCGACAGGAAGTCGGCCTGGGGGTCGAGGATCGGAGCGTCCGCCTCGAACTGGGCCCAGTCGACGTCGAGCTCGGCGTTCCACTGGTGGCGCTTCGACTTGCTGTAGAGCGACTCGAGCGTCTGGTGCTCGAGGGCGTAGTCGTCGCGGAACGTGCTGTCGAGCAGGGCCCTGCTGGTGAACTGCGAGGGATCCATGGGTCGTCCTCCGGGCGGCGGTGCCAGCTTAACGACCGGTCAGTGTGATGTCAGCCGGAGATGGGTCGCCGTCGGTCAGTTTTACACGGCTGTCACACGGCGCAGGGTCGCCTCTTCGCCTATTCCTGCGACTCAGCCAGAAATAACCGCCACCCGGACCCGGCCACTCAGAGGCATACCTGGGAGGTTCTTCGTCCATGAGCTCCATCCGTCTGCTCCAAGCCCGATTCGTCCGGGTTGCTGCCTTCGTCCTGCCGCTCTTGTTTGCCCTCTCTGCCGAGGCGGTCACCGACAGACGCGCCGTCGCCGGCGCTGCCAACGACGTCGGCCCCTCGATCCCCGAGCCGAGCTCGATCATCTTGTTCGCCATCGGCGTCGCCGTGGTCGGCTATGGGGCTCACCGCCGCCGCTCGAACTGAGCGAACGCCGGGCTGCGGACCGCCCGCGTGCTTGTCTCGGACTGAAACGCGTTCTAGTTTCGCCTTCGAGTCGATCCCCCGATCGATCCCTGGAGGCACCGATGTCCGAGCCCGCAGTCCTCGTCGAGCAGGACGGCCCCGTCCTGACCGTGACCCTCAACCGGCCCGAGAAGCGAAACGCCGTCAACTGTGAGGCGCTCTGCCGCCTCTACGACGCATGGGTGCGGCTCGATGAGGACGACGATCTGCGGGTCGCGATCCTGACGGGCAAGGGCGAGACGTTCTGTGCCGGCATGGACCTGGCCGAGATCGGAAAGCTCCAGAAGGGTATCCGCGACAACGAGTGGCTCGAGCGCGTCGCCAAGGAACCTCACATCATCTATGGCGGCTGGCTCAAGACCTACCGCCCGAACAAGCCCGTCCTGCTCGCTGCCGAGGGGTTCGCGCGCGCCGGGGGGACCGAGATCCTCCAGGGCACCGACATCCGCGTCGCCGGCGAAAGTGCCTGCTTCGGCGTGACCGAGGTGCAACGCGGCCTGTTCCCGATGGCGGGCTCGGCCGTGCGCCTGCGTCGCCAGATCCCCTATGCCATCGCTGCGGAAATGCTGCTGGCGGGCGAGGATCTCCCTGCGCGGCGGGCCCATGAACTCGGGCTCGTGAATCACGTGGTGCCCGATGGCCAGGCTCTCACCAAGGCGCGCGAGATCGCCGACCGGATCGCCGCCAACGGCCCGCTCGCCGTGAAGGCGATCGTGGCCACGCTGCGAGAGACCGAGACCCTCCCCGAAGAGGAGGCCTTCGCCATCGAGCAACAGCACGGGATGAAGGTCATGATGTCCGAGGATGCACGCGAGGGCCCCAAGGCCTTCCTCGAGAAGCGCCCCGCGGTATTCAAGGGACGCTAGGGCCCCACTCCGTCGGAATGTCGCGGGATGCCTCGAGATACACCGAGTGGTCCCACGAGCCGAGCCGTCGCACTCCGAAACCGGCCACGGCGGCGCGCCGCCGGAAGCGGCGCTCGCTCCCTCGAGCCACCACGAAAATCCGCTTCGAAGCCGGCTTCGGGAGGATGTCCTCGATCGGGGGGTAGGGGTCTTCGGTGTCGAAGAGCGTGGCACCCTCCACCACGGCTTGGAACGTGTACCCGATGCCCCAGCTCGGCGTCTCGTCGACGAAGACGACCCGCTCGGGTTTGAACCCCAGATGTTCGCGGAATCCGAACTCGAGGACGTGGGAGCTCGCTTCGAGCGGAAGTGCGGCGGCGATGGCCCGCGCCGCGATGAGGACGACGACCCAGGTCGCGAGCAGTGCGCGGGCCGGCTCGCGCAACAGAGTGCTGGCCTCGATGCGCCGCGCGAGCAGCAACGCCGCCGGCACGAAGCTCGGAAGCAGATACAGCGGCAAGCGAGAGCGAACGAGGGCGAGGATCAGAAGCGGCACGAGCAGCCACAGCCACAGGAAGAGCCCGTCGGCGTCGCGCTCGCGAAGCTCGCGCCAAAATGCACCGCGAAACGGAGCGAGCAGCGCCCGAGGCTGAGCCAGCACCAGCGGGGACCACGGCAGCGTGCCGAACAGGAACGCGGGCCCGTAGATCCGGAGTGTGCCGAACCACTCCGGGTGCCGGTCGAAGCGCCCCTCGACCACGCGGCCGTAGATCTCGTTGCGCAGGAGCGCCTCGAGGACGTCGGGTTGCGCGGCCGCGAGCCACGCGAACCACGAGCCACCGATGGCCAGGAACGGCAGCAGGACACCCGGGTGCAGCCAGCGGCGGATCTGCCGCGCCTCGCCGAGCCATGCGAAGGCGAGGGCAGCGGGGAGCAAGGGAAGCAGACCCACGGGCCCCTTGGTCAGGAACGCGAGGCCCAGACCGGCACCCAACGTGAGCCGCGCCCCCCATGAAGGCGTGCGCCACAGCGCCACGACGCCGAGGACGGCGAGGGCTTCGAACGCGGCGAGCAACGTGTCCGTGGTGACGATGCTGGCACCGAGGTAGGGCAGCAGCAACGTGGCATAGACGCCGCCCGCCGTCGCTGGCGAAGCAGCGCCCAGACGTCGCGCCAGCGCCGCCACGATGAGAACGGTCGCGAGCCATGCCAGACCGTTCGGCAACCGGGCGGCCCAAGGGGTGTGCCCGAGAAGCTTCGTGCTCCCGGCAATGGCCCAGTACGTGAGCGGGGGCTTGGTGTAGTGCGGCGTGTCTTCGTTGAGGGCGGGCACCAGGTAGTCGCCCGACCGCAGCATCTGGGCTGCAACGTTCGTGTAGCGGCCCTCGTCGGGCTCCAACAAGCCGCGTGAGCCGAGGAAGGCAAAGCCGAAGATCACGAGCCCGAGCGCAAGCCAGGCCCGGTTTCGGCGACCTGCGTCGGGTGAAGGGGTTTCGGATGTCACGGACGAGGGGCCGTCATCTAGCGCGGGGTGTCGCCCTCGATCGTGATGCGGTGCAGCCGGCGCGCCGCATCCCCGTGATCGTGGATCGCGTGGTGCTGCACGGAACGGTTGTCCCACATCAACAGATCGCCGGCCTTCCAGCGGTGGCGGAAGGTCAGGTCGACGCCGTGCACCTCTGCGCCCAGAGAGCCGGAAGCTCGAACCACTTCGATCGCCATGGGGCCTCCCGTAGGGCCCGCAGTCTACACCGGTCGGGCCACCTCGATCCCCAGATCTTCGAGGACGACGTGGGCACTGTTGTAGCCGGGGAGGAAGACGACACCCGGGCCCGGGTGGCAGGACGCGCCACAGAGGTAGAGGTCGTCGATCGCCGTCGGTGCAGCCGAGCATCGACTGGTAGTGATACGGCGCAAAGGTCGCTTGATGGACGATTCGCGGGCGTGGAGCGATCGGCTGTACACTCCGGCGAACGGAGGTGCCCCCCCATGACCCGCTACGCCTATGACCGCTTGACGGCACTCGACCACTCCTTCCTGCTCTTGGAGAAGCCGAACGCGTACATGCACGTGGCCTCGACCCAGATCTTCGAGGTCGGCCCCCTGCGCACGCCCGAAGGCGGCGTCGATGCCCAGGCGATCAAGGACGCCACCGCGGCCTCGCTCCACCAGATCCCGCGCTATCGCCAGAAGCTCGTGAAGATTCCGATCGAGGGCCGGCCGGTCTGGGTCGACGACCCGACCTTCAACATCGACTACCACATCCGTCACACGAGCTTGCCGCGCCCGGGCACGGAGCGGCAGCTGAAGCGGCTCTCCGCACGCATCATGCAGCAACACCTCGATCGCCGGCGACCGCTCTGGGAGATCTGGATCGTCGAGGGGCTCGAGGGCGACCGCTTCGCGCTGATCTCCAAGGTGCACCACTGCATGATCGACGGCGTCTCGGGCGTCGACCTGTTGCGCATCCTGATGTCGCCCACGCCGGACCAGGTGATCGAGGAGCCGCCGCTGTTCGTTCCGCGGCCCGCCCCGTCGGGCGCCGAGCTGCTGGTCGACGAGGTGAAGCGGCGCGTCACGCTCCCGTTCCAGGTGCTCGGGGACCTCGGGGAGTTTCTCTCCGAGGCACGCGACGTCCGACGCGACATGGCAAGCCGGATCCGGTCGATCTCGAGCATGCTGGGCCGAACCTTTCGCTCCGCGAGCGAGACCCCGCTCAACCGCGAGATCGGCCCACACCGTCGCTTCGACTGGTTCTCGATGGATCTAGCCGATATGAAGCGCCTGCGGCGCAGCCTCGGCGGGTCGTTGAACGATGTCGTGCTGACCGTGGTGACCGGTGCGGTCCGACGTTTCCTCGAAGGCCGACAATGCGACCCGACCGAGCTCTCCTTCCGCGTGATGGCGCCGGTGAGCGTTCGATCGAAAGAGGAGCAGGGTGCCCTGGGCAACCGGGTATCGGCGTGGATCATCGAACTTCCGATCGGCGACGAAGACCCGCGCACGCAGCTCGCGAAGATCTCCGAGCAGACCACCCAGCTCAAGGAATCGAAGGAAGCGGTCGCGGCCAAGTTGCTGACCCAGGCCGCCGAGTTCACACCGACGGCGCTCCTGGCCCTCGGCGCTCGCAACGCGACCCGCGTGCTGCCCTTCAACCTCGTGGTGACCAATGTGCCCGGGCCGCAATTCCCGATGTACATGCTGGGCGCCAAGATGCTCGAGATCTACCCCCACGTGCCCCTCTTGGATTACCTGGGCCTCGGCATCGCCCTCATGAGCTACGACGGCCAGCTCCACTGGGGCATCAACGCGGACTACGACACGATGCCGGACATCCACCCCTTCATGGAGGACATCGAGGCCGCCTACGCCGAACTCGGGAAGCTGGCGGACCTCGCCCCGGTTGAACCCGCGCCGAGCCCGCCATCCCCCCGCAAGCCGCGTGGCAACGGAGCGTCGGCAACGACCTAGGCCCGGGTCGGGGGCGCTAGAGCGCGTCGAGGAAGCGATCGGTCCCGGGGATCGTCGGCCGGAACGGCGCGAGCCAACTCAGGCGGCCCAACGGCGACGCGCCGGAGGCCAGCACGTCGCAGGCGTCTCGCGGCACGCCGTTGTAGAGCCCCAGAACGAGCCGGCGGCCGGCTAGGCCGGGTGGCCGCGCGACGTACTCCGGTGCATCGTCG
>JAFDDA010000131.1 GCA_019311105.1 Deltaproteobacteria bacterium
GCACTACGGAACCTGCACGGACAACGATCATCCCCTCCGCCTGGGACGTGCGCCCAAGTTCTCCAATGCGTCCGACCATCTCGCCATTCGCTACGACTCGGCTCACGGGGAGAACTCGTGGCTCTCCCAGCGCGACGCGAGCGGAGAGCTTCGTCCCTTTGCCTGGGATCTTCAGCTCCACGGACAGGATCATCATGGCGAGTCGATGGAGCTCATGCTGTCCGTAGAAGCAGAGCGGCCTCCGGCACCGCTTGGCGGCCGAGAGCTCGAGGGAGAGATGATGTTCCTGGGAGGCGAGGAGACCTACTCGTACTTCCAGAGTGGCCTCACCATGAAGGGCCGTGTGCGTTGGATGGGTCGGGACGAAGAGGTGGAAGGCACGGTCGGGTGGATCGATCGCCAGTGGGCCGTCGATGACTTCACGGTCTATCAGGACTTCAGGAGCTCGAGATACCGTCACGAATGGCGCGTTCTGCAGTTCGACAACGGCTGGGACATGAGCTGCTTCTTCCAATATCACCGGCACGAACAGAACCGGAAAGTGCCCTGGAGCGGCCTCAGTGCGCAGGGGCCTGGGCCCGAGTTCGAGATCAAGTCGACCACTGAGGTCACGATCGAGCCCGTGAGCTTCATCAAGAGTCCGGGCACCGTGCGTTCTTTCTTCATGATCACCGAGGGTCCGCGCTGGTTCCCACATGGCTACCGGCTTCGCGTTCCGGAGTGGGACGTGGATGTCACTGCGACTCCCCTGGTCGATGTGCCCGCGCACAGACTGCTCATCGAATACTGGACCGGCCCGGTCCGCCTGGAGGGGACGGTCTTCGGCGAGGCGGTCGAGGGCTACGGGTTCGACGAGCGCTGTCGCCCCTACGTGCGCAACTTCGAGCTCACGGAGGTGTTGCGAATCTTGATCTCGCACCGGGAGGATGGAACGCCTGAGGATCGCCGGGCGTTGATCTATCGCTTGAGCGAGGTCGAAGCACTGTGCTTGAGGGGAGACCCCCAGGTGGCCCTCGCTTACCTGGAGCGTCGTGTGTCACCGCTCTTGAGCACCCAGCCGGACGACATGCAGAGTGCGCTCCGGCCCGTGCTGGAGGATCTTCGTCACCTGCTCCGGACGAAGGCCAGGCCGCGCTAGGGCGCTGGGCTCCACCACTCAGCGATCGAACATCCATGCGAGCACCTTCTCGAATTTCTCAGTCCGCTTGGGGTCGTAGGGGAACCATGCGCTTTCCCGTAGCCGATCTCGCTTCTCGATCATGACCGACTGGCGCACACAGAACTGGAGCAGACCCTCCGGTCCCCCGTGGCGGGCCCCCACGCCACTCTGCTTCACGCCGCCAAAGGGGAGAGAGAGAACTCCGGCGCTCAGCACGCAATCGTTCACACATACGTTTCCCGTTTCCAGGCGCTGGGCCAGCTGAATGCCACGCTCGATGTCCTGGGTCCACACACTGGCGTTGAGACCGAACTCACTGTCGTTCGCCAGCTGCACGGCCTCCTCTGCATCCTTGACCACCATCAACCCGAGCATGGGGCCAAAGGTCTCCTCCCTCATCATTCGCATCGAATGGTCGACCCCTGCGACAAGCGTGGGCTCGTAGAAATCGCCCCCAGCATCGGCGGCCGCCCGTCGACCACCCAGGACGACCTCGGCCCCCTTCTCTCTTGCATCCTCCAGCTGCGCCTCGATGATCTCGATCTGGCGGGGCCCCGTGAAGGGCCCGAGATCGATGTTCGCGTTCGGTCCATTGGGACCCACCCGCAGCTGCCCCATCTGCTCCACGAGGGCATGACGGAAGGCTTCCGCAGCGGGCTCCTCGACGTAGACGCGCTCGATCGACATGCAGACCTGTCCCGTCATGAAGCACGAGCCCCACGCCGCGGCACGCGCAGCGCGCTCGATGTTGGCATCCCGGAGCACGATCATCGGGTCTTTGCCACCCAGCTCGAGCAGCACCGGTGTGAGTCGTTCGCTTGCCTGCCGCATGACGCGTCGGCCCGTTCCCGGTGAACCCGTGACCGCGATCATGTCGACTTGATCCACCAGCGCGGCGCCTGTCTCCCCAGCGCCGACCACCACCTGAAGCACGCCCTTCGGAAGCACCTGGTTGAGAGCCTCAACAGCGCGCCGGACGGCGAGAGGTGTGATCTCCGAGGGCTTGACGATCACCGCGTTGCCTGCGAGGAGCGCTGGAATCGCATCGCCGAGGGTCAGGGTGAGAGGCGCGTTCCATGGGCCGATCACACCCACCAGACCACGCGGCTTCATGAAGATGCGGCCCCGTTTTCCGAAGAGGGGCCGCGTAGAGACCCGCCGAGTTCTGAGCCACACACGCGTGCGCCTGGCGAAGTAGCCGATATCCATACAGACGGACATCAACTCGCCGACCACGTCGAAGCGCGGCTTGCCGGTCTCGCGCTCGAGGACGTCCAGGATCTCCGAGCGAGCGGCCACCAACGACTTGCGCGCACGCTTGAGGAGGACGGCGCGCTGCCGGGGCGGAATGGCGGCCCACTTGGGCTGGGCCTCTCTTGCGGCGGCGGCGGCTAGCCCGACCGCAGCGGCATCGTCGACCGGAAGCTCCTCGATCAATTCCTTGGTCGACTTGTCGGTGACCGAAATCGAGGCCCGCGCGCTCGAATCTGCTTCCGAACCCGATCTAGGACCTTCGCGATCCGGATTTTGAACCGGCTCCACCTCGAGCCTAGACATGGTCGATGACCGATCGAATGACTTCACCCGCCTGCATGGCGCGAAAAGCCTCGTTGACCTCTTCGAGCTTCAGGCGACGGGTGATCATCCCCTCCAGGTCGAGCCTACCCGCCTTCCATAGCCGCAGCAGACGAGGGAAGTCCACTCGCACGTTTGCGCTTCCATACATGGAGCCCAGCAATTTTTTCTCCGAAAAGAGGAGTTCGAAGGCGTTGAACGTGACGTGCTGGTCGAGACCGCCCATGCCGACGACGACAGCCGTTCCGCCGCGCCTCGCGGCATCGAAGCCAGCGCGAATCGTCTGCGGACTACCTACGCATTCGAGTGTGTAGTCGAAACCCTCGCCGCCGGTGACTTCGATCTTCGCCTGCTCGAGGTCGTCGAACAATGCGATGTGGGTGGCACCGAAACGCCTGGCCATCTCCAGCTTGGACTCCACCGAGTCCACTGCCACGATCTCCGCGGCACCCGCGATGCGGGCGCCCTGGATCGCGGCCACGCCGATGCCACCGCAGCCAATCACACAGACCGACGATCCGGGGGTGATGCGGGCCGTGTTGATCGCGGCTCCCACGCCGGTCATCACGCCGCAGCCGATGAGTGATACGACATCGAGTGGAATTCCCTCATCCACCTTGATCACGGCACTCTCGGGGACGATCATCTCCTCGGAAAAGCTCCCGCAACCCGACAGGCCGGTCATGGTGTCACTCCCCACCTTGAAGCGAGGAGTGATCGCCATCTCGACCATCGTCTCACACAAGTTGGCCTGACCGCGCAGGCAGGCCCTGCACCTGCGGCAGGCCGGCGTGAAGGATACGATCACCGGGTCGCCGGCGGCGAGATCGCGAACCTGCGACCCGACCTCTCGCACGATACCGGCTGCCTCGTGGCCTAGAACGCAAGGGATGGGGGCGGGGGTGACTCCCTGCTGTGCAGAGAGGTCCGAACGGCAGACACCGCTCGACACCACCTGAATGTGCACGTCGCCGGAAGCGAGATCCAGCAGGGAAACGTCATCGCGAACTTCCAGCGCTCGGCCGTGTTCCCAGAGTATTGCCGCCTTCATCTCACCACCTCTCGTCCTGAACTCCTCGGAAGCCTTCTTCGCTGCCGCTCGCGAGCTGCGCGTAGCGCCGCATGCCCTAGACCGCTTTGGCCTCCGCAAGTTTCCTGGCCCAGCGATAATCTGCCTTGCCCGTTGGCGTCTGCGGAATCTCGGTGAGGAGCAGGGCCCGGGGGATCTTGTAGCCAGCCAGATGCTCGCGACAGTGCGTCTGCAAATCTTCCAGGGTGAGTGCGCACGAGGGATCCGCGAGCTCCACGAGCGCAACGACACGTTGCTGCCAGGTGGGATCGGGCACTCCAACCACGGTGGCAAGGCGCACGGCGGGGTGCAGACGAATGACGCGTTCCACCTCTTCGACAAAGATCTTCTCACCACCCGAATTGATGCACTGGGAGCCTCGGCCAAGCAGTGTCATGGACCCGTCTTCTTCCACACGCGCCAGATCGCCCGGCAGCACCCAGCGCACCCCGCGGGCGTCGGTAACGAAGGTCTCTGTGGTCTTCTTCTCATCTTTGTAGTAGCCGATCGGGATGTAGCCACGGCGCGCCATACGCCCGACTCGCCCGGAGCCGGGCGCAATGGGCTCGAGATTCTCGCCGAGAACGGCAACGGATTGCATCAGGTCGAACTGAGGTCCCTGGGTCGCATCGGTCTTTCCCGATTCCCTGGCCGCCGTCCCGATCTCGGAGCCGCCGATCCCGCCTGTGAGATAGATGTCTCCGAATGCCTCCAGCAGCAGCTCGCGCACCGGTTCGCTGAGGATCGCTCCGCCACTTGCGATCACCGCCACTGAACTCGTGTCGACCTTCGAAGCCAGCTTGGCCTCGGCGATGGGCCGACCCATCGCATCACCGATGATGCTCAGCATCATCACCCGCTCACTCTCGAGGATTGCGAGCACCTCCTGGGGATCGAGGCTCCTGGAAACTGGGAAGAGGGCGACGCCACCGTTGAAGAGGGTGATGAGAAACGGCCATTGCCCTCCGCCATGCATCAGCGGCGACAGGGTGAGGCTGCGCATGCCGTTGGGGATCTCGGATTTTTTGGCGATCTCCTCGGGCGCGTGCATCTGTTCCTGCATCGCGCAGATGACGTTGCGGAAGAAGTCCTCGTGCCGCCAAAGCACCCCCTTCGGCATCCCCGTCGTGCCCCCGGTATAGACGATGTAGTGGTCGTCGCCGGAGCGCGGGGGGAAGCCCCGCTCGGGAGATTGGCGGGCAAGAGCCTCTTCGTAGGCCTGCCCGGGGCCGGGCTCGACCTCGCTCCCGTCTTCGAGGACGAGATACGAAGCGAGCGCAGGAAACTCGTTGGCGAGCTCCGCGACCCGATTGGAGAAGCCCCTCTCGTAGACGAGCGCAACGATGTCCGAGTTGCCCCAGATGTACCGGAGTTCTTCGGTTACGTATCGATAGTTGACGTTCACCGCCGCCGCGCGAATCTTCCAACAGGCGATCAGGGCCTCCACCCATTCCATGCGATTGTAGGCGTAGATGCCGACATGATCGCCGGGTCGCACGCCTTCGGCCCGAAGATGATGGGCAAGGCGGTTGGCTCTCGAATCCAGCTCGAACCTCGAGCAGCGGCGCTGCCCGGCGACCAACGCCTCAGCGTCCGGCCCCGCATCACAGAGGCACTCGTAGAGATCGGCTAGATGGAATTCCACGTTGGTACGGTTCCCCTGAGTTTCGAGATCCTTGGAGAGAATACTCGCCTTGGGATCATTGAGGAATCCTGTCCCGGCTCGACGGACGGTTCGGAGGCACTCAGGCCTCGACCCGATTGACACCCTTCCCGGCGTCGACGAGCTCCACCTTTTGGCCGACCCACTCGGTCTCTTCCATCGCCCGGATCAGCTCGGGATCTTCCACCCGAGCATAACAGCGGTCCCCGTCGGGCAGGTCGCAGATCGCCAGCCCCCACTCGGATCCTTCACGGCTGTGCATCACGCTATAGGCGACCACACGGGCCATTCCGGTCGCGGTGTTTCGAATCGCGCGGCGCGGTGTCGAGGTGACGCGGCCCTGAATCGTCGCTTCGTCGGGCGGCTCCGGCGCACCCGGCATTGCCGAGTAGACCGCGAACACATGATGGGTCATGTGCATTCCGGCCCCGCTCACCATGCCCGAGTCCGATGGGTTCTCACGCAGATTCTCCACCATACTTGCCACCGCGTGGGTCATGTAGTTGTTTCCCGGCCCTCCGTGAAAGGGAAGACCGCCGGTGACCGTGAGCGGCCGAGAATCGGTCGCCTTCAGGCCCAGAGCGTCGGTCGCGAATCCGACGGAGCTTCCAAAGCAGCTGTAGAGATCCAGGTGCGCGACCTCGTCGATCGGATCGATCCACGGCATGCCCCAGCAGGGGGCTTACGCCGCGACGAAGGGCGGGCTGAACGCGTTGGTGCGCTCCGTGGCCGTCGAGCTCGGACGCCACGACATCCAGGCGAACTGCGTGCTGCCCGGCTGGATCGAGACCCCGGCCACCGCGCCGGCCCTCGATATCGAGAAGCTCAACGACACGATCATTCGCCGAACGCCAGCCCATCGCTGGGGGCACTCCGTAGGCACCCGGAATCGGTACTTCCAGACGCCCGAGCGGCGCGCAATACCCCCCAACGTGGGACCAGTGGGACCGCTGGGATTTACCTGCGGTCCCGCAAGATGGGGGTCATGTTGGGACTGGTCGCAAGATAGGGGACGTTCGAAGTCTTTTTGTTTTCGCACGGTTGGGCATGGCCTCGATCATTGGGCTCATACCTCTCTTTAGCCTTTGTCCATTGCCCGGGATTAGACACACCGTCAGATTCTGCACGACGGCCCTAGACGCGGACCCGGATCTCCTCGTAGCGGTCCATCCGACGGGGGTCGCGGCGGGGCTCCTTGGTGAGCAGCTCGATCTGCGGGAAGCGGTCGAGCGTGGCGAGGATCGCGACCTCGGCTTCGAGGCGTGCCAGGCCCGCGCCGACGCAGAAATGCGCGCCGCGGCCGAAGGCGAGGTGGCGGTTCGGGGTGCGGGCGAGGTCGAGGCGATCGGGGTCGGGGAACTGGGAGGGGTCGCGGTTCGCGGCGCCGAGGCCGAGCCGGACGCGGTCGCCCTTGCGCAACACCTTCTCGCCGAGTTCGACGTCCTCGGTCACCCAACGCGCGGTCGAGGTCGACTGGTCGGGGTGGTGGAAGCGCAGGATCTCTTCCATGGCGGTGGGCAGGAGCGCCGGGTCGCTTCGCAGGCGTGCTTGCTCCTCGGGATGCTGTAGTAGGAGCAGAAGACCGCTGGAGACGAATCGCTCGGTGGTTGTGCCCGCGGCCGTAAAGATCGTGACGACGGCAGAGATGATCTCGTCGACCGAGAGCTTGTCGCCTTCCTCTTCGGCCTCGACGAGCGCCGTGATGAGATCGTCCTCGGGTCGTTCGCGCCGTGCCTCCACGAGGCCTCGCGCCAGACCGAGCTGCCAATCGAGCGCCTCGAGCGCCGTGGCGTGGAGTTCGGCCGAGTGGCCCGGGACGCCGAGCACACCAGCCTCCTCGAACGAGCGGCGGAATCGTTCGCGCTCGTCGCCGGGGATGCCAATCATCTCGGACGCCACGACCATTGGCAGCGGGAAGCCGAGCTCCGTGACGAGATCGAAGCTGCCCCGAGCTGCCGCGCCGTCGAGCAGCTCGTCGACGACCTCCTGCACCCGACCCCGCCGAGACTCGAGCGCGGCCTTGCCAAAGGCATGGTTCACCAACGTGCGAATCCGCGAGTGATCGCGCCCATCTTTCATGTTGAACGACGACAGGATCAGCTGACGGTTCTCGCGATCGGTCTCGCTCTCCTCATAGGGCGAAGCGGCGGCCGGAGCCCCGCGGCCCGAGCCGGCGCGCTCCGCCTGGCGCCGCGCCCAGTCGCTCGAGAAGCGCGGGTCGCGCAGCGCGAACTTGACGTGGTCGTAGCGCGTGAGAAACCAATAGCCGTGCCGGCTGCGATGCACCGGGTCTTCTTCGCGAAGCCGGTGCAGCGTCGGGACCGGGTCGGACTGATAGACGTGGCTCTGCAGGTCGGGCTGAAAGGCGTCGGCGGTCATCGCGGAGACCTAGGCCTCCTCCAGCGTCGTCACACGCAGCCGCGCGTAGCGAAGTGTCAGATAGAGGAGAAGCCCGATCGGGCCAAGCATCAACGTGAAGAAGAGGCACGGCAACACCCAGAGGTGTGGGATGCCACGCCGCTGTGCATCGCGGACCTCCCAGGCGCCGACGAAGAGATCGAATGCCAGGTAGTGCACCCAACCGACCAGCACGGCATAGGGGCTCGTGAAGAGCGCCATGACCCCGGCGAGGCTGCCAAAACCTCCCCCCTCGGGTTGCGGCCCCGGGTTGACCAGGAAGGTCAGCAGGTAAACGAGACCCAGCAGGCACGGGATCCAGAGCGCGTGGACGATGCGTTGCGTCCCCACCCAGCCCGGCGCGAACGCCAGCAGCAGCCAGGCCGGGATCACTCCGTAGTTGCAGACCGTGAAGACGAGGTCGGGGGTCATGCTTCCTCCTCGGGCCCGTAGCCCGGGATGTGCGTGTCGAAGCTCGGCAGGTCGTCGTCGATCTCGTGCCAGGGTGCCTTCGACCCCGTAAAGATGTGCAGACACGGGCGGACGCCCGGGTCGTCGTCGAGCAGGCCGGCGGGGATGACCCAGGTCTCGTCGTCGGGGCGCGTCTTGGGAAGGTTCGAGCCGCAGACCCGGCAGAACGGGCGCGTGTTGTGCTTCGAGGACTGATAGCTCTGGACGAGGTCCTCACCCGAGACCCAGCGGAAGCCCGTCTTGTAGGCGTTGGCGAAGGTGCCGTAGGCCGCGCCATGGACCTTGCGGCACATGGAGCAGTGACAATTCGACAACAGCTCGATGGCGTCCACTTCGAATCGTACGCCGCCGCACAGGCAGCTTCCGCGGACCATGGCCCTCCCCTCTCTCGCGTTCGCGCGCTAGATGAGCTCGAAGAATCGACGCAGCACCGCGAAGGCGCTCGGCCCGCCGACCAAGCCGAGATGCATCTTGTTCATCGTGTAGCCGAAGCCGACCTTGGCGTCGGGGTCGGCCATGCCGATGGAGCCGCCGGCGCCGGGGTGCCCGAAGGCGTTCGGGCTCGGCGAGAGCGGCATCAGGTCCTGACGCAGCATGAAGCCGAGACCGAAGCGCATGGGAAGCTGGCCGAGCACTGCGTCGGGGCCGAAGGCCTGCTCGCTGCGTGCGAGCTCGATCGATTCGGGTTCGAGCAGGCGCACGCCATCGATCTCGCCGCCGCGCGCGAGCGCGCCGTAGATCCGGGCGAGCGCGCGCGCCGTGCCATGCCCGTTGGCTGCCGGCACCTCGGCGGCCCGCCAC
>JAFDDA010000222.1 GCA_019311105.1 Deltaproteobacteria bacterium
GAACGGATGAACGGCATCCGAACCGACGTGAGCGGCGGAGTCGCCGAGCTGATCATCGACAACCCGCCGGTGAATGCCCTCGGGGTCGCGGGCTGGCGCGCCTTCGCCGAGACGATGACGGCGCTCGGCCTGCGCGACGACGTTCACTGCGTCGTCATCCGCGCCGAGGGCCGGGGCTTCCAGGCAGGCGTCGATGTGAAGGAACTCGCGGAGGACGGCACGAAGATCGTCGACGTGAACCGGGGCTGCTACGACAGCTTCGCAGCCATCTACGACTGCCCGGTGCCGGTGATCTCGGCGGTGCACGGCTTCTGCCTCGGCGGCGGCATCGGCATCTCGGGTGCGTCGGACATCGTGGTCGCCTCCGAGGACGCGACCTTCGGCCTCCCCGAGATCGATCGCGGCGCTCTCGGCGCGGCGACGCACTTGATGCGGCTCGTCGGCATGCAGAAGACGCGGCGCATGCTCTACACCGGCGAATCCATCGATGCGGCCGAGATGCTGCGCCTCGGCGCCGTCGAGTCCGTGGTGCCGCGCGACAAACTACGCGATGAGGCCATGGCCTTGGCGACGAACATCGCCGGCAAGAGCCCCAAGGCCCTGCGCCTGGCCAAGTGGTCGCTCAACGGCATCGAGCTGCTCGACGTCAAGGAGAGCTACCGCTACGAGCAGGGCTTCACCATGGAGCTCTACATGTCGCCCGACTCCCAGGAAGCCCGCAACGCCTTCGTCGAGAAGCGCGACGCGAAGTTCGACAAGAAGGACTCGTAGTGGATCTGACCTACACCGCGGAGCAGGACGCCTTTCGCAAGGAGGCGCGCGCCTGGCTCGAGGCCAACGCGCCCTCCGCGCCGCTCGCCTCGTTCGACACGAAGGCCGGCTTCGAGGCACACCGCGAGTGGGAGAAGACCCTGCACGCGGGCGGCTTCGCCATGGTGCCCTGGCCCGTCGAGTACGGCGGCCGCGGCGCCGACCTGCTCGAGTGGCTCGTCTTCGAAGAGGAGTACTACCGCGCGGGCGCGCCGGGTCGCGTCAACCAGAACGGCATCTTCCTGCTCGGCCCGACGATCATGGAGTACGGCACGCCCGAGCAGAAGGCGCGCTTCCTGCCGAAGATGGCGTCGAGCGAAGAGGTCTGGTGCCAGGGCTGGAGCGAGCCAAACGCGGGCAGCGACATGGCGGCGATCCAGACCACCGCGGTGCGCGACGGCGACCACTTCGTGATCAACGGCCAGAAGACCTGGGCCTCGCGCGGCGCCTACGCCCACTGGCTCTTCGGCTTGTTCCGCACCGACCCGGACAGCAAGCGACACAAGGGGTTGTCATTCATCCTGGCACCCATGGACCTGCCGGGCATGACCGTCCGGCCGATCCAGAAGATCAACGGCAAGGCCGCCTTCTCCGAGGTCTTCTTCGACGACGTGCGCGTCCCCGTGGAGAACCTGCTCGGCCCCGAGGGCGAAGGGTGGAACGTCGCGATGGCGACCGCCGGCTTCGAACGCGGCCTCATGCTGCGCAGCCCGGCCCGCTTCCAGAGCACCGCGAACCGGCTCGTCCGGCTCTACCGCAAAACGGTCGAGCGCGGCGCCCCGGTGGCGCCCGGCATGCGCGAGCGCGTCGCACGCTGCTGGATGGACGCCGAAGCCTACAGCCTGAACACCTACCAGACGGTCTCGAAGCTGCTCGGCGGCGGGAAGATCGGCGCCGAGGCGAGCCTCAACAAGATCTTCTGGAGCGAGCTCGACATGCGCATGCACGAGCTCGGCCTCGAGTTGCTCGGCCCGCGCGCCGAGCTTCTGCCGGGCGCCCCGGCCGCGGGCGACGTCGGCGATTGGCTCGACGGCTACATCTTCGCCCTCTCGGGCCCGATCTACGCGGGCACGAACCAGATCCAACGCAACATCATCGCCGAGCGCATCCTCGGCCTCCCGAGGAAGTAGCCATGGACTTCGACTTCAACGAAGACCAGCGGCTCCTGCAGCAAGCACTGCGGGATTTCCTTGCCGGGGAGTGCCCGCCCGCTTGGGTGCGGGCCCAGTGGGAGACCGACACCGGGCGCGACGGCCCGTTCTGGAAGCGTCTCGCCGAGGTGGGCGTTCCGGGCCTGCTCGTCCCGGAAGCCCAAGGCGGCCTCGGCATGGACGAGACCGACCTCGCGCTCCTGCTCGAGGAGACGGGCCGCGCCGGACTCGCGGAACCCGTGGTGGCAACGAGCGTTGGCGTAGCGCTGCTGCGCGAACTCTCGGGCGACCTCGCCGCGGAATGGCTGCCGAAGGTCGCTTCCGGCGATGCGCGGCTGGCCGTCGGTCACGCCGGCAGCCCGTTCGTCGCCGACGCCCACGTGGCCGACCTGCTTTTCCTCGCGAACGAGGGTGCGCTGCACGCCGTACCGGCGGCCCAGGTGCGCATCGAAGCCCAGCCCTCCGTGGACGGCTCGCAGCGGCTCTTTCTCGTGGGTTTCGACGTGGGCGAGCCCGTGGCCGAGGGCGACCTCGCGCAGGCGCTGCTCGACGCGGCCCTCGACCGCGGCGCGTTCTGCAGCGCGGCCGAAGCCCTCGGCGTGGCCGACCGACTGATCGAACTGGCCGTCGAGTACGCGACCCAGCGCGAACAGTTCGGTGTCGCGATCGGTTCGTTCCAGGCCGTGAAGCACATGCTCGCGGACGTGAAGGTCGAACTCGAATACGCCCGCTCCCACGTCTACCGAGCGGCCCATTCCGTGGCGACGGCTGCGCCGACACGCGCCGTCGATGTCTCCATGGCGAAGCTCGCCGCCTGTGACGCCGCCAACGCCGCAGCCAAGATCTCGCTCCAGGTCCACGGCGCCATCGGATACACCTACGAACAGGACGTCCACGTCTGGATGAAGCGCGCCTGGTCTCTCGATCTCGCTTATGGCGACTCGGTCTTCCATCGCGGGCGTCTGTGTGCCGGCGTCATCGATCAGACGATCCCGGCATTCGCATTCGGCTACCAGCCCCTCAACCCTTGATCGACCCGCCGCGCAAAGAATCGCGTCCCGGCCATCGATGGCTGGTTCACCACCGACGACGAGCCGCGTCTGATCGGCCTGCACGATGCCGGCAGCGGCTCCTACTTCTTTCCCAAGGACATGGCCATCGCCCGCGCGCCGGGCCACGCCGATGCCGAGCTGAAAGAGGTGGAGCTGTCGCGCACGGGCAAGCTCTGGTCCTACACGACCAACCACTACGAGCCGCCCGAGCCGTACATGTCGCCCGACCCCTTCGTCCCCTACACGGTGGCCGCCGTGGAGCTGACCGACGAGCGCATGGTGGTGCTCGGCCAGCTCGATGACGGCATCGACGCCGCGGACCTCGAAGTCGGCCAGGAGATGGAGATCGTGCTCGGCACCCTCTACGAGGATGATGAGAACGAATATCTGGTGTGGAAGTGGCGCCCGACGCAGCCGAGCGATCGCTCGGGTGCGGGCGCGGAGGCCGCGTAGATGTCGAACGAAGTAGCGATCCTCGGTGTGGGCATGCACCCCTGGGGCAAGTGGGGGCGGAACTTCGTCGAGTATGGAGTGCACGCCATCAAGGCAGCCCTCGACGACGCGGGCATCTCGTGGACCGACGTCGACTTCCTCGCAGCGGGCGAGACGATCCGCAACGGCTACCCGGGCTACGTGGCGGCGTCGAGCTTCAGCCAGGCCATGGGCTTCCGCGGTGTCCCGATCGCCAGCTGCTACGCGGCTTGTGCCAGCGGCACCCAGGCGGTCGAGGCGGCGCGCACGCGCATCCTCGCCGGCATGGCCGACGTCTGCGTCGTGGCGGGAGCCGACACCACGCCGAAAGGTTTCCTCGCACCGAGCAAGGGCGAACGCTCCGCCGACCCCGACTGGCTGCGCTTCCGACTGCTCGGCGCAACGAACCCCACCTACTTCGGGCTCTACGCTCGGCGACGCATGGATCTATACGGCGCCACCGAGTCGGACTTCGCGCGCGTGAAGGCGAAGAACAGCAAGGTCGGAGCCACCAACCCGAACGCCCGCTACAAGAAGGTCTTCACCGAGGAG
>JAFDDA010000223.1 GCA_019311105.1 Deltaproteobacteria bacterium
TCGAGCCGGCCGTGGCCGGGTTTCGCCACGGAGCGGGCCCCTTCTGCCAGGCCTCGCGCCCGCGTCCACTCGCCCTTCTGCTCGTAGACGCAGGCCAGGGCCAGGCGGGCTTCGACATAGCCGGGGTTCAGGCGGAGGGCCTCTTCGAGGCTCTCCGCGGCTTCATCGAGATCGCCGCGCCCCTCGTGGGCGAGGGCCACCCAATAGTGAGCGTCCGCGAAGCGGGGTCGCGTCGAGAGCAGGCGGGAAAGGTCGGCGAGTGCCGCGTCGGGGTCGCCGCGCTCCACGCCTCGCCGGCCACGCTGCAAAGCGAGCCGTTCCTGAGCGTTGAGCCGCATGGGGCGGGGAGGCCTAGTTGGCCGCCGGGACGTGCTCCCGTGCCGCCTCGGCGTACTCGGTGCCGTCGTAGTTGTGCAGGATGACTTCGAAGATGCGGGTGGCCTCGTCGTCGAGGTTCATCTCCGAGTAGCAGGTCCCGAGCTTGAAGAGCGCCTGGCCATCGAGGCCCAGGCCCGGGAAGTCGTTCAGGACCTTGCGGAAGCGGTCGGCCGCCGACTGGAACTCGTCGTGCGACATGTAGAAGTCGCCCACGCCCATCTCGTGCTCGGCGAGCCGCGTGCGCATCTCGCGCCAGATCTGCTCGGCCTCTTGAGCTTCGGTCGTATAGGGGTAGCGGGTGAGCAGCACGTCGAGGTGCTCGAGGGCGCGCTTCGTGTTCGTCTGGTCGCGGTTGGCCTGGAGGGCCTGGCTGCGGCGGCTCTGGGCCGAACGCAGCACCGAGTAGGGGACACGCTCATGCGTCGGGTGGAGCTCGGAGAAATCCCGGTAGTAGGAGAGCGCCTCTTCCCACTTGCCCTGCTCGTAATACGTGTCGGCAATCTTCAGCTCGGCGAGCACCGAGTAATCGCTGTAGGGGTAGTTGTCGACGATCGCCTGGAACGTCTCGACCGCGTGGTCGTAATCCTTGGTGGGAAGGAAGCCGAGCAGCTTGTCCTTCTCGAGGATCTCGAGGCCCTGGCGGTAGAGCACCTCGGCCGAGGCGACCTCTTCGAACTCGGGCGGGTTGTTGTTCGCGCACCCTGCGGACAGCGCGAGCGCGAAGACGACCATGAGGCTGCGAACCATGCCGACGACCCTCCCTGCGAAGCTGCGATCGGGCCGCGTGGGCCGCGTCCCCCAAGAAGCTCCGAAGTGGAACCATGAAAGTACAGGAACACTTCGAAAGCAAGCGAAAACGCTATCGAAATGCCCAGAGCGCCGCCACGTCTGCTAGTGTCGGCGCGTCCTGTGCGGAGCCCGCGCGAGAGCCCATTCCGAGGCTCCCCCGACTCCGCGACTGCGAGGGGTATCTCGATGATCGACCGTCACATGCGCGACTTGAGGTTCGACCGGCGGCTCCAGCGGAGGCGTGGGTGGATCTCGGCCCAGGAGTACGAGGAGGCCGCTCAGGGGCTCCCCGACGTGGCCACCAAGGGCGAGCTGGTGACCGACGAGGAGGAGGCCTCCTCCGAGCCGGCTGCCGAAGCGACCCCCCCCGCCCCGGAGCTCAGCCAGGGCTTCTGACCGGAGACCCGGATGCTGAAGGCAAAGATCGGGAAGGGAGTGGACCCGGCCGTCCGCAAGGTCTTCCCCTTCCTCTTCAAGCGCCCCGTGAACCCGAACATGCTGACCGTGCTCGGCACCGTCATCTGCATGGGGCCTTCGATCTCCGCTGGGGCGCCATCATCCTGTGCCTCGGCGGGCTCTTCGACCTGGTGGACGGCGTCGTCGCCCGCCACCACGGCACCGAGTCGAAATTCGGCGCGTTTCTCGACTCCACCCTCGATCGCCTCGTCGACATGGCCGTTTTGATGGGCGTACTCATGTTCTACGCGCGAGCGGGCGAGCCCTTGCTCGTGCTGCTGGTGGGCTGGGTGTTGGTGGCCGGCGTGATGGTCTCCTACTCGAAGGCCCGGGCCGAGCGCTTCCTCGAGCACTTCGAGGTGGGGATCATGGAGCGCGCCGAACGAATGGGCCTCGTGGCCCTCGGCGGCCTCATCGGCTTCATGCAGCCCATGCTCTGGATCGTGGCCATCGGCTCCACCATCACGGTGGGTCAGCGCTTCGGCCTCGCCTACCGCGCCATGAACGCCCTGCCGGCCGAACCCGCTGCCGAGCAGCCCACGACGAGTCTCCCCTGAGATGAGCGACGGCCCGGGATCGGCGCGCGAGACGGGCCTGCCCCAGATCGACTTCTCCACCTTCATCCTGTCGCTCTCGACCTCGGCGCTCTTCCACCTGGGCTTGGTCGACGATCCCCAGGGCGGCGGACGCGCTGAGCCCGACCTGGCCCTGGCCAGCCAGACCATCGACACCCTCGCCGTCCTCCAGGAGAAGACGCGCGGCAACCTCGACGACGAGGAGGCACGGCTCCTCGAGAGCCTGCTCTACGAGCTTCGGATGCGCTTCGTCGAGGTGCGCCAGTCGCCAAGCGATTGAGCCCGCCGCCCGCCGCCGAGATGTCTGCCGAGATCGCTGCGCCCGCCAAGGTCAACCTGGGTCTGCGGATCGTGGGCGTCCGGGCCGACGGCTACCACGAGCTCGAGAGCTTGTTCGTTCCCCTCGACCTGGCCGATGGCCTCCGCCTGCGCGTCGAGGAGGCGGCGGAGACCACCGTGGAGATCGTCGTGGAGGTCGCTCCGGGCGTCCCGGGCGAGGTCCCGAGCGATGGGCGGAACCTCGCGGTGCGGGCCGCAGGGGCCTTCCTGGCTCGTGCCGGCCTCACGGCCCGGGTCGGGCTGCAGCTCCGCAAGCGGATCCCGTCTCCCGGCGGGCTGGGCGGCGGGTCGAGCGACGCCGCGGCGGTGCTGCGAGGGCTCGCGGCCCACTTCCCCGGCGCACTGGCTCCCGATGAGCTGGCCCGCCTCGGCCTCGAACTCGGGGCCGATGTGCCCTTCTTCCTGGGCCCCGATGCGTCAGGCCCCGAGCCCGCCCGGGTTGGCGGCGTGGGCGAAGACGTGGCCCCCGAAGCCGGGGTCCCGGCGCTCGCCCTCGCCCTCATCCACCCCGGCCCGAGCCTCGAAACCGCCCGTGTCTACGCGGAGTTCGACGCCCTCGCGGCCGGCCCGGCTTCGTTGACTGGCCCCGGGGGAGCGCCTACGATGCCCGCGCTCCAGGCGCCGGCCCCGCCGGACCCGGACCGATGGCGGTCCGCGGAATGGCTCACGCATCTTCTCGCCAACGATCTCGAGCCTGCCGCCCGGCGGCTGTGCCCCGAGATCGGACGCGCGCACGATGCGCTAGCGGCAACCGGAGCACTGGCCGTGGGTCTCACGGGAAGCGGGCCGACGTTGTTCGGTATCTTCCCGGATGCGCCGGCCGCGTCGAAGGCGCTCAAGGGTTCCGCGCTTCGCAATCACGTCGCAGCCGTTGGCGGCTGGACGGGTGTCGCGAAGACAGTGGCCTCCCGCGAGCGGAGTTGATGCGCGGGCGTCGCTGCTGGGGCGTCGCCAAATGGTAAGGCAGCGGCCTTTGGAGCCGCCATTTGCAGGTTCGAATCCTGCCGCCCCAACCACATCGTGATGCGCACGAGGCCGAAGAAGGAAACGTGATGCAGCAGTTGAAGCTCTTTGCCGGGAACTCCAACCCGGCCCTCGCAAACGCCATAGCGGGTGTGCTCGGCACCGAGTTGGGCGAGGCCGAGGTCTCGCGCTTCAGCGACGGCGAGATCCGCGTCGAGATCCGCGAGAACGTGCGCGGCATGGATTGCTTCCTGCTCCAGTCCACCTGCACTCCGGCGAACCGCCACATCATGGAGATGCTGATCATGATCGACGCGCTACGCCGCGCGTCGGCACGTCGGATCACCGCCGTGATCCCCTACTACGGATACGCGCGGCAGGATCGCAAGGTCGCGCCGCGCGCGCCGATCACCTCGAAGCTCGTCGCCGACCTCATGACGGCGGCTGGCGCGATGCGGGTGCTGTGTCTCGACCTCCACGCCGGCCAGATCCAGGGCTTCTTCAACATCCCCGTGGACAACCTCTACGCCCGCCCGATCCTGCTCGACAAGGTGAAGAGCGAACTGCGGGACGACGTCACGATCATCTCGCCCGACGCCGGCGGCGTGGAGCGGGCCCGGGCCTACGCAAAGCGGCTCGACGCACCGCTGGCCATCATCGACAAGCGGCGCGAGCGCGCCAACGTCAGCGAGGTGATGCACATCATCGGTGACGTCGACGGGCGCAACTGCGTCATCGTCGACGACCTCGTGGACACGGCGGGCACGCTGACCCAGGGCGCCAAGGCTCTCGTGGATGCCGGGGCCAACCGCGTTTTTGCCGCGATCACCCACCCGGTGCTCTCGGGGCCGGCGATCAAGCGCCTGGTGGAATCGCCCCTGGAGAAGCTCATCACCACGGATACCATCCCGCTCCGCGACGAAGCCAAGGAGTGCGGCAAGATCGACGTCGTTACCACCGCGACCCTGCTCGGGGAAGCGATCCGGCGCATCAACAACGAGGAGAGCGTCAGCTCGCTCTTCGCCTGAACCTTCGCGC
>JAFDDA010000132.1 GCA_019311105.1 Deltaproteobacteria bacterium
CAAGGCGGAGATCGTCGGCGACATCGAGGGCCGCGGCGAGGAGATCACGCTCTACCGCCACGGCGACTTCGTCGACCTGTGCCGGGGCCCCCACGTCCCCCACACGGGCTTCTTGAAGCACACGCGCCTGACGTCGGTCTCGGGGGCCTACTGGCGCGCAGACGCCGAACGCGAGCAGCTGATTCGTGTCTACGGCACGGCCTTCTTCAGCAAGGACGATCTGAAGGAGCATCTGCACCTGCTCGAGGAGGCTCGCAAGCGCGACCACCGCGTGCTCGGCGAGCAGCTCGACCTCTTCCACTTCGAAGAGGACGCACCGGGCTTCCCGTTCTTCCACCCGAAGGGCAACACGATCTACTCGACGGTGGTGGATCACATGCGCGATCAATTGCGTCGATCCGGCTATCAGGAGCTGCGCACGCCTCTCGTGCTCTCCGAGCGGCTCTGGCACACCTCGGGTCACTACGACAACTACCTCGAGAACATGTTCTTCACGAAGCTGAAGCTGCGTGACGAGAAGACCCCCGACGAGATCCACGACAACGTGGACGAGCAGCGACCCATGGCCGTGAAGCCCATGAACTGCCCGGGCCACGTGCTCGTGTATCGCAACCGGAACCACAGCCACAACGAGTTCCCGCTGCGCTTTTCGGAGATGGGGCTCGTGCACCGGCGTGAGCTGTCGGGCGTGCGCCACGGGCTCTTCCGCGTGCAGGCCTTCGTCCAGGACGACGCCCATCATTTCTGCACGCCCGAGCAGGTCGTTGACGAGATCCAGATGCTGATCGCCTTCTTCCACGAGGTCTACGCCCGCTTCGGGCTCGACGACGTGCGGGTCGAGCTGTCGACGCGGCCGGAGAAGAGCATCGGCACGGACGAGATGTGGGGGCAGGCGGAGGCGTCGCTTCGCGGTGCGCTCGAGCAGTCCGGGATGGAGTTCGAGCTGAACGAGGGCGACGGCGCCTTCTACGGCCCGAAGATCGACTTCCACATCCGCGATGCACTCAAGCGGTCGTGGCAGTGCGGGACGATCCAGCTCGATTTCTCCATGCCCGATCGCTTCGGCTGCAGCTACATCGGCCCCGACGGCCAGAAGCACGTGCCGGTGATGATCCACCGCGCTTGCTACGGCAGCGTCGAGCGCTTCCTCGGCATCGAGGCGAGCCTTCAGAAGATCCCCTACGCCCTGGTCGTGGGTGCGAAGGAAGAAGAGGGCGGCACCATCAACGTCCGCTCCCGCGACCGCGGGGAGGTCGGAGAGGTGACCCTCTCTGCCTTCCTCGAGTCGGTGGCCGCGGAGCGCCAGGGTGCGCCCGTGGAGGTTTCCGAATCCGGGGCAGAGGCCTAGGAGCGGCCCATACGTCCGTTCGGGTAGCAACCGGCCTCCAGGAACACGCCCCGTGTGTCGATTGCTCGTCTAGAGTGATCGCAACCGAGACTCGGGAGGGCGCGTGGCGGAAGCATCTTCGTTGGGGTCGGAAGGGGTCGGGGACGTCGCGGGGGCCGAGCCCGACTTCCAGGAGCACGGGTTCGAGTTTCACGGGACTGCGAGCGAGTACTTCCGGATCTGGGTCGTCAATCTCGTGCTCACCCTCGTGACCTTCGGCGTCTATTCCGCCTGGGCCAAGGTTCGCACCCAGCAATACCTCGCATCCAGCACCCAGCTGGCGGGCGCATCGTTCGCCTACCTCGCCGACCCGATGGCGATCTTGAGGGGGCGAGCCATCGTCGTGGGCTTCTTCCTCGTCTACTTCACGGCGTCCTTGGTCTCTACGTATCTCGAGTTCGCCATGAGCATTGCGATGGTCCTCGCGATCCCCTGGGCGGTGGTGCGCTCGATGTCGTTCCGGGCGCACAACACCGCCTGGCGGAACATCCGTTTCGGTTTCCGCGCCGACTACGGGCCCGCCTTCGGCGCCTACATCGGCTACCCGCTGCTTGGCACCGTGACGCTCGGCGTGCTCTATCCGGATGCGATCTTCCGCCAGCGGCGCTTCATCGTGAACAACGCGTCCTATGGGAGTACGGGCTTCCGGATCGGCTCGCGCAGCGGCCAGTTCTACCGGCTCTTCGGTCTGGTGCTCCTCCTCGTCGTCGTCATGTCGATCACCGTGGGCCTGGGCGTCGGCTTGGTCGGGGAGCAGGCCATCCTGGGTGCCGTGCTGATCGCGCTGCCGTTCTACTTCATGATGTTCGGCCTGATTGCAGCCGGGATCTCGAATCTCACCTACGAGGGGGCGCAGCTCGGTTCTCATCGGCTCTCGTCGAAGGTGCCGGCCGTCGGGCTTGCCACGGTCTACGCGAGCAATGCCATGGCGATGTTGCTCTCCCTGGGTCTGTTGATCCCGTGGGCGCGCATCCGGGTGCTGCGCTTCCGACTGCGACACATGAGCGTGCGGGCCGCGGGTAGCCTCGACGACTTCGTGGCGCGCCAGGCCGACGACGTCGGCGGTGCGGGCGCCGAGCTCGGCGAGTCCTTCGGCCTGGACCTGGGCCTCTAGGGGGCGGCGATGATCGAGGTCGCCGGCCTGCTCCACGATGGCCGCACGTCGCGCACGCTCGACGCAACACTCCGCGTCTACGACGATGGCACGGCGAGGCTCACCGCAGGCGGCGCGGAGCAGAACCTCGTGTTCGCAGACCTCGCGATCCCGCAGCGTCTCGGCAACACCACGCGCCGGGTTGGGCTGCCCGACGGGGGGCAGTTCGAGACGCGCGACAACGATCGCATCGACTCGATCCTCGACATCCACGGCTCGGAGCGTCATGGCTGGCTCCATCGCCTCGAGAGCCGCTGGGGCATCGTCGTCCTGGCGGCGGCCACGGCGATCCTCGCCGGGGGCCTCTTCGCCGTGAAGGGGATCCCGGCGCTGGCCCGGACGGCGGCCTTCGCCACGTCCGCCGAAACCAACGCACTGCTGGCCCGCGGGACCCTCGAGCTGCTCGACCAGAGCTTCGAGCCGAGCGAGCTCCCCGAGCCTCGCAAGCAGGCCTTGCGCGCTGCCTTCGACGGGATCGTGGTCGACGCGTCCGAAGGCTACGCGTTCGAACTCCTCTTCCGCACCGGGGGGCTGGTCGGGGCGAATGCCTTCGCGCTGCCTTCGGGCACCGTGATCGTGACCGACGAGTTGGTCGAACTCGCCGAGCGCGACGAGGAAATCGTGGCCGTCCTGGCCCACGAGGTCGGCCATGTGGTTCATCGCCACGGATTGCGGCAGGCGATTCAAGACTCGCTGCTGGCGGTCGGCATCGTCCTGGTGGTGGGGGATCTGTCTGCGGCCTCGGGCCTGGTGGCGGCGCTCCCGACGGCTCTGGCCGAGGCCAGCTTCTCGCGCGACTTCGAGCGCGAGGCGGACGAACACGCTCTCGCCTGGCTCGAGTTCCACGGCATCGACCCGGTGCACCTCGTGCATCTCCTCCAGCGCATGGAGGCGGAGCAGGGCGGCGGATTCGACATCTCCTTCCTCTCGACCCACCCCGCCACGGACGAGCGGATCGAGAGGCTGCTGGGCGCCCGGCCAGAAGGCGACGGAGACGCCGGCGGGCCCTGAGCCGAAACACGGCGCGGCCCTGCCGAAGGCCGGAATGCGGCCCGACCTTGACCGAAGGGGAGGGCGCGGTGCAGGATCCCGCCATGACGAGACGAACCGACGTGCTCCTGGATGGCCTGGCCTTCGCCGAAGGGCCGCGCTGGCGAGACGGCAAGCTCTGGTTTTCCGACATGCACCAGGACGTCGTGATGACCGTCGACCTCGACGGGAAGAACGAGCGCATCGTCGACGTGCCCGAGCAGCCTTCGGGCCTGGGCTGGCTCCCCGACGGACGGATGCTCGTGGTCTCGATGAAGGACCGACGGCTGCTGCGCCTCGATCCGGAGGGTCTGGTCGAAGTCGCTGACCTCTCGGCCCACGCGACCTGGCACTGCAACGACATGGTCGTGGATGAAGCCGGGCGTGCCTACGTAGGGAACTTCGGTTCCGAGATCCATGGCGGGTCGGACGGGACCCCCGAGCCGACGGTGCTCTGCCGGGTCGACCCCGATGGCACGGTCGCGGTGGCAGCACGCGATCTGATGTTCCCGAACGGCACGGTCATCACGCCCGACGGTCACACCCTGATCGTCGGCGAGACGTTCGCCGCGCGCCTCACCGCCTTCGATCTGGACCCCTCGACGGGCGACCTGTCGAACCGGCGCGTCTGGGCGCCGCTCCGGGGCGCGGTGCCCGACGGCATCTGCCTGGATGCGGAGGGCGCGATCTGGGTCGCCTCGCCCGTCAGCCGCGAAGTGCAGCGCGTGGCCGAGGGCGGCGAAGTGCTCGACCGCGTGAAAGTCGAGAACCAGGCCTATGCCTGCATGCTGGGCGGCGACGACGGCCAGACACTCTTCGTCTGCACGGCGGCCGACAGCGACCCGGGCATCTGCCGGGCCACGCCGACCGGGCGGATCGAAATCGCCCGGGTGGACGCCCCGGGCGCCGGCCTCCCCTAGGCCGTCGAAAAGATCGCCGCGGTCTGACACGGCCGCCCCTGACGCACCACTCATCTCTGGAGCCCGCCCGGGCTCCTCCGTGGGGTCTACGACGGCGCCCGGTCAGGCTGTGGGGGCTCCGTGGATCACCAGCATCTCGCACCCATCGGGCGGACGGCTGCAGGGGCGTTGCTTGCGATCGGGTTCCTGGCCGCTGGGTCGGCCGACGCGTTGCCCCTTCACCCGTGTCTCGAAGCCGGCGCGAGCTGCAGCCTGCGCGAGATCGCCACGGCGGCGGGGGTTCGCATCGGCGCGGCGGCACAGCCGGCCAACCTCTCCGAGCCGCTCTACGCCGAGACGCTGGCGCGCGAGTTCAACTCCATCACCGCCGAGAACCAGATGAAGTGGCCGGAGATCCACCCGGCCGAGGCGAACTACGATTTCGCGCCGGCCGATGCGCTGGTCGCCTTCGCCCAGGCGAACGACATGACGATGCGAGGCCACACGCTCCTGTGGGCCAATCCGCTCCGCATCCCGGCTTGGGTCAGCGCGGCACCCGACGCCGAGACCCTACGCGCCTGGCTCGAGAACCACATCGAAACCGTCGTCACTCGCTACGCCGGCACCGTCGATTCGTGGGATGTCATCAATGAACCGCTGCAGAATTTCTCGAGTGATCTCTACGACAACGTGTTCCTCGATCTCTTGGGGGAGGACTACATCGCCGAGGCGTTCCACATCGCGCACGCGGCAGACCCCACCGCGGAGCTCTTCTTGAACGAGGTCCTGGTCGAGGAGCCGAACGCCCGCTTCGACGCGTTCTATGACCTCGTGGCCGGGCTCGTGGCCGACGGCGTCCCGATCCACGGCGTCGGGCTCCAGGGGCACATCGTGGCCGGCATCATCCAGCCCGGCGGGATCGGCCTGAGAGAGGTGATCGAGGCCTTCGCAGACCTCGGTCTCGTGGTCGAGATCACGGAGTTCGACGTCACGATGTCGGCGAACGGCCCGGCGGCCCTCGAGATCCAGGCTGGGATCTACGCGGAGCTGCTCTCGGCGTGTCTCGATCTCGCGGCCTGTCGAGGCATCACGTTCTGGGGCTTCACCGACGCCCACACCTGGATCAACGGCACGTTCGGCCCCGGGCGCGTCCCGCTCCCGTTCGACGAGGAATACCTGCCGAAGCCGGCCTACGACGCGGCGCGCCAGGCGCTGCTCGGTCGCCTGGCCGCCGTGCCCGAACTGAATGGGCTTGCCCTCGCTGCCATGATCGCGTTCGCGGTCGCCGCCGGCGCACGCCGAAGGCGGTAGACTGCGCCTCCGAGATTCACGCGACGCCGTCGGCGCGATTTGGAGGAAGCTGTGTCCGAACCGATCGACCCCGAGAAGCTCCAGGCCAAGATCCGCCAGACGTTCGGCTACCTCGAGGGCGCCCTCGTATCGGGCATGATCTACCTCGGAGACGAACTCGGGCTTTACCGCGCCCTCGCCGGGGCGGGGCCCCAGACGAGCACGTCGCTGGCCGAGACGACGGGCCTCGACGAGCGCTGGTTGCGCGAGTGGCTGCGTGGCCAGGCGGCGGCGGGCCTGCTCGACTACCCCGGAGAGGGGCAGTTCGAACTCTCTGCCGAAGGCGCCATCGTCCTCGCCGAGGAGAACCACCCGGCCTTCGCGGCGGGGGGCTTCGGCGGCCTGCCGGCCCAGCTCGCGGTGCTCGACCGCTTGCCCGAGGCCTTCCGGACCGGTCGGGGGCTCCCGTACGACGCCTTCGGAGAAGAGGGCAGCCGCGGGATCGAGCGATCCTTCGCGCCGTGGTTCCGTTCGCTGCTCGTGCCCCTCGCGCTGCCGAAGCTCGACGGCGTGGTGGCGAAGCTCGAGTCGGGCGTCGAAGCAGCGGACGTCGGCTGCGGGACGGGCGTGGCGGTGCTCGAGATGGCCAAGGCCTTCCCGCATTCCCGGATCCACGGCTACGAGATCTCCGAACACGCGTTGAAGCTCGCGGAACGGAACCGTCAGGACGCCGGCATCGAGAACGCCGAGTTCCATGACGCTCGCACGGACCCCTTGCCCGACACGCCACGCTTCGACTTCGTCACGACCTTCGATTGTCTCCACGACATGGCCCACCCCCAGCGCGTGATTCAAGGCATCCGCCGCGCGATCCGCGACGACGGCACGTGGTTCATCGCCGACATCAAGGCCAAGGAGACCTTCGAGGAGAACATGGAAGAGAACCCCATGGCGGCTCTCATGTACGGCTTCTCCGTCCTGTCGTGCATGTCGTCGGCGCTCTCGGAGCCCGACGGGATGGGCCTCGGCACGCTCGGGCTGCACGAAGGCCTCGCCCGCCAGCTTGCCGAGGAGGCGGGCTTCACGCGCTTCCGCCGCTGCGAGGAACTCGAGCACCCCATGAATGCCTACTACGAGGTGCGCCCCTGATGGCAGCGACGGCCGCGATGGCCGGCCGACTCTGGTGGAAGCACGGCGTGATCTATCAGATCTACCCACGCTCCTTCATGGATTCGAACGGGGACGGCATCGGCGACCTCGACGGCATCCGCCAGCGGCTCGACCACCTGAGCTTCCTCGGCGTCGACGGGATCTGGATCTCGCCCTGCTTCCCGTCGCCCATGAAGGACTTCGGCTACGACGTCTCCGACTACTGCGACATCGACCCGATGTTCGGTGACCTCGCGAGCTTCGATCGGCTGCTGGCCGAGGCCCACGCGCGCGACATCAAGGTCATTCTCGACTGGGTCCCGAACCACACCTCCGACCAGCACGCCTGGTTCCTCGAGTCGCGCCGCAGCGTCAAGGACCCGAAGCGCGACTGGTACGTCTGGCGCGACCCGAAGCTCGATGGCAGCCCGCCGAACAACTGGCAGGCGATCTTCGGAGGCTCCGCCTGGGAGTGGGACACCGAGACGGGGCAGTACTACCTGCACTCGTTCCTGACCGAGCAGCCCGACCTGAACTGGCGCAACCCCGACGTCGAGGCGGCGATGCACGACGTCCTGCACTTCTGGTTGAAGCGCGGTGTGGACGGGTTCCGCATCGACGTGATCCACAAGATCGCGAAGGATCCCGAGCTCCGGGACAACCCCCTGCACGAGAACGGGCTGCCCGGCTACCTGGGCCAGATTCACGTGAACGACGAAGACCACCCGGACGTGCACGGCATGTTGCGTTCGATCCGTCGCGTTTTCGATCGCTACCCGGAGCGCATGACGGTGGGGGAGGTCGCCCTCTCGCATCCCGACCCGGCCGTGACGGCGAGCTACCTGGGCAAGGGCGACGAGCTCGACCTCGCGTTCAACTTCTCCTTCATGCTCGGGCCCTGGACGGCGGCCGACTATCGGCGCGAGATCGACCAGTTCCTCGGGTTGATCCCGGCGGGTTGTTGGCCGGACTGGGTGCTCTCGAATCACGACTTCGCGCGCCACGCCTCGCGGCACGACCACCCTGAGCTTGGTGAAAAGCGCGCCCGGGTCGCAGCGGCCCTGATGTTGACCCTGCGCGGGACGCCCTTCCTCTACTACGGCGAGGAGATCGGGATGCGCGACGGCGTGATCCCCGAGGATCGCATGCAGGACCCGCTCGCGTGGACGATCCACCCGAAGCTCTCGCGCGACCCGGAGCGAACGCCCATGCAGTGGGCGGGCGGCGCCGGCGCGGGCTTCAGCGACGGCGAGCCGTGGCTCCCGATCGCGGACGGACACGATCAACGGAACGTCGAAACCCAGCGTTGGGACCCGGGCTCGATGCTGCACCTCTACCGTGACCTCATCGCCTTGCGTCGCGCGACGCCGGCCCTCGAGGGCGGAAGCTTCGATTGGGTCGACTCTGACACCGACGTGCTCGCCTGGAAGCGGCGGGCCCCGGGCTCGCGCGCGCTCGTGGCCTTGAATCTCGGCGAGGCACCGGCGTCGGCTCGGCTTCCGGAGGCGCGCGTGACGGGCGGGCTCCACACGGCCCATGGCTCGCCGCTTCCGGCGCGCTCGGGCACGGTGGAGCTCCAGCCGTGCGAGGGGCTCGTGCTGGTGGTCGAGGACTGACGGCCTCGCCTGCGGCTCCCGATCGGTGAAAACCTTTCATCTCTGGGCGCTTTCCTGCCGCCTCTCGAGTGCTTCCGCAGCCTCGGCGGGGCCCTCCAGTCGCGGCCCCATCCTGCCGACAAGAAGCGGCAAGGAGGGGCCCGATGTCCCGAGTTCCCCGCTGTTTCTTCACCTCCGTGGCCACGGGCCTGCTGCTCGCCGCGAGCCTCGCGTATGCGGTTCCGGCCGGGGCCGGAAGTGCGCCCTGGCTTCGCCCGAAGGCCGACTACATGGCGCGCACCGTCATGGAGGCCGATGGCGAGAAGATCACCGGGCGCGTCTGGGCCAGCGGCGCGAAGGAGCGCCGCGAACTCGTCGTGTCGGGGCGGCGCCACACCGTCATCGTCCGCAAGGACCGCGGCGTGACCTGGATCCTCATGCCGCAGCAACGGATGTATCTCGAACAGAGTCTCGGTGACGGGGGCCTCGTCCAGGATCGCTTCGAAGGCGGCGAGCTCGCGCGCGAGGCCCAAAGCCGCGAAGCCGTCCATGGCGCCAGCGCCACGCGGTATCGCGTTCACGGAACGACCTCCGAAGGCGAAGCCTTCGAGGCGTTGATGTGGATGACCGAGCAGGAGATTCCGGTGCGGGTCGTCACGGGCGAGGGGCGCAGCCGCGTCCACATGGAGCTTCGCGATCTCTCGGTGGGGGCCATCGATGCGCGGCGCTTTGAAGTCCCGCGTGGCTTCACCCGCTTCGAACTGCCCGCCGCGGCCAAGGCCGACCTGGAAGCCTTGCGGGAGCGAAAGCCCCGCTAGCCAGACGGCCCGCTCTGCCGGACCCGATGCCACCGTCTGGCCGGCCGGTGTGCCTTCGGTCGGGATAAGGGAACGCCTAGAAGTCTTCTTCCGCGGGGAACGCGACTACCTCCAGGGGTCGTTGATCTTGTGCCAGGCCGTCGCGGCCTCCTCTCGCACACTCGGGCCGGACGAAGCCCGGCCCGTCGCCGTCGTCCAGGCTTCCTTCCGATCGATCACGGCGCGCCACTGGGCGCGGCTGCTGCTCACGGCTGCGATAGTCAGCCTGGCTGCGCACTACGCCGTCTACACCTTCCCCTTGGAAGAGGTGCGCATCATCTACGACCGCTACTGAGAGGTCAGTCGCGCGAGAGGACGAGGCCGCTGGTGGGGACGCCCGTTCCGGCCGTCACCGCGACGTTCTCGACGTCGGGCACGGGGTTCGCTGCGGTGCCGCGGATCTGCCGCACCGCTTCGGCGATCCCATTCATGCCATGGATGTAGGCCTCGCCGAGCTGCCCGCCGTGGGTGTTGATGGGGAGCTCGCCGCCGAGCTCGATGCGGCCGTCGGCGATGAAGTCGCGTGCCTCGCCCGGCTTGCAGAAGCCGAGCTCTTCGAGCTGGACGAGCACGAAGGGCGTGAAGTGGTCGTAGAGGATCGCGGTCTGGCAATCCGC
>JAFDDA010000133.1 GCA_019311105.1 Deltaproteobacteria bacterium
CGCGACGTTTCTCGACAAGCGGAGGGTCGGTTCGATCCGTGCCTCGAGGACGGTGGCGCGGTCGCCGGCCAGGAAACGGAAGGCGCGGGCGCCGAACTGGAGCTGAGCGCGGTCGGTCGTCCGGCCGAGGCGAAGGCTCGCCGCGAGCCCGGGCCCGAAGGCTCCGTTTCGAGCGAGCGAACCGCCGGTCTCTCCGCGGAGCTCGGCGAGGAGCCCGACTCGGAGCCAATCACCCTGCGCCAAGGTCACGCCGACACCCCCCTCGCTGCGCCAGACGGGCTCGCGATCGAAGTCGCCGTCGCCTTCGGGTCGCATCCGGGTGGCGAGGCCCGTGCTGAAGTGCCACGACGGGGGGTGAAAAAACCGGTCGATCGGCGCCTCGGAGCGGAGCTCGACGAGGGTGAGCTCGTGCAGACGGACGCGTCGGAGGGCGGGGTAGTAGCGAAGGGTGCCGTCGAGGACGCGGATCGTGGAGAGTGCGGGGCGCAATCGGAGGTCGACGAAGGGCTCGTCGTCCTCGCGACCTGCGCCAAGCGAAATCATCGCCGTCCCATGGCCGTCCTCCGGGCGGATCGGAGGCGCAGGGGGCTCGACATCGAGGTCGGGAAGTCCGAGCTGGCTACGCGCCAGGAGCAGCCGGTGCGCGCGCTCCCGTGCCTCGGGCGGCGGCACTTCCTCGTCGAGGAACCGGTAGCGGAGAGCGTCGTAGGCGAGGCCGAGTACGCGGGCACGCCGCTCGGCGTCCATCGCGAGCAGCGACGGTTCTTCGGGGCCGATTTCTCCGCTGGCGAGGCCGAGGAAGGCATCGGCCTCCTCGGCCGGCAGCGTTCGGAGTGCGTGGCGGATCTTCGTGGCGGGCGAGGCGCGGAACCGGGCCTCGCCTTGCGTGCCCGTCTCGGCCACCACGTCTCGGACCGTGTCGATCGGCATCACGCTGACGGGAAAGCCGTGGCGGATCTCGATCTCCGGCCGCGCGGCCTGGAGCAGGCGCACCAGCTGGTACGAGCAATTCTCGTCGAAGAAGTAGTACGGGAACGCGACGTCGCGCAGCTCCCAGAGATGCAGCAGGACGAAGTCGATCTCGTCCGCGCTGAGGTCGAGGCGGTGCTCCCACAGGTCGCGGTTCTGCCAATCGGCGTACTGCTTGAGCTTCTCCCAGAACGGGTTCAGGCCGAAGCGCGCCGGGTAGCGGCCCAGGACACCTTTGAGGAGGTAGATCGGGCCCGCCTCGCCGCCCGTGTCGGCAGTGAAGTCGATGGCGTACCCGAGCAGGTTCTCGCTCTCGTCTTCGGTGTTGACGTCGAGGCGCAGCAGCGTATGGCCGAACATCGAGGCCGGGCTGTCCATGAAGGCTTCGGGGAAGACCATCGTCAACGCAACCGGGCGGATCTGGTCGCGCCACGCATCGAGGGCAGGGCACGGCGCCGGCGGAGGCTCGAAGCCGAGCCGCTCCTTCAGATAGGCCGTTCGCGCTGGGAAGCTGCAGGCAACGGGCTCGCCGCGCGCGCTGCGCGCACCCGGGTCGAGCACGCCCGCAAGCGTCGCGATGAGTTCCGCCTCTGCGTCGCGGGCACCTTCTGGGCTCAGGAAGAAGGCTTCGGTCTGAACGACGCTCCGCCGGATGGGAGTGAAGTGCCGGCGTTCGTAGTGGAGGAGGGTACGCCAGCGTGCCTCGTCCGCGAGGCCGTGCTCGCGAGCGCGACCGATCAGTTCATCGAGCGAGGCCACATCGGCTGCGGGTGCGGCCGTCGCGGAGAAGATCAGCCCGAAGAGTACGAGGAGGGTGGCACGCAAGGGTCGGGCGGGGAGGGATCGACCCGTTCCGGCCGGGTGGCCCGGCCGGAACGGGTGGAGTCGGACTCCTTAGCCCCTCACGTAGCGGGCGAGGCGCTCGTCGCTCGCCATCACGCTGTCGAGCGAGTTCAGCATCTCGCCGACGGTCGTTTCGCCACTCGGGAAGAGCACGCCGAAGTTCGCCTGGACCGTCTGCGCGAACGCGGGCCGATCCTGCGCAGTCACGCCGAGCAGGTTGGCGAAGACATCGAGGCTCTCGCCCCCACCCACCGCGATGTCGCGCGACAGCCGGTCGATGTTGCCGCTGGCAAACTTTCGCAGGCCGGCATCGGCCGTGATCGTGTCGTTGGCGTCGCAGCCCATCACGCCGAGCGTCAGCGAGATCGACTGGAACGTCACGCCGTTGGTGAAAGAAGCGAGCAGGTGCGGAACGAGCCCGCTCTCGCCCTCCATGATGGTCGTGCCGACACCGCAGCCGACGTCGTCATCGCCCGCAAGCGCCGCCTGGAACGGAGCCCCCAGCACGAACGCGAACGCGCCCACCGCCATGAGCCCCCGGATCCCTGTTCTCTTCATGGCAACCGTTCCTCTCGTCGTCCCGGAATGGGACACCACCCGATTACAACGGATGGATCCGTCTCTGGCAACGGTCGACGTGGGAGGGAGAACGTCTCTGGGCTCCGCGGTTTCTGAACTCGGTTCTGCGGAGGGCTCGATCTCACCATGACACGCTGCGACACGCTGATCTTCGATCTCGATGGGACACTCTGGGACGCGACCGAGGCCTCGGCGGTGGGTTGGACACGCACGGCCCGCTCGCTGGGTGTCGAGTGCGAAGTGACGGCGACCGACATCGGGAGGGTCTGCGGCCTGACCTTCGAACAGTGCGCTCGGACGATCTTTCCGGAACTTTCCGAGGGCCGACTTCAAGAGCTCATGCCGCTCCTCGGGCGCGGCGAGGAAGCTGCCGTTCGAGAGCTCGGAGGCCGGCTCTACCCGGGAGTGGTCGACGGCCTGAGGGGCCTCGCGGCCCGGGTTCCCGTGGATCTACTCTCCAACTGCCATCGCTGGTATCTCGAGCTGTTCCTGGAACAGGCGGGGCTCGAGGATGTCTTTCGGGACACGCTGTGCCACGGGGACACCGGAATGGACAAGGCCGCCAATCTGGCGTTGCTGCGCGAGCGTCATGGCTTCCGTGCCGCGGCCTACGCCGGGGACACGTCGGGCGATGCGGCCGCCTGTGGCGAGGCCGGTGTCGAGTTCGTCTATGCCGCCTATGGCTTCGGTGAGGTCGATGCGCCGCGCCACGAGAGCTTTCGCGAACTCGGCGAACACCTTCTCGGACGCGTCGGCTAGGCGGCGCCCGCCGGCCTGCGCGGAACCGAGTGCTCCCAGTCCGCCAGCAAGGCCCGCAACGCCGCGACGAAGGCGAGGGGTTGATCGAGGAAGAGGTGGTGGTGCGACTGCGGGATCTCGACGAGCGGGGCGTTGCGCTCCAGCAGTTCGTACATGTACTCGGCGGTCTCGGGGAGGACGACCACACTCCACTCGCCGCGGAAGAGCGCGAGCCGACACGGCACCTGCTTCAGGTACTCGGCCATGGGTCGCGGCGCGCTCGACGGGAAGACCGCCTTGTCGAACTTCCACGTCCAACCGGCATCGGTTTCACGCAAGGAATGCCGCGCGATGTGGTCGACGATGAAATCGTTCTCACAGGGCTGCGGCGGCACGAGGCGGAAATGGGCGACGGCGTCCTCTTCGCTCGAGTAGGTCTTGGGGTTGCGGAACGACCGGCCGCGGCTGCCCTCCTGGGTCTCGGGGTCGGGCTTGCGGACGGGCGAGTCGACGATCACCGCGCCGGCGAGTCGCTCGCCGTGGAGCGCCGCGCAGATGATGGTGACGATCCCGCCGAGGCTGTGCCCCACTACGATCGGCTTGCCCTGGAAGCCTGCGTCCTCGATCACACCGAGGACCTCGCGAGCAAAGATGTCCCGGCCATAGCTCTCGCGCCGGCCGCTGTCGCCGTGGCCAGACAGATCGAGGGCCACGACCCGGTAGTCGCGCGTCAGGTGCGGGGCGATGAAGCTCCACCAGTGGGCATGGGCTGCGCCGCCGTGGACGAGCACCAGGCCGGGCTTGTTGGCATCGCCCCACGCGAGATAACGGATGGCACAGCCGTCCACCTCGACATGGTGGATTTCGAACGGCGTCGTGACGGCTTCGGTGAACCAGGCGGGGGGCTGCTTCATGGCTCCAGGCTAGCGTGGCCCGCCCCCAGGGAGGGCGGGTTCCGGTATTCTGGCGCCGTGCTGGAGATCCTTCTCGACGCCATCCGCGAGTTCGTCCACGTCGTGCGCGCGCGCCTTCGCCGCGGTCCGCTTCGGCCAAGCTGGAGCTTCACGACCGAACTCGGCGTGGGCGTCCTGCGCCGCATCATGAAGCGCTCCATGGAGCACGACATCCCGTGGCTACGCGAGGTCATGGATCGCGCGCCACAGACCGACAAGGTGCTCCGAAGCGTGCGGTTCGAGGAAGTCGATGCCGGTGGCGTTCGCGCACTGTGGTGTCGACCTGCGGGGCGACCGGCGCCGGGGCGAACTCTTCTCTACTTCCACGGTGGGGGATACGTGCTCGGAAGCCCCGAGGGGCATCGCGAACTCATCGCCCACCTGGCGATCGAGGCCGACGCCCAGGTTCTCGCGCCCGACTATCGACTCGCTCCGGAGCACCGTTTCCCGGCGGCTCAGGAGGACGCCATCGCGGCCTACCGTTGGCTGCTCGATTCCGGGGTCGACCCCGGACACCTGGCTGTGGGCGGCGACTCCGCCGGTGGCGGTTTGAGCGTCGCAACGCTGTTGCAGGCCCGCAACGCCGGCGACGCACTGCCCGCAGCCGCCGTGCTCGTCAGCCCGTGGGTCGACCCGTTCGCCGAGGGCGGAAGCATGAGCGCGAACGTCGAGAGCGACTATCTCGATCGTGAGGTCCTCGTGCGCTGGATCGAAGCGCACCTGGGCTCCGCCGACCCCGACAACCCCCTCGTTTGCAACGCCAACGCCGACCTCGCCGGGCTGCCGCCGCTCTTCGTTTTGTGGGGTGGGGCCGAAGTCCTCTGCGACCAGATTCGTGCCTTCGTCGAGCGCGCGCAGGGCGCCGGCGTGGACGTCACGCCCTTGGAGTGGGAGCACATGTTCCACGACTGGGTCGCGGCGCGCAGCCTGGTGCGCGATGCGGCGCCGGCCACCGCGCGGCTCGCCGACTTCCTTCGCCGTCGCGTGAAGCCGGCCGCCTGAGAGGGTAGGGCGGTCAACCCGCCAGGCGCGTTCGGATCTGCTCGCTGTACTCCGGGAAGTAGCGTTCGATCACCGGCAGATCGAAGACCTGGAGGATCGACTCCTTCGGTTCCCGTTCGAGCAGGAAGCGGAAGGATTCTTCGATCAAGCGCTCGGCCGGCGCGTCGCCGCCGTAGCGCAGCTGTTGGTCGCGCCGGGCCGTGACGCGGTGGGTCGTCCGGGTTTCGCCCTCGCTCACTTCGACGCGGAACTCGTCGTTTCCCAGCGGTTTCACAAGGATCTCGGCCACGGCGTGTGCCTCCCTGACGGCACCCGAAACGTAGCAGGGCGCCAAGTGGGCCTTGCCAGTGCGCCCGAGGGGCCTAGGATTTCGCGGCTCCGCGCCCTTCGACCCGATCAGGAGAGACCCATGAAGCGCGTTTTCCTCTTCCTCGCGACGAACCTCGCCATCACGGCGGTGCTCTTCTTCGTCTGGAACCTGCTCGGTGTGGGCTCCATCCTCGACGAGCAGGGTGTGAACCTCCAGCTCGGCCCGCTGCTCCTCTTCTGCGCGGTCTTCGGCATGGGCGGGTCGTTCATCTCCCTGGGGATCTCCAAGTGGATCGCGAAGCGTGCGACGGGCGCCGTCGTGATCGAGGAGCCGCGGACCCAGACCGAGCAGTGGCTGGTCGAAACCGTTCGCCAGCAGGCCCATGCGGCCGGCATCGGGATGCCCGAGGTCGCGGTCTTCGACTCGCCCGACCCGAACGCCTTCGCCACCGGTGCGCGCCGCGACCACGCGCTGGTCGCCGTGAGCACGGGCCTCCTGCATCGGATGGAGCAGGAGGAAGTCGCTGCGGTCCTGGGCCACGAGATCAGCCATGTAGCCAACGGCGACATGATCACGCTGACCCTCATTCAGGGCGTCGTGAACACCTTCGTGTTCTTCTTCTCGCGCATCATCGGCCACACAGTCGACCGGGTCGTCTTCAAGACCGAGCGCGGCTACGGCATCGGCTACTACGTCACCACCATCGCGGCGCAGATCGTTCTCGGGATCCTGGCGAGTACGATCGTCATGGCCTTCTCGCGGCGGCGCGAGTTCCGGGCCGACGCTGGAGGCGCGCGGCTGGTGGGTGCCGGTGCGATGATCGGCGCGCTCGAGAGGTTGAAGGCCAGCGTGGATCAACCCCACCTGCCCGAGGAGGTCTCGGCCCTCGCGATCTCGGGTGGCCAGAAGCGCGGGTTCGCGCGTTTCTTCATGTCGCACCCGCCCCTCGACGAGCGGATCGAGGCGCTGAAGCAGCTCGCCGGCTAGCGGCGCCGGCCCCGGCGCCCGCGATCCGCTAACTCTGCGGCGTGTTGCGCCGCGCCACCGACCTGTTCCCGCTCTGGGCGGTGCTCTTCTCGCTCGCGGCCTGGTGGGCGCCCGGGTTCTTTGCCCCGGGCCGGCCCGCCATCGTGCCGCTGCTCGGCATCATCATGTTCGGCATGGGCGCGACCCTCACGGTGCGCGACTTCGCGGATGTCGCCCGGCGGCCGGCACTGCTGGGCCTTGGCGCGGCACTCCAGTTCGGAGGCATGCCTGCCCTGGCCTGGCTCGTGGCTCGGGCGTTGGGCCTTGGGCCCGAACTCACCACCGGATTGGTGCTCGTCGGCAGCTGCCCGGGCGGCACGGCGTCGAACGTGATCTGCTACCTGGCCCGCGCCGATGTGGCGCTCTCCATCACCTTGACGGCGGTCTCCACCGTCTTGGCGATCCTCGCCACGCCCCTGCTGACCGAACTGTGGGTCGGTGCCAGCGTCGCCGTGGACGTGCCCGGAATGGTGGTGAGCATCTTCCGGATCGTCCTGTTGCCCGTGGCGTTGGGCGTTGCGGTCAACACGTGGCTCGGTGAGCGGATCGAGCCGCTTCGCCGCGTCTTCCCGCTGGTGTCCGTGCTCGCCATCGTGCTCGTCATCGCCATCGTCGTGGCGCTTTCGGCGGAACGTCTGGCGGAGCTCTCGGGCGTCTTGCTTCTGGCGATCGCGCTGCACAACGGGTCGGGTCTTGCCCTCGGCTACGGCGCGGCGTCTCTCCTGCGCCTGCCCGAGAGTCAGCGCCGGACGCTGGCCATCGAAGTGGGGATGCAGAACTCTGGCCTCGCCGTCGCGCTGGCGGTGAAGCACTTCAGCGCGCTGGCGGCGCTACCCGGAGCGATCTTCAGCATCTGGCACAACCTTTCGGGCTCGCTCCTGGCGAGCTTCTGGTCGCGCAGCGAAGACGCGAGCTAGTCGTCCTGCTCTTCTTTCTCTAGCCCCGGGAGCGGAGGGAGCTCCGCCGCATCGGCCGGGCCGGACGCGAGACGCACCCAGTTTCCGTTCGTTCGGCCCGACACGTCGAGGCGCCAGAGGTCGCCGGTCGCCCGGTCCACCAGGAAGTGGCTGCCGTCGACGAGCGTGCGGTCGGCCTCGATCACCAGTTCGAAGCGATCCGTGCCGGGGATGTCGCTGAACTCGTGGCCGCGGAAGGCGTCGTTGAAGCAACCCGTGCCGGCCAAGGCGAGGGCCCCCAGGGCGAGGGCGATACGAGGCGGGGTCGTAGACATGGGCTCTCCTTCGTGGGCGTTCAGAGAATCGATAACACGCTCGTGTGCGCCCGCCATGCAGGCAGAACCTTGCGGGGGTCTACTCCGGTTCAGGCGTCGTCGGCCGGCTCTTCTTCGAGGCTGCGCACGTCTTCGGGGCCGGTGCCGAGGGGTAGCCAGTTCCCGGTGCGGCCATCGCCTGAATCCATTCGCCACACGTCACCCGTCGCGGTGTCGAGCAGGAAATGGCTCCCTTGGATCGCCGTGCGGTCGGCCTCGATCACCATCGCGAAGCGGCCGCTGCCCGCGCCGATCTTGGCCTTGTAGTTGTGCATCGAGCCGTTCATGCAGCCAGCTCCGGCTGCGAAAGCGAAGCCCAGGATGGCGCCCCAGACGAGCGCCGTTCGGTCGATTCGAGTCTTCACGAGAGACCTCCGTTTCTGTTGCATTCGGTTACCACGCGCCGAGGCTTCGGGCGAGTGCCGTGGGTTCACTGCGGGGTGCCGGGGCCGGCCTGCAGCATGCTTGTCCACCGGTTCGCCCCCAGGCACAATGGGCCGATGAGATGCACCCTAGTCAGCCATACCCACTGGGACCGCGAGTGGTACCGAACCCACCAGGACTTCCGCGCGCGCCTGGTCGACGCTGTCGATCTGCTGCTCGATTCCTGCGCTGCCGACCCGGGATATCACTTCCTGCTCGACGGCCAGTCGATCGTCCTCGAGGATTACCTGGAGATCCGGCCCGGGCGACGTGCCGAGCTGGTGGCGGCGTGCGAGAGCGGCCGCGTGGCCATCGGGCCGTGGTACGTCCAGCCCGATTCCTTGCTGCCTTCGGGCGAGGCGCACGTGCGAAACCTGCTGGAAGGCCGGCGTGTGGCCGAGGCGTTCGGGGGTGCATCGCGCGTTGCGTACACGCCAGACTCTTTCGGCCACCCGAGTCAGTTCCCGCAAATGCTCGCGGGCTTCGGCTTCGAGGCGTTCGTCTACTGGCGCGGAAACGGGAGCGAGATCGACCGGCTTCCGCCCGAGTATTGGTGGGAGTCGCCGGACGGGACGCGCATGCTCGCGTGCCGTCTCACCCGCGGCTACTTCAATGCGGCCACGGGCCTCGACATCGACCCCAATGCCTCGGCGAAGCGCATCGCCAAGACCGTTCGCGACCAGGCTTCCGAAACCGGGAGCGGGCATCTGTTGCTGATGAACGGCATCGACCATGCGCCGCCCGAGCCGCGGACCCGCGAACTCGCAGAAGGCATCGCCAAAGAGACGGGCTTCGACGTCGAGCGCGGTGTGATCGAGAAGTTCCTCGAAACCCTGCCGCGCCCCGATGCCGAGGCGTGCCACGTCGGCGAGTTGGTGGGCGGGCGATCGGCGAACCTGCTGCCCGGCGTCTGGTCGGCCCGGACTTGGATCAAGCTTCGCAACCGCGATTGCGAAACGGCGCTCGAGGGCTGGGCCGAGCCGTGGAGCGCGCTCGGCGCGCGACTCGGCGCCCCGGACGAGCAGCCGGCCCTGCGCACCGCGTGGCGCACGCTGCTGCCGAATCATGCCCATGACTCCATCTGTGGCTGCTCGCGCGATGAGGTGCACGCACAGATGCGTGGCCGCTTCGAC
>JAFDDA010000224.1 GCA_019311105.1 Deltaproteobacteria bacterium
TTGCGGGCGTCGCTGTTATTTTCCGTGCGCTCTTCGCGCCGGGAGTGGTTGCCGTTTCGATGGGGATCGCAACTTGCGAGACCCCTCGCGGCGACAAAAAGGATACGCAACCGAGACGCAGGGTCAAGCGCCCTCCAAGCCCGGCCCCAATCTCTCTCGAATTGCCGGCGGCAGATAGCGCTCCTCGAGGAAGCTCCTCGCGTGGGTCGCCAGGGCTCCAGACAGCACGTCGATCCGTTCTTCCAGGCCGTCGGAGGCCACCAGCATCACCCAGAGCCGGCCCTTTACGCGGCAGGTGCCGCTGCGGACGGCCACGTCACCCTCCCCTGCCGCCCTCGCGGCCACCTGGCGGACCTCCAGACCGGCGGCGCGGGCGAGGTCCAGCAGCTGGTCCAGCAGTTCGCCCGGATGCATCAGGCCCCCCGCCCGCTCACCCGGCGCCAGCGCGTTCTGCGCAGTCCCAAACAGGCCGTGTGTCAGATCCAGGAACTGCTTCGGCGTGAGGGTCTCGCCGCGGGCCCGGGCGTCGATACCGAGGTCGGCCAGTACGGCGCGCAGGGCGTCGCCCGACAGCCCCGGCAACCCCGGCAGCCCACCGCGCAGCAGAGAGTTGACGAGGGTCTTGCGGCGGTTTCCGAAGCCGGCACGCACCACGCGCTCCACTGTTCGGAGCTCTTCCGGCGCGAGCAGCGGCTCGGCCAGGGGCACGAACCGGAGGAAGATCGAGCGGACCTGAGGCTCGGGAAAGAAGCAGCCCGACTGAACCTCCGTCAGCCGTTGCGCCCGCACCGTCAGGCCGTGCAGCACCGTGAGGGAGCCGTAGGTCTTCGTGCCGGGTGTCGCCAGCAACCGCTCGGCCACCTCGCGCTGCAACATCACCGACCAGTCCACGAGCAGCTCGCGCAGATCGAGCAGGCGGCGCAGCACCGGGCCCGAGATCGAATACGGCAGGTTGCTCACCAGCCGGACCGGCCCGGTCGCGCTGCGGGCGATGGCGGCGAGGTCCGCGCTGAGCACGTCCTCGTGGCGCAACTCGACGTTTCCCGGCAGGGCCTCCTCGGCGCGCAACGCCCGAACCAGGCCCGCGTCCACGTCCAGCGTAACCACCCGCTCGGCCCGCGCGGCGAGGGCGCGAGTCAGCACGCCGGTGCCGGTGCCGACCTCGATGACGAAGTCGCCGGCCTCGACTCCGGCCAACTGCGTCAGGCGTTCAGCCACCCGGTCGTCGATCAGAAAGTTCTGGCCGAGGTCCTTGCGCGCCAGCAGCGCGTGGCGGTCGAGAAAGCCGCGGACGTCCGTCCGGCTCACTGAACCACCGACGGAAACAGCGTCGCGTCGATGGGAACCCGCGAGAAGGCGTTGAGATCGAGCCCGTGACGCACACCGCGCGCCAGCAGGGTGGCGCCGGCGGCGGCGATCATGGCGGCGTTGTCGGTGCACAAAGCCATCGGGGGGAAGAGGCTCTCGAAGCCGTCGACCTCGCCCGCCCGCGCCATCTCTTCGCGCAGATGGCGGTTCGCCGCCACGCCGCCCACCACCGCGATGCGGCGCAGGCCTGCCTGGCTCAACGCGCGGCGCGCCCGGGCCAACAACACGTCCACCGCGGCGGCCTGAAACGACGCGGCGAGGTCGGCGACGTCCGTCTCCGAGAGCGCGCCGCGCCTTTCGACTTCGAGGGCCACTGCGGTCTTCAGGCCGCTGAAGGAGAAGTCGAGGCCGCTCTTGTGGGCCATCGGGCGCGGGAAGGCCACCGCATCCGGTCGGCCCTTTTCGGCCGCGGCGGCCAGCGAGGGCCCGCCCGGAAAGGGCAGCCCCAGCAGCTTCGCAACTTTGTCGAAGGCCTCGCCGACGGCGTCGTCGCGGGTCTCCCCGAGGAGTGCCGGCGGCGCCGCGTCCTCGATGCGGTAGAGGGCGGTGTGCCCGCCGGAGATCACGAGACCGATGTAGGGGCGGATTTCCCGGGCGCCCAGCTCCACCGACGCCAAATGGCCCACCAGATGGTGCACACCCACGAGGGGCAGTCCGGCGCGATAGGCCAGGGCCTTGCCGAAGGACAGGCCCACCAGCAACGAGCCGATGAGGCCCGGGCCGGCGGTCACGGCCACGCCGTCGAGTTCTTCGGGGGCGAGCCCCGCCTGTTCGAGGGTGCCGGCAACCACCTCCGATACGGAACGCACATGATCTCGGGACGCCAGCTCGGGAACGACGCCGCCATAAGGGCCGTGCACCTGCGCCTGACCGTGCACCACGCTGGCGACGATCTCGCGGCCGCCGCGCACGATCGCGGCGGCCATCTCGTCGCAGGAACTCTCGATGCCGAGAACGAGCTCGATCAACGGGGGATTCGACTCGCTCACGCGAGAACGACGCTCGGCTCGCGACACCCCGGCACTCGACGCACTACCCGGCGCGGCGCTCGAGCTTCTCCTGCTCGGACTTGCAATCGATGCAGAGTTCGGCGACGGGCCGCGCCTTCAAGCGGGCGTTGCCGATATCTTCGCCGCAGGTCACGCACTCGCCGAAGCTTCCTTCGTCGATCTTGACGAGCGCCGCGTCGATCTTCGCGATGAGGCCCTGCTCGCGCTCGCGCAGGCGACCGGTGAATTGCAGATTGACTTCGGAAGAGGCCGTGTCGATCTCATCGGGGAAGTCATCGGGATCGACGTGAATGTCGCCCGTGAGAGCCTTCTTCTGGTTTCCCTGGAGCTGATTACGCTGTTCGAGTAACAGCTTCTTGAATCGTTCTCGATCCCGCTTCTTCAACCGCTTTCCCCCGAACTCGTCATGAGCTCCGTCGTCTTCGCTTGTTTCGAATCGCTCAGTTGGATCCGAGCAGATCGAGTTGTCGTTTCGCTTCGGTCGCCCGACCCGAGCCCGGGTACTCCGCCAAGACGCGTTCGAAAGCCTTGCGCGCCGCCGTGCCGTACCCCGGTCCGAGCCGCAGCAACGCCTCGCCCTGTCGGTAGAGCGCATCCGCCGCCTTGTTGCCCGTCGGGTAGCGCGACACGACGTCGTCGTAACGCAGAACCGCCGTCTTGTAGTCCCCTTGCTTGAAGTAACAGTCTGCCATCCAATAGGTGGCGTCATCGCCGTAGTCTGAAGCCGGATAAGTTTGCAGGAAGTTGCGAAATCGGTCAATACAGATTTCCGAATCTCCGTCGCGCCAGGCGCCGTAGGCGCTCCGGTAGGCCTCGACCTCGCCGGGCGCCACGGCCGAAGCCC
>JAFDDA010000005.1 GCA_019311105.1 Deltaproteobacteria bacterium
GCACCGTCGACCAGGTGATGGCCAACAACGACGAGTTCATGCGAGCGGTCACCGTCGAGCTCGGCCGCCGCCGCCTCGGCCCCTTCGCGCCCGAAGACGCCGCCACGGCAGAGCCGATCGGCGAACAGGAGGTGCTCGCCGCCCTCGCCGCCGCACGCGAAGCCGAAACCCCGACGGAGCGGGATGCCGTCGGCCCGCTCGCCTTCCTCGGCCGACTCGTCGCGAAGCTCGACCGCCGCAGCGGGATCGTCCTCGCCCTTTGCACTCTCTTGCTCGGCACCGCAGCTGCAGTCCATTGGGAGACCGGCATCGGCATGGCTTCGACCCTCGCCCTGCACGCTTGGATCCTCATCTCCCTTTCAGCGATGTTCTTCGTCGGTCGAACACTCAACGAACGAACCGGCAACGAGTCGGTTGCCTGGACGGTCGCGATGACCGTGCTGGCATTGCTCGGGACACTCGGCGATCGCCTGCTGACCTAGCCCCGACCGCCGCCGATACGCCTCATCCAGCTCTTCCCCGACACGCTGATGTTTCGGCGTGCTGATCTCCTATGGCTGGCACTACGGCGGGCTCCGGAACAACCCCTCCTCAAACGTTTCGGCTAGCTGTTGGCCCTCGGGTCGGTGCCCGATTTGACGCGCCCACCTCGGTCGACGACGCGGCGGTGAAGTCGCGCCCACTCCTCTCGACCCGAGGCGTAGAATGGATGGCTCACCGAGGGGCCACCATGCCGACAGCCAGGTTCTCGATCGTCGCAACGCTCGCCCTCCTTCTCTTCGCGCCGCCCTCCACGGCGGCGCCGGTCGTTCGCCCGGCGGAGGTGACCCTCACCATCGTGATTACGGTGGGACCGGCCGAGGTCGAGGTGACCGGAACGACCCAGGTCTCGGTGGACGAAGATCTTCGGACCCTCGTGTTTGGCGCCGAGGGCTTCAACATCGGCACAGTGGTGGTCCCGGTCACCGGCTCGACGATCATCAGCAACCTCTCCATCAACCACTGGGGCTTCGGCGCGGGCACTCTCTCGTTCAACGGTGTCGCCAATCAGGTGCCCGGCGAAGCCTGCCCGGGCTTGAACCCCCAGGTCGGCGAAGCCTGCAACGCCGGCGTTGGCTTCGGCGGTGCATTCCCCCTGACGGGGACGCTCTACGTCAACATCATTCCGAACATCGTCGTGATCCCGCTGAACTTCAACGCGGCCCGCATCGGCCAGGGTGGTTCCACCAACCTCCCGTTCATTATCGACGCCGCAGCTTGGTCGACCGCTGGCGGAGCCGTAGACGCCGGAACGGGCATCAACGAGGTCGAGGGCCCACTGCAGATCGACCGGATCTCGCTCGTCTCACCGACCTACATCAACGCCATCGGCAACCTGGCCTCAGGAACGGCCGATGGCCCGGCGTGGCGGTTCGACATCGCTTTCCTCGACGGCCTCCCCATCCCGAGTTTCCTGCTCGGCCGCGATACAGACCAGGACGGCGTCCTCGATGAAGATGACAACTGCCCGTTCGTGAGCAACGCGGGGCAGGAAGACCTCGACCTCGACGGGCCGGGCGACGTCTGCGACGTCTGCCCCGCCGACTTCGACCCGAACCAGGAAGACCTCGATCGCAACGGTGTCGGTGATGCCTGCAACGACCTCGAAGACCCCGACGGCGACGACCTGGCCGATCCCTTCGACAACTGCCCCTTCACTGCGAACCCCGGGCAGCTCGACACCGACGGCGATGGCGTCGGCGACCACTGCGACAACTGTGTCCGCGACCCGAACCCCGAACAGGGGAACGCCGACGGCGACCCGCGCGGCGACGTGTGCGACTACGCCTGTGCGGACGGCCTCGACAACGACGGCGACGGGTTCACCGACTTCCCCGCCGACTATGGCTGCGTCGCGCCCGGTTTCCCGCGCGAAGACCCGGAGTGCCGCGACGGCATCGACAACGACGGCGATGGCCACATCGACTTCGACGACCCGGGTTGCAAGGGCAGCGTGAACCCCGAAGAAGACCCGGCCTGCGACGACGGCCTCGACAACGACGGCGACGGGCTCGTCGACTGGCCGCAGGATCCGGGCTGCCCGACCTCGGCAGGCCGCTTCGAAACCCTCGAGTGCGACGACAACTACGACAACGACCACGACGGACGGAAGGACGCGGACGACCTCGGCTGCCACGACCGATCCAGCGCCAGCGAGAGCCCGGCCTGTTCAGACGGCATCGACAACGAAGCGAACCCGGATGGTCGGATCGACTTCGACGGCGGCGCCTATGCCGGCCTTCCGCTCGAATTCCAGACCGCGCCCGACCCCGAATGCCAGGGGGACGCCTGGCGAGTCGGCGAAGCCAACGACTGCGGTCTCGGCCCCGAGCTCGCAATCGTCCTTCCGCTGCTCTCCGCATGGCGGCGGCGCAAAGGCCGGGGAGTCTCGCCGCCCCAAGCGGCTTGAGTCTCCCTTCTGGCTGGACTTGCACCGGGTTGCGCGCCTAAGATGCGCCTTCGGCTCGGGCAGGCGCTGCCCTGTGCGGCCATCTCGACGGGCGTCTGAAGGGGAACCATGAGACCGAGCTCCGCAACCCACCTCTTGTTGAGCCTCGCGCTCTTGGGCTGCGGCGGTGAGGAAGCCGCCGAGGTTTCCGTCGTGCGGCCGATCAAGATCCTCGAGATCGGCAGCGCATCCGGGACGGGGACCTCCGAGTTCCCGGGCGAGGTCGCGGCCACGCGAACGGCCCAGCTGGCCTTCGAAGTCTCGGGCCGGATCATCGAGTTCCCGGTGACCGAGGGACAGATTCTCGCCAAGGGCGACCTGGTGGCCCGCCTCGACCCGCGTGACTTCGAGGCCGACATCGCCAAGGGTCGCGCCCAGCTCGAGAATGCCCGCACCGAACTGAAGCGATTCAAGTACCTCTACGAGCAGGACGTCGCTTCCAAGCAGACCTACGAGAACAGGCTCCGCAACTTCGAGGTCGCCGAAGCCGAGTTCGCCCAGATTGCGAAGGCCGGCGAAGACGCCGAACTCCGGGCACCGTTCCACGGTGTCGTCGCGCGCAAACTCGTCGACGACTTCGCCAACGTCCAGTCAAAGCAGGAGGTGGTGCTCTTCCAGGACGAGTCGGAGTTCGAGATCGTCGTGAGCATTTCCGAGCAGGACTTTGCGCGCGGGCGATCGAAATTCGACCTCGCGGAGCGCAGCCGGATTCTGAAGCCCCGGGTCGTGCTCACCGCCCTGCCCGACCTGACCTTCCCGGCGCGCATCACCGAAGTCTCGACCGCAGCCGACCCGACCACACGCACCTTCCAGGTCACTCTCGCCTTCGGCGCCCCCGAAGGCGTGAATGTCCGTTCGGGGATGACCGCGAAGGTGATCGTAAACTCCGACGCCGCCATTCTCGCCCTCGCGCCGAGGGTTCCCGCCACCGCGGTCCTCTCGGACGAGAACGGCCAGCCGATCCTCTGGCGCGTCGACCCGGAGACCATGACGGTGTCCGCGGTCCAGGTGAAGCTCGGCGAACCTCGGGGCACCGAGATCGAAGTCACCTCGGGCCTGAAGTCGGGGAATTGGGTCGCCGTCTCCGGAGTGCACCACCTTCATGAGGGGCTTGCCGTCCGCCGCTGGGAGCCCTAGGTGACGCGCTTTTTCATCGAACGCCGCGTCGTGACGTTGGTCCTGACGGCGGTCATGCTGCTCGGCGGCCTGCAGGCCTATGGACGCATGGCCCGGCTCGAAGACCCCGAGTTCACGATCAAGGACGCCCTCGTCGTCACGCCCTATCCCGGGGCAACCGCCGCCCAGGTGGAAGAGGAAGTCACCGACGCGCTCGAACTCGCGGTCCAGCAGCTGGGCCAGCTCGACGAGATCGAGTCGCGCTCGGAGCGCGGACTCTCGACGCTCACCGTCACCATCAAGAGCCAATACGACCGCGCCTCCCTCCCCCAGGTCTGGGACGAGCTGCGCCGCAAGGTCGGCGACGCCGCCGGCGACCTGCCGCCCGGGGCCGGGCCGTCGCGTGTCATCGATGACTACGGCGACGTCTTCGGCGTGTTCGTTGCCGTCTACGGCCCCGAGTACAGCTACGCCGAGCTGAAACATGCGGTGGACCTGCTCCGCAAAGAACTCGTGCTGGTTGAGGATGTGGCCAAGATCGAGACCTACGGGGAGCGCGTCGAGGCCATCTACGTCGAACTCGACCGCGATCGCGTCTCGCAGCTCGGCCTCTCGCCCAACGCGATCATCGCCGAACTCCAGGCGAAGAACGTCATTTCGAACGCGGGCCGGGTGAAGATCGGGAGCGAGTTCGTCGCGATCGACCCGACCGGGTCGCTCACCGCCGTCGCGCAGTTCGAATCGATCCTGCTCTCGGGGGGTGGGAGCGAGCAGCTCTACCTGCGCGACGTCGCCAACATCCGTCGAGGCTACGTCGACCCCCAGGTGCCGACACTCCGCTACGACGGCCACGAAGCGATCGGGCTCGGCATCTCCACCGTTTCGGGTGGGAACGTCGTCACGATGGGCGAAGGCATTTCCGTTCGCGCGCGAGAGCTGCTCTCGGAGCTGCCGCTCGGCATCGAGTTCGGGATGATCTCACTCCAGTCGGCGGCAGTGACGCAATCGATCTCGGGTTTCGTCTGGAGCCTCGTTCAGGCCGTCGTCATCGTCGTGATCGTCTTGCTCTTCTTCATGGGCTTGAGGAGCGGGCTCCTGATCGGGTTCGTGCTGATCCTCACCATCGCCGGGAGCTTCATCTTTCTCGACCCGATGGGGGTGGCCCTCGAGCGCATCTCGCTCGGGGCGTTGATCATTGCTCTGGGCATGCTCGTCGACAACGCAATCGTCATCGTCGATGGGACGCTCGTCCGGCTCCAAAAGGGCGAGGACCCGACCGAGGCCACGATTGCGGTGGTGAACCAGTCGGGCACTCCGCTGCTCGGCGCCACATTCATTGCCATCCTCGCCTTTGCCGTGATCGGAACTTCCGACGACTCCACGGGCGAGTTCTGCCGTTCGCTCTTCCAGGTCGTGACCGTTTCGCTCTTGCTGTCCTGGGTGACGGCGGTGGCGATCACGCCGCTGCTCTGTGTCATGTTCTTGAAGGCGGACCCCATTCCCGAGGGCGAAGACCCCTACGGCGGTGCGTTCTACCAACGCTACAAGGCGATGCTGAGCGCCTGCATCCGCGCGCGCTGGCTCACCGTCGGTGTCGTGGCAGCAATCTTCGTGATCTCGCTCCAGGCCTTCGGGTTCGTGAGCAAGAGCTTCTTCCCTTCCTCGACGCGGCCCCAGTTCATGGTGGACCTCTGGTTGCCTCAGGGCACTCACATCGACGACACCGTCGAAACGGTCGCTCAGGCCGAACAGGCACTGCTGGCGCTCGAAGGGCCGACCCACGTGACCTCCCTCGTGGGCCAGGGCGGTCTGCGCTTCCTTCTCACCTACACACCCGAGAAGAAGAACTCGGCCTACACGCAGATCTTGGTGGATGTGGCCGATGCCACGCAGATCCCGGGCCTGATCGAGCAGATCGAGACGGATTTCGCCGAGCGGTTCCCGGACGCGCTGGCCTATGCCTACCCGTTCGAGCTCGGACCCGGCGCCAACGGCAAGATCCGCGCTCGCTTCAGCGGGCCCGACGCGAACGTGCTGCGACATCTCGGAGAGCAGGCGCGTCAGATCCTCACCGAGACCGGCAACGCAAAGGCCGTTCGGACGGATTGGCGTCAGCGCGTGAAGGTGTTGCGCCCGGTCCTATCGCCCGAGCCCGCAAACCTGGCCGCGATCCAACGCGAGCAGGTTGCGGCCACCGTGCTCCAGGCCTTCCAGGGCGCAACGGTCGGCGTGTACCGCGAGCGCGACCTGCTCCTGCCGATCATCCTTCGCGCCAAGGAGCGCCAGCGGACCAATGTCGAGAGCATCCGCAACCTCCAGATCTGGAGCCCCCTGGCGAAGGCGTACATCCCGCTGCGGCAGGTCGTGTCGGAGTTCGAAACCGCCTTCGAAGACGAGATCGTGATCCGGCGCGACCGCAAACGCACGCTCACCCTGTACGGGGATCCGGTTCATGGCCCTGCCACGGCGCTATTCGCTCGAGTTCGCCCCGAGATCGAGGCTCTCGAGTTGCCGCCCGGCTACGCGCTCGAATGGGGTGGCGAGTACGAGGATTCGGCCAACGCCCAGGGGCCCTTGTTCGCAGCCATCCCGGGCTTCGTCGCGCTGATGATCCTCGTGACCATCGGCTTGTTCAATTCCCTCAAACAGCCAGCGATCATCTGGCTGACCGTGCCCCTGGCGCTGATCGGAGTGACCCTCGGGCTCCTCTCCACCGGCCAGCCCTTTGGCTTCATGGCCTTGCTCGGGTTCCTCTCCCTTTCGGGCATGCTGGTCAAGAACGCGATCGTGTTGATCGACGAGATCAACCTTCAGAGGACGACGAGCCCAGACCTGTTGACGGCGATCACGAACAGTGGCACGAGCCGCCTCCGACCCGTGGCCATGGCCGCATCCACGACGGCCCTCGGGATGATCCCGCTCCTGTCCGACGCCTTCTTCGTATCCATGGCCGTCACGATCATCGGTGGGCTGCTCATCGCCACGGTGCTCACGATGATCTTCGTCCCGGTTCTCTACGCGATCTTCTACCGAGCCGACTGATAACAGGTGCCGTAGGCGCGACCGTAACCCCAACGCCAGCCGGCAGGGACCCACGGGTGGCCACCCACTCGGACGCCCCACTCCATCAACTGACCGAACCAACCGCTCTTCTTCGCGGCGACACATTGCCGGAACGCCTCGTCCGCGGCCACGCGCTGCTCCGACGAGCCTCCACACCAGTACGGGATGTCATGCTCCACACAGCAATCAACCCAGTCGCCATCCGGGAACGCGGAGCAGCCATCCGTGATGAAGGCCTGGGCTGGAACGCCGTCTCTTGGATCCATCGCTTCGCACGACTCGACCGCACGGGCCTCGAGTTCTGCAGCCGCCTCGGGCTCGCTCCGATAAGGTTCCACCGTGTGTCGCGACGTTCCGCAGCCGAATGCCGCCGCGCTGGCACTCAGGATGATCGCCGTCGAGAGGAGAGTTCGATTCACATCCTGATCGTACAACGGACCGTGGGGCAGATGCGGTGATGTCGCCGTCGACCCGAATGTTGGCCGTCTGCCTCCTGCCGGCGCTCGCAGCCTGTGCCAGCACGTCCCGCTGGCGGGCGAGTGACGCCCCTGGGCCCGAAGAAGCAGCGATGGTTCTCGCGGATCGCGGCGTCAGCCAATTGATGAACGACTTCCAAGTCGAAGAGATCCCTCAGATCCCGATCCGGAAGCGCCTGCGACCGTGCTGCGCCTTCGGGTCGGACATCCAAGCCAAGGTCGGGCCGATCCCCGTCCCCTTCTATCGAATCCCGAACCTCCTCGGCTCGGATGAGCTGGGGAAGCACAGCTACGACTCGGGCATCCTCGAGGCCCGATATGGCGAAGGTCGGCGCGTGGGCGCGAGCGAGGAACGCAACGGCCTCGTCTACACCTGCCGAGGCGGCTTCATCGACACCGCTCACGTTCGCGACTACGTCGACTGGACCGCCTTCGTCGCCACCCGGATTGCAGCGACCTTCGAGAAGGGTGGGACCATCGAACTCGGCGAAGAAGGCGGCGCGAAGCGGCTCGTGGTACGCCCGCTCGACCCGGACGTCATCGAGCGGATCGGCTGGCGGCGCCTCGCGGCCTGGCTCTCGCGATGGAGTGGCTTTCAACTGTCCGTCTGGCACGAGATCGCCACGTGGTATGGCTGGGCGGCCGTGCCGGGCTTCTCGGAGCGGGCCTCTTCCTTTTCTCCGGAGGACCTGTACTCCAACCTGATCGGTGCCAAGTTGACGATGGCCATCATCCATCGGCGCGCGGCACGGACCGAGAAGCTCTACAACGCGAGCGTCGCCGCATGGATGGAAGAGGTTCTCGAGCACCTGGGCGCGGTCCCGGCTTCCGTCGGACGCGACGCCGCCGCGGCAGTGGACGGCCTCTGGTGGGATTCGAACGCGCGCGTTCCCGACAACCGGCTCGTGCTGCGACGGAACTTCGACGTTGGCGAACGGATCGAGCCCTGGCTCGTCCCCGATGCGTTGGCACCGCCGAGTCTCCGTGCAGCCTGCGGGGGCACGCCCGCACCCCTTGGCCTCTCGAACCCGAGCCAGCGCGAGGAGGTCGACTTCGGTCGCTGGGTGACGCTCGAGATCGAGGTCGGCGAAGAACTCGCAGCGCACGCTCCCTTCGCCGAGATCGGACCGATCGTGACCCACGAGGAGTTCCCGCAACTCATCGAGGCGATCCGAAGCGAGGCACGAGACGAGCTTGGGCCCCACGTCGACCGACGCGACTGACTCCGCGCGCCGCCGGCTAGCGGCCGAGAATCTTCTTGCCCACGCCGACGGCCCCTCCCACGACGCGGCCACCCCCGCGTGTCAGGCCGCCCAACGCCGACTTCGCGGCCGTCGGCAGGCCCGCCATGTGCGAATCGAAGGTCGCGGCACCCAGGCGCCCGCCGACGTCGAGAGGAATTTCCGGGATCAGCCGGGCGCCGCTCCCACCGGGCAAGGAAGCGTTCGCGAGCATTCGCTGCGCGCCGCGATTTGTGAGCTGCAGCCGACCCGAGAAGATCAAGGTCTGGTCGAGCCCGAGGCTTCCCGAACCGACATAGCGATAGTCGTCGGTGGCGACCGCGAGATCCTCCGTATGGAAACGATCGTCCCTCAGCTCCCAAGTCGCCGTCACGAACTCCACCTGCGAAGGGCGCGGCTTACCGAGGGAGCCCGAGGAGATCAGCTGGCCGGTGAGGCGACCAATGCCTCCGAGCAACGTGCCGAAGAGCGAACCGGCGGGCAGTGCGCCGCCGCGAATCTCGACCGTCCCACGGCCCGTGCCGCGCCCGACGGATCGCGAGAAGAGTTCGACCCGCCCCTCGAGGCCCAACGTGCCCGCGCTGCGCTCCATCGGTTGCCCACGCCAATCGCCCACCAGGCCCGCCAGATCGAGACGTGACGCCTCCAGTTCGCCGTCGATCCGGTGGGGACGCCCCAGGTGCGCAGAGCCTTCGAAGGCGACGATTCCCTCGTAGCCGGAAACGATCAGGCCCTCGATGCCAAGGCGCCCCGACGCGTACGTGAAGCGGCCCTCCCCCGTGGCGAAGCGCAGGCCCCGCAGTACGAGATCGCTCGCCTTGGCGCGGCCCGACTCGACGCTCACCTCCCCGTCCTCGAGGGCGACCACCCCATCGAGGCGTAGCCGTCCGATCGCGAAGCGGTTCGCGCTTCCAGGCTCGAGGGAGACCACGAGATGGTTCCGCGCGCGGCCACCGGGCTCGAGTCGCGCTTGCTTGAGGTCCACGATCTTCAACACCGGAACATCTGCGGGTTTGCCATCGACCCCGACCAGGAAGATCTCGCCGTCGATCGCCTCCAGGGCCGGAAGGCTTGGATTGGAAGGCGCCTTCGAGGGCCCCTCGCGATTCTCTCGGTGAAGGAGCCGGAGCCGCCCATCCGGCCCGCGCTCGACGGGGAAACGCGCGCCCTTCAGGTGAAGTTCTGCGGGCTCTATCTTGCGACGTAGCAGCGGCAGGATTGCGAGTTCGACCTCGATGGCATCGGCCGAGCCTCCGCCGTCGATCACCACGCCCTCGGCACGGATCCGCAGGGCCGGACGAAAGGCGATCTCGACCTTCTCCACCGACACCGGCCGGCCAACCAACGCTGCGGCGCGCGCTTCGACCCCCTCGATCGAGAGGTTTCGCTGGATCAGGATCGGCACGGCGCCGAAGAACGCGACGACGGGAAGCGCGATCAACGCGATCAGGACGACCGTCCGACGAGACACGCGCTCTCCTCTCCCCTCTGCGGGCCGCTCACCGCACCCCGGGTCGACGATAGCGCGGCCCGAGCGGTCGAACGCTTGACCCGACCCACACACCCTTCCACACTCATGCCATGCTTCGACGACACGGCGCCTTCCTGATGGCTGCTCTCGCCCTGGGGTGCGGCGGGGACCGCACCGCAGGAGAGGTCGAGGGAGCCCGACGCCCGCAGGCAGCGATCGAGGCCGCGGCCGAGGCCCAACGCGACGCCCGCCGGACCCTGGCCCCTCGTTCCGAATCGACGCCCGCAACCAAGGCAATCCTGTTCGGTGACCTGCACGTCCACACCACGTGGTCCTTCGACGCCTTCCTCTACTCTCTGCCCGTGACGGCCGGCGAAGGGGCACACCCCGCGGCGGACGCCTGTGACTTCGCCCGCTATTGCTCGGCCCTCGACTTCTACGCACTCACCGACCACGCCGAGAACCTGACGTCGGAACACTGGGCCGCGGAAAAGGAGAGCATCCGCCAGTGCAACGCACGCGCGGGCGACCCGAGCGACCCGGACCTCGTCGCCTTCACCGGCTTCGAGTGGACCCAGGTCGGCCTCACGCCCGAGACACACTGGGGACACAAGAACGTGATCTTCCCGGGCACCGCCGAGGCCGAACTGCCCGTGCGGCCGATCGGCTCGGTCGAGGGCGAAGGCGGTCTCGTCTCGGGCTTCGGACCCGTCGGCAGTCTGCGATTCCTCGACCCCATGGGCTGGAGCGAGTACGTCGACTTCGTCTGGCTGATCGACACGTTGGCCGGCAAACCGCGCTGCGAGCGCGGCGTCGACACGCGCTCGCTCCCGGTGGACTGCATGGAGTCCGCGCCCACACCGGACGAGCTCTTCGAGAAGCTCGACCAGTGGGGCTTCGATTCGCTCGTGATCCCGCACGGCACGGCCTGGGGCGTCTACACACCGCCCGGCACCTCCATCGAGAAGCACCTCACCCCTGCGATGCACGACCCCGAGCGACAGACGCTGATCGAGGTCATGTCCGGGCACGGCAACTCCGAGGAGTATCGCGATTGGCGTTCGGTCGAGATCGGCGAGGACGGTGAGAAGACTTGCCCCGCCCCCACGGCCGGCCATCTCGCCTGTTGCTGGCGTGCCGGCGAGATCATGCGCGACCGCTGCGGCGACCTCGAAGCCGCGGAGTGCGAGAGCCGCGTCGAAGATGCCAAGCAGCGTGTTCTCGAAGCGAACGTCTCCCACCACCTCGTCTTCCCCGACACGCGGGCCGAGGATTGGCTCGACTGCGATCAGTGCCGCGACTGCTTCAAGCCCGCCTTCGGCCTGCGCCCGCGCGAGACCGCGCAGTACGCGATGGCGCTTTCGAATCCGGCGGCGCCGAACGAGGACGGCGACCCGCTGCGCTTCCGGTTCGGTTTCCTGGCCTCGAGCGACAACCACAAGGCCCGGCCAGGCACGGGCTACAAGCAGTACGAGCGGCGCAAGATGACCGACGCCACGGGCGTACGGTCGTCCTTCTACGAGTCACTCCTACCGGGCGGGTCCGACGCGGACCCGCGCGTGCCCCAGCAGGTCGAGGTCCGTCCGGGCCTGTTGGACCGCGACACCGAGCGCGTGGCGAGCTTCTTCTACACGGGCGGACTCGTGGCACTCCACAGCGACGGGCGCGACCGCGAGGCCGTCTGGCAGGCGCTGAAACGCCGAGAGGTCTACGGCACGAGCGGGCCGCGCCTGCTCCTGTGGTTCGACCTCTTGAACGGCCCCGATGGCCCGGCGCCCATGGGGAGCGAGTTCGAATTCTCGGGCGTCCCGCGCTTCGAGGTCCGCGCCCTAGGAGCCTTCGAACAACAGCCAGGTTGCCCGGACGAAAGCCACGCGGGCCTCTCCCCCGAGCGGCTCGAACACCTGTGTCGCGGCGAGTGCTACAACCCCGGCGATCGCCGCCACCCCATCGTCACCATCGAAATCGTCCGAATCCGCCCGCAGACCCGGACCGGCGAGGACGTGGGCCCCTTGATCGAAGACCCGTGGAAGCGTATCGCCTGCCTCCCGAAGGAGTCCGGCTGCGTGGCCCGCTTCGAAGACCCGGAGTACCCGACCCTCGGCCGCGATGCCCTCTACTACGCGCGCGCGATCCAGGAGGAGACCCCGGCGGTGAACGGCGCGCAGCTGCGCGTCGAGCGCGACGCCTCGGGTCGGGTCGTTGGCACCGCCCCCTGCTACGGCGACTACCGCACGGACGCCGAAGACGATTGTCTCGCCCCGGTTTCGGAGCGCGCGTGGTCGTCCCCGATCTTCCTGGACCAATCGGCCCGGTAGTTGATCGCCGCGGGCGACTCGCCCACAGTGCCCAGACGGAGTGACCTCATGGCGAGCAAAGCCCCGGCTGGGCCCACATCCGAGAGCGAGGCGAAGGCGCCCCCCGTGAAGCGCGGGCGCGGACGCCCCCCCATCCCGCCCGAGGTCGCGCGGGCGCGCCTCGTCGACGCGGCCGAACGCTGCTTCGAGCGGGAGTCGTACTTCAAGGTCGGTGTGCTCGACATCGTGAGCGAGGCACAGATGTCGTCGCGCTCCTTCTATCAACACTTCGACGCCAAGATCGATGTCGTACTCGCCATCACCGAGGCTCGGGCGGAGGCCTACATCCAGAAGCTCGAACGTGCCGCCGACGAGGCGACGACTATCCTCGAGGGGGTCGAGCTGGCGCTGACGGGGTTCCTCGAAGACCTGCCGCTCGTGGTGCTGGAGCTGCGCGGCGCGGGCGGGCCCGACGGCGAGCGCATGCGAGAGCTGCTCGACCGCTACCGCCCACGGATGGGCGCCACCTTCCTCAAGGAGTTCGCGCGGGCGATGCAGGAGGGACTGGTCGAAACGATCCCCGACCCGATGAGCGTGCTGATCGTCGTCTACGGAATCGAGAGCCTGGTCACCCAGTCCCTCCGGGGGCCGAACCGGCGAGAGGCGATGCTCGCCCTGAAGCCCCAGATCCTGGCGGCCACACGGAAGCTCTTCCCAGAGTGGCTCTAGAACCCGGCCTGCGACGACGGCTCGGACAACGACCTGGACGGCTTCGTCGACTGGGATGGCGGCGGCGTGGGCGCCCCGGATCCCCAGTGCGTCGGCCGGGCTCACGGTAAGCTCGCGCGAGTATTCGGGAGGGACCGATGCCTGAGCATCGCCACATCGGTGAGCCCGAGAGAGCAGCGATCCTTCAGTCGCTCGCCGCAAAGGGGTTCTGCGTCGTCGAGGACTTCGCCGGCGGGGCTCTTCTCGCCGATCTGAACACCGAGTTCGCACAATGCATCGAGCGCGGTGGGCCGGGCATTCGCCAAGGCTCTCGCCCCCGGCGACCGGCCGCCACGATTCGAGTCGACCGCGCTTCGCCGGCGCTTCTGCCCGCGATCCTGGGGACCTTCGCGTCGCGCGATCTCGGGCAGATCGCACGCGAGTATGTGGCCGCGGCCACGACGATCAACGACCGGATCAAGGCAACCTGGGACCGCAGACCGGGGAAGATCACGGATGTTCACTTCGACTCGAGGCGAGCGCTGAAATTCTTTCTGTATCTGTGCGATACGACGGAGTCCAATGGCGCCCTTCGCTATGCCGCCGGATCGCATCGAGCCAACACCGCGATTCGCGCGAGACACCTGCGCAGGGGCGGACGGCTGATGGACGTTCCGAATGTGGCCCTCCCCAACGAGGATCTCACCTTCGACACCCTCGAGGGCGGGCGCGGCACGCTCCTGGTATTCGACACGGATGGGTTTCACGCCCCAACGCTGCTCACGAGCGGCGAGGAGCGCAAGGTGCTGCGCGCGAGGACTCTGTTCCCAGGGCAGAGCCGAAGCCCCAAGCCTCCGACCTGGCAATGGCTGCGCACCACGCGGCTGAATCCGTATTCCTGGTGGGGCGAAGAACTCCCGGAGGCCCGCCGCCCGCGCACGCAGGGGACCGCGAGGGCGCGGCCGCGAGCTCGTGAATCCCATCCGGCCCAGCGCGCCTCCGAGACCGATCGGCCGCCCGGCAATTGAACCTCGAGGGCGCAAGTGCGAGCCTCCGGGCTCATCCCATGTCGAATCGAACACGACCCGGTCTCCGCGAGCGCTTCGAGGACCTCGGCTACCTGCCGCCGCAGCCCGTCTTCTCGGAGGCGGAGTGTCGGGGGATCCTGCGACGCATGCGGCACACGGCAGCCACGCCGCCGGCAGACTGGCCGAAGGGACGTGCAGCAACGGATCGACCCTTCTTGGATATCGCGACCCACGCGCCGATCCTCGACCGCGTGGCGGAGATCCTGGGCCCCGACGTCCTGCTCTGGGGTGCGATGCTCGCCGTGCAGCCGCCAGGCGGAGTGCATCCCTGGCACAGCGACATCGAATGCTCGGCGGCCGGCCGCACGGTGAACGTGTGGCTGGGCCTCGACCACGTGCGTCGGGGCTCGGCGGTCCATTTCATCACGCGGACCCATCAGCTCGACCCGATCCAGCGCATCGCTGCGAAGAACGGGGTGCGCCGCGACCAACTCACGGCGGCCACGCTGCACGGTTGGGCACTCGAGCTGGATCGCCAATGCGAACTCGTCGAGCCCGAGGTCCGCAACGGCGAGGCATTTTTTTTCGACGGCCGCATCTGGCACGGCTCCCTCAATCGCAACCGCTTTACGAGCCGGACCGCACTCCTTCTTCAGTACGCGGCCCCGGACGCGCGGATCCGCATCCCGGATCCCAATCGCCTGGGTTGGCCCTTCCAACTCCTTCCAACACCGAGGCCCGCGAGCATCATGGTCCGAGGAACCGACGAACACGGGGAGAACCGGGTCGTGCCCGGGCCGGTCGCCGAGGGCGGCCTCGCGGGGCCGGCCCTGGGGAGCCGTATCCAATCGCTTGGGCTCCCGCTCGAAGAGAACGCCGAGACGGGTTGGAGCCCGCAGGCGATCTTTCACGGCGCGACGCCCAACGTCGCGCGCATCGCCTGCCACACGTCGGTGTTGAGCGCCGGCCGCGAGCCCCACCCGATCCACAGCCACGAAGAAGAAGAGCTGCTGCTCATGCTCACGGGCGAAGCGAACCTGGTGATCGTGCGAGACGGCAAGGAGCAGACCCACACCGTGCGCGAGGGCTCCTTCGCCTACTACCCGGCGCAGCAGCCGCACACGATCCGCAACGCAACGGCCGAGCCCGCGACGTATCTGATCTTCAAGTGGTGGACGCCTGCGACGGGGCTGCAAAATCGCCTACAGACCGCGGTTCACTCCGGCCGCTGGGATGGGGCTGCGTCGCCCGACGAGCGAAGCGCAGAACTCTTCCGGACCCAGGGGCTGATCGCCGAAGAGACGGGCTACCTCGCCAAGCTCGGCTGCCACCGCACGTGGGTCGACCCGGGCGGCGGCTACGCACCCCATGCCGACGCACACGACGTGGCCCTCGTGCCCTTGGAGGGACGATTCGAGACCCAGGGCCAGGAGGTCGGGCCGGGGAGCGTGGTCTTTTTCGCTGCCGGCGAGTCCCACGGACTGCGGAACGTCAGCGAAGCGCCGGCCCAGTACCTGGTGTTGGAGTTCCATGGCCGCGGCGAGCCACTCCCGAAGCAGCTCTGGCTCGCCCGGGCTTTGCAGCGGTTTGGCCCGTGGAAGCGACTTCCGGCGCGAGCCGGCCGCGCCCTCTGGCGGCGCTCGATGAACGCCTTGGGCTCGGGCAAGGGCGGCGCCCCCGGGCGTTGAAGCGACCCATGGACACAGCGTCTTGAAGATCTGGCTGTGCGCCCTGGCCGACCTGTCGCGCGACTCGGGGCCGAGCTCCCACCTTCGCGCACAGATCGACGGGTTCCGCGAGCGTGGCCACGACGTCACGGCCTTCGTGAGCGCCCCGGCCCCCAGCGGGTTCGTGGATCCCGCAGTCGTCTTCGTGCCCCGCCCGGCGCTCCCGACACGCCGCATGCGGTACGCATCCGAGCTCGCGAGCTTCCAGCTCGGCCTGCTGGCCCGCATGTTCGCCCGCGGGCGCGAGACCGGGAGGCCCGACGTCCTCCTCGCACGTCACGATGTCGCGCAGGTCGCCGCCGTTTCGGCAGCTCGCGGCCTCGGAGTCCCCGTCGTCTCGGAGATCAACGGCTCGCTTCGCTACGAGCTTTCGATCGCGGGAAGTGGGCCGCGGGCCATCGCGACCATCGAAGCCTTGGAACGGTTCGCCTATCGCTGCTCGCGCCGCATCATCGCGGTCTCCGAGGGCATCGCCGACCACCTCGTGCGCGACCTCGGCGTCGACCCAGAGCGCGTCCGGGTATGTCGAAACGGAACCGACGTCGCGACCATGGCCGGGGGAGACGGCCGAGCCCTGCGCCAGCGCATCGGGGCCGGCCCGCGCGAGGTCGTGATCGGCTACGTGGGCGGCTTCCAGCCGCATCAGGGCGTACGCGAACTCGTCGAAGCCTTCGGATGCCTGGCTGAGCGGAACGAGGCGCTCCGCCTGCTGCTGGTGGGCGACGGGCCCTGCGCGCGCGAAGTCCGCAGCCGGCTCGAAGCCGCGCCCTGGGCGAAGCGCGCAACCTTTCTCGGCCCGGTGCCACGCGGCGAGGTCCCGGACTGCCTTGCCGCCATGGACATCTGCACGGTGCCACGCTTCGACCCTCGCCCGGCCGGCCGGCAATCGGGCACCCCGGCGGGCTCGCCACTCAAACTCTTCGAGGCCTTGGCCGCGGGCCGCCCCGTGCTCGCAGGGCCGTTGCCCGACCTGCGACTCGTCGAGAAGATCGGCGCCGGAATCTGCGCGGACACATCGACGCCGGCGGCAATCGCCGAAGCCCTCGAAGGCCTCTGCGCAGATGAAGGGCAGCGCGCGCAGATGGGCCGCGCGGGGCGCTGCTGGGCGCTCGAGCATGGATCCTGGGAAGCCGCGATGGATCGTGTCGAAGCGGTGCTCCGAGAGGCCGTGACCCCTTGAGTCGAACACCGATGCGGATCGCCTTCATCACCAACGACCTCGAAATCGGTGGAGCCCAGCAATTCCTGGTTTCGTTGATTCGCGCCCTCGACCGAGGCCGGTTCGCACCGCATCTGGCGACGTTGAGCGGCCAGGGCGTATGGGTCGAAGCGGTTCGCGAGCTGGGCGTCGAGTACTTCCATGCGCCCGCGGTCCGGCGGGCCGGCTCGCTGCGCGTGATCGATCCCCGCGCTCTCTGGGCTCTGACACGGCAGCTGCGAGACTGGCGTGTCGACGTCGTCCACACCCAACTGTTCCTTGGCAACACGCTGGGGCGGCTCGCCGCCCTCGGGGCCGGCGTCCCTCGCTGGGTCGCGACGGAGCACTCGACCTACTTCGATCACACACGGCTCCAATGGTGGATCGACCGACGGCTGGCGCGGCGGACGAATCGCATCGTCGCGGTCGCGGAGCCCGTGGCGCGGCACCTCGTGGCGGGCGGGATCCCAGCAGAACGGATCGCGGTGGTCCCGAACGGGATCGCCCTCGAACGCTTCGAGAAGCTGCCGAGCCGCGAGCGTGCGCGCAGCGACCTCGGCCTGCACCCGGATGATTTCGTGCTCGGCAGCGTGGCGCGGCTCACGGGCGAGAAATCTCTAGAAGCCATCCTCGACCTGATGCCGCACCTGCGAGCACGGGTTCCGAAGGTGCAGCTCTTGATCGTCGGCGACGGGCCGCAGCGCCGGGCTCTCGTGCGCCGCGCCACCGAGCACGGCCTCGAATCCTCGGTCCGCCTGCTCGGTGAGCGGTCCGACGTGGAGAGGATCCTTCCGGCCCTCGACCTGTTCGTCTTTCCGAGCCGGCGCGAAGGCCTTCCAACTGCGCTGCTGGAGGCGATGGCTGCCGGCGTCACGCCCGTCGTCCAAGACCTCCCGTACGCGCGCGTGGTCGTGGAGGACGGGGTCGACGGCTGCCACATCGACTTCACCGACGTCCCCGCTGCCGTCGATGCGCTCACGGCACTGGCTCGGCACCCCGAACGCCGCGCCGCGCTCGGTGCTGGAGCCAAGCGGAAGGCCGAGCAGTTCTCGATCCGACGAACGGCGGAAGCCCTCTCGGCGATCTATCTCGGTAAGGCACCACGCTGAGTCACGAAGCGGCGCCGATTCTCCCGGTGCGGGCACCCTGCTCGGGATACCGTGGCACAGGAGTCGACTTCTTGTGCAACGGGACTCTTCGCACGCCGGAATCCACGTAGCCGCCTTCCCGGCAAGTCAGCTTATCGAGAGAACATGTCTAGACCGTCGAGACCTCCCTCGGCAGACAGGAAGGCGGTCAGAAAGACCAGGCTCAGCAGGGAGACCCCGACCAGCATTGCCAGAAACGGCGGCCAGCCCTGCGCCTCGATCAGGCTCCCGGCGAGGGGTGCGAAGATCATCGTCGTCCCGTAGCCGCACGCATCGATCAATCCGATGAGGACGCCTGACCGGGAACGGCCGAACTCGACCGAGAACACGCTCATCGGGATGTAGTACGCGGGAGATACGGCGAATCCGAAGACGAACGTGGCCACGACTGCCACGCCGAGTGCGGCGGCCTGCTCGAGCTGCAGCTCGGGCAGGCCGAGCAGGACGCCCACCGCGAGCGCACTGGTCGCCAGGAGCGCAGCGACGACACCGACCCGCTGGCGACCGCCTAGCCGATCGTAGACGACTCCACCGACGAGGACGGACAAGAACGAGCCCGTGGGAAAGGCGCTCGATGCAAAGCCCGCTGCGGCGGCGTCGAGGGCGTGGACCTCGCTCATGTAGAGCGGAAGGAAGCTCAGGAACTCCATCTGGAGCGTGAGGGCGGCGATGGAGAGACAGATGAGCCGCACTCGGCTGCTTCGCGCAAAGAACGCGAGGGTGGACCGCAAGCTGTCTGCCCAGACCCTCGAAGACGGCTCGGGCCCTTCCCCGTCGGCCGTCGCGGGCGCTTCCAGGCCCACGCTCGCAGGCGACTCCTTCAGCGCGAAGAAGCACACGAGGAGGATGGCAAACGTGAGGGCACCGGCCACGAAGAACAGCCCTCGCCAGGGGAGGAACGTGAGTAAGCCGGCCAGGAGGAGGCTGGAAAGGACGCTGCTCGCACGGGAGCTCGTCGAGATGATCCCCCAGATCCGTCCCAAGCGGCCGGTCTCGAACCACGCCCCGATCGTCTTCGCCATCGCAGGCCAGCCCGCGGCCTTGGTCAGCTGTGCCGCGAAGTTCAGCAGCATGAAGAGGGCGTGTGCCGAGGACAAGCCGAAGGCGACGGTCGCCACCGCCATGGAGGCCAAGGCGAACAAGAAGAGCCGCCGGCCACCGAGAGAGTCCGCGACGACGCCATAGAGCAGCTTCCCGGCCAGAGCTCCGGCAGCGCCCCAACCGAGCAGGGCGCCAAAGCTCGCCTTGTCGAGCCCCAGGGCCGGGTCGGCGATCATGGCCGGCGCAGCGATCGGCACCGTGGTGCGGCAGAGGATGAGGCCGGCGTACCCGAGATAGAGGCAGCCAACCGTCGTCCACTCCCAGCGCAGCTTCGCTCTACCGGCCCCCATCAGCCTCCGCCTGCCGGCGGGATGCGAGACCCGCCGTGGCGAAGCACCGAGTGAGAGCGCGGGAGCAGCAGATCGACCTCGCGGGCCACCTCCACGATCAGCTTCAGGTCGGGCAGCGGCGGCATCTCATCGGGTTCGATGGAGACCTCGCCGGGCACGGGCTCGGCGCGCAGGGCAACCTCCGCCGGGAGGGTGTCGGCGTCCAGGCCCTCGAAGAAGGAGGCGGGGAGATCGTCGCAGCGAAGCGACGCCACCCCACCGGGCGGTGCCAGGGCATCGACCGGGCGGGAGTACCCGGGCCCCTCGACGCGTTTCAGGTAGATCGGCTCCGCGCCCCGGTTCTCGACGCGCACCGAGAGGACGGGTAGGCCGCCCGGGAGGTCTGGCTCTTCGCGCGTCACGAAGAAGTCGATCTGGCGATTGAGCTGGAGGCGCTCGGGATCCGTCAGGGGGAACCCATGCTCCGTCCGGGTGCGGCAGTCGAGCAGCTCGATCCAGTCCGCGGTGTAGTCCTTGAGGATGCCGGCCCGTTCCATCCACTGGCCGTCGCGGAGCTCCTCGACAACGACTCGCTTGCCGATGTAGCGCTCGAGCAGCGGCTCGTAGGCGTGGGCCGATGCGCCGAGCACGCTCTGGGAGATCTTGCTGAGCTGAACGTTCTGGGACTTCGCCAAGGCCGCCCCCCCGCTCCGTTTCGTCTGCGAGAGCGCCACGCCGATCGATTCGTTGAACGCGTCGCGAAAGGTGTTGAGCAGGTTGCGGGCGTTGCGCTGCCAGCGCCGAAGGAGCGTAGGCTGATACGTGCGAGCGATCTCTTCACGCCGGCGCTGCTTGTTCGAGTCCGACAGCTCGTCGTGGTAGCGGTAGATCACCTGAACCCTTTCGAGGAGGTCGCCGAGCAGGACGAAGCTGGTCTTCGGATGCCCCTGGGTGCCCAGGTGGGGTTGGGCGAAGAGAAGCTCGATGCCTCTCGAATAGACCGCGAGGCGCCCCCAGAGGAGGTCCCCTCCTTCGATCTCGATGGTGGTGTGAAAATCCTGGAAGTCCCGAAGGCAGAGGTCCCGTGCCCGGCGCCGGAGGTAGATGCCCACCAAGGCACTGACGAAGATCAGGACGAGGGTCAGCAGGAAGAAGTTCTCCATGCCCCCCTACCTAGTGAAGCCTCGGGGCGGTGTCACCTTTTCGGGTCGCCCGGTCGGCGCGGCTTGCGATCGGTACCATGGCAGCATGAAGGATCGACTGACGATCGGGGAGCTGGCCCGCCGCGCCAAGGTTCCGGTCTCGACCGTGCGCTATTACGAGCGATCCGGGCTCCTCCAGCCCAGCGGCCGCAGCGCCGCGAACTACCGGCTCTACTCCCAGGAGGATCTGCATCGACTGAAGTTCGTGCGCGCCGCCCAGGCCACGGGCTTCACCCTCGACGACATCACCCAGCTCCTTCGGCCTGCCCGCTGCGGCCGCGTCCAGGGCCTGATCGAGCACCGCCTCGAGCAGGTGGCCGATCGGATGCGCGAGCTGCGCCACGTCCGCCGGGTGCTCCAAGCGTCGCTCGAGGAGTGCCGGGAGCACGAAGAGACGGGGCGTTGTCGGGTGATCGACACCCTGAGCGCCACCGCAGGCAGCCGCTAGCCCTCCCGCGAGGGTTGACCTTACACCCGGGTGCAGCCCCTACCCTCCCGGCATCGCCGGCGGCGGGCTGCGCCCGCCCGCCAAGCCCGGAGGAAGCCATGAAGATCGAGATCCTCTACTTCGACGGTTGCCCGAACCATGCGCCCACCGTGGAGCGCGCCCGCGAGGTCATCCGCGAGCTCGGCCTGGACACAGTGCTCCATGAGGTCGCGATCCACGACCAGAGCGACGCCGAACGCCTGCGCTTCATCGGGTCGCCCTCCGTGCGCGTGGACGGCGCCGACATCGAGCCCAGTGCGGACGGCCACGGCCAGTTCGGTGTGGGCTGCCGGATGTACGGCAGCTCGGGCGTCCCGCCCCGGGAACTGATGCTCGACGCATTCCGGCAATGAGTGAAGCGACCGTACGCGAGCTGGTGGAAGGATGGTCGAGTGCCTACGCGGGGCTGGACCAGGCCGAGATCGACCAGCGCGTGCTCGGCTTCACGGCCCTGGTCCGGGCGATCGCAGAGCGAGGGGGAGCCCGCCCCGCGGACCTCGCCAAGGCCATGGGCATCTCCGCCGACGCCGCACGGGAGGCCTTCGAAGGGCTCGCCGCCGTGGGGCTCCAGGTCGACGCCGAGGGCCGTGTCGTCGGGGCGGCCCTCACGACCGAAGCCACGCCACACCGGGTTCGGATCGAAGCCGGCGACCGTTACGCGTGGTGCGCCCTCGACACCCTGTTCATCCCCGGGCTGCTCCGCGAGACGGCGGAGATCGAATCGACCTGCCCTGAGAGTGGAGAGTCGATCCGCCTGACGGTCGCACCCGACCGCTTCCAGGCCCTCGAACCGGAGGGTGCGTTCGTCTCGATCGTCGACCCGCGCGCTCTCGCGAACCGCCAGGTCGGCCCGGCGAGCCCGACCTGAAGCCAGATGCACTTCTTCCGGGCCCGTGCGGCCGCGGAGAGCTGGCGAGGGGAGCGAGAGGGGATCGCGCTCCTCAGCGTCGCCGACGCCTTCGAGCTGGCGCGCGAGCACTGGGTCGAACGCCTCGACGGCGCCGAAGCCCGGCGCCGCGCGTAGGCGCAGCAGCCCGCCCTCGACCTCAGGCGCTCGAGCGACTGCGGGATCCCTCACCGGCGGATGAGAACGGACCTGCCCTACGGAACGTGAATGTCAGGGCCGGCGGCAACGAGACCCGCGCCGCCGCTGACGGTCGCCTCTTCACCCGACACCGAGTTTCGGAACCCGGCGACGAGCCCGCCGAAGCTGGGGTAGCGGTGCTCGCGACCCACGACCAGATTGTGCGAACCCAGCCGATCCGTACACTCGAAATCACCGGGCAGCTCGTTGTAGCCAATGAAGAGATTGCCCAAGCCGGTGACCCCGTTCGTGCCCCGGGAGCCGTTGCGGACGTGCACGTTGCAGCTTTCGGCCGTCGACCTGCACGCCGAAACTCCGACCGCCCCGGCGGTCGCGAACCTCGAAGCCTCAATCGCGCAGATCGAGCAGGCGATTGCAGCCGAGGAAGCCTCGATCGAGAGCCAGATCGAGGACATTGAGGACGTCGGAACGCCTTGGTTCGACAACTCCGACCACCATCCGATCATCGAGAAATTCCTCGCGTTGTGGGGCGACGCCAAGGCCCTCAAAGACCAGCTCCACGCGATCGGGAGGCTCCGCTGGGCCATCCGCGAATGGCGCCTGCAGATCCCGGGCGATGACTTCGGCTTCGGGGGCGGAGAGCGGTTCGACTACTACATGTACTGGAATCCCGAGTTCGAAGACGTCGACGAGATCGCAGCGAAGATCGAGAAGTCGCTCCAGCACTTGAAAGACCTGCAGGCCGCTCTCGACAAGCTGAAGCAAGCCGTCGCAGGCCTCAAAGGCAGCGCCAACGCTCCCGGCCGAAGCAGCGTCATTCGGGGCGTCCAGGACGGCGCCCAAATCCGTCCGCGCCCACGGATGCCCAGCGGACCGCCGAACTCCGGGAGACCGCCCGGGAAGCGCTACTAGCCAGGCGGGGATGAAGTCGTCGCGGACTCGTGCTTCGACCGGCCCACAACCGAGCAGGCCCGCCTCCGGCGCTCCGGTGATAGGGTGTGCGGCATGATTTCTGGGAGGGCTCGGGCATCGTGACGACGGAATCGACGGGAGCGGAGCGGTCGCCCGACTGGCTGATCCGACCGTTCGAGAAATCGAGGCTGGCTCCCGCCTGGCTAGGGCTCGGCGTGGCGATCGCCTGGACGCTCCTCTTCGGCCTCGTCCACACGGTGGCCGACACCATCCTGGGCCCCCTCGAGGAGCCCTTCGGTTGGACCGTCGTGGTCGACGGCGTCTTCGTGGGCGTCCTCCTCGCGGGGCACGCCCATCTCTACCTGCGCGCGCTCTCCGATCTCCACGAGCTCGCGCCCATCCTGCCCGGCGGCGACACCGAGCTCGCACGTCTGCCCGATGAGCTCCCCAACCTCTCCGCGCCAATCCGCTGGTTGGCGACGATCATCGGAGCGGCCGGCGGCGTCCACATGGCACTCCACGATCCGACCCTCTACGACCGCTACAGCCAGTTCGCCCAAAGCGACCCTCGGTACATCGCCTTCCTCCTTCAGAATGTGATCTTCGGCGGCATCAGCGCCCGGATGATCGCGGCCGAAGTCCACATGACCCGCGCCTACGCCCGCCTCGGCGAGCGTGTCGAGGTCGATCTGCTCGATCTTTCGAAGCTGCGCGTGTTCGCGCGCAAGGGCCTACGCAGCGTGGTGGTCTGGGTGTTGGTCTCGTCGACCCTCTCCCTGTTCTGGGTAATCGGCGCAGCGGGGCAAGCGAACGGAAGCATGGTGTACGTGATGGTCGGACTGGTTCTGCTGGCCTTGGTCGCCCCGACCCTCGGCGTCCACCGAAGCATCGCGGCGGCAAAGGCGGCCGAGCTGACGACGCTAGCCGAGGCGATCCGCACTGAGCGCGCCAGCACACTGGCCCCGAGGCGTGCCGACGCCCCGGAAGACGCGCGGCTCGGCAACCTGCTTGCGTACCAGGCGTTCGTGCGATCGGTCCGCGAGTGGCCGTTCGACCTCTCGATCGTGGCGCGCTCGGTGCTGTTGATCCTGCTCGGCGCAGGCTCCTGGCTCGGCGGCGCGCTCGTCGAGCGCCTGCTCGACGTGCTGCTCGACTGACTGAAGGGTGGTGCCCGCGAAATGCTGCACTTCCACTGACCGTCGGTGATCCAGTCCGCGCTATGCCGCGGGGCTGCGATGTGAGAAGATCCGAGCGGTGAGCGACCCTGCCCGCCCCCCCGTCACCGCCGAGTCCGTCGCCGAGGCCCCCATCCACGCAGGAGCTGCGCCAGCCGACCCGGCCGATCGACTCCCGATCGGCCTGATCTGGACCTACTGCCTGCCGACCCTCGGCATCGGCATGATGGGTCTCCTGTTCGCCATGTACCTGATGAAGTTCAGCACGGACGTGCTCGGCATCGCGCCAGCCGCCATGGGGATGCTGTTCGCGCTCTCGAGATTCTGGGACGCGGTGTCCGACCCGATGGCCGGGTACCTGTCGGATCGCACCACCTCCAGGCTCGGCCGCCGGCGCTCGTGGATGTACGCGTCGGCGCTCCCCCTGGCGCTCGGTGTCGTCTGCCTGTGGTCGCCTCCCACGGGCCTCTCGGGAACGCTGCTGGTCTTGTGGATGGGCGCGGCGCTGCTTCTCTACGAGACGGCGAGCACCGCATACTACATTCCCCACGGCGCGCTCGGCGTCGAGCTGGCCTCGAACTACCACGAGCGAACCCGCCTCTTCGGCTATCGCCACGTCATCACGGCCTTCGGGCTGAGCCTGGGCCTGGTGGCTTTCTGGGTCGTCGACAATGCCGAGGAGACGCGGGCGGCGGCCTTCTGGGTCTCCGTCGTGGGCGGGCTTATCATCGCCGCACTCATTCTCTTCTCCACGGCGCGGCTGCCCGAGCGGTCGGACTTCCAGGGACGTGGCGGGACCGCCGCGTTCTCCTCGTTCCGCGACGTCGTTCGCAACCCCCATGCGCGCCTCCTGTTGATCGTCTACGGAATCGAGACCTTTGGTGTCTCGAGCATCGCCATGCTCGTGCCGTACCTCACCGAGTACGTCTTGCACGCGAAGGAGCTGACGATCCCGATCATCGCCTGCTACTTCGTGCCGCAGTTCATCTTCACGCCATTCTGGATCGCCCTCTCGCGCCGCGTGGGCAAGAAGTCGATCTGGGTCTTCTCCATGGGCGTGACGGCGTGCTCGTTCTCTGCGTTCTTCATCGTTCCCGAAGAGCCCTCGGTCTGGATCTTCGTCCTCGCCGGGCTGCTCGGTCTGGCCGGTGGCGCCGGCGCAGTCGCGGCGCCCTCCATCAAGGCCGACATCATCGACTACGACGAGCTGAAGACCGGCGAGCGCAAGGAAGGGGCCTACCTTGCGGTCTGGAACTTCGTGCGAAAGGCCGCCGGCGGATTGACGGCGATCTTGACCGGCTTTGCCCTCCAGCTAGCGGACTTCACACCCAACGAGGAGCAGTCCGACGCGGCGAAGACCGTGATCCGGTTGCTCTTCAGCCTGGTGCCGGGCGGCTGCTACGCCGTGGGAACGCTGATCTTCATGCGCTTCCGCTTCAACGAAGCGGAGCACGCCGAGGTTCGCAGCGAGCTGAACGCCCGCGCCCGCGCGAATCGCAACCCGTAGCGGCGGGGGTGAGTAACAGCCATGGCGTCACATCCTTTGCTGAGGATACCGACGGGCTAACCTGCGGGTCACGGAACCCAACGGGGGTAGATGGCGATGGCGGAGCGGAGGCTCGGCGCGACGGCTGGCTGGGCCTTTCTCGGGGCCGCGATCCTGGTATGGGTGGTCCTTTCGCCGCCGGCTCCCGCGCACGAGGTCGACCCGCCCCCCGACGGGTCGCCCACCGGCGATGCCGCTCTCTCCCACGTGGCCTGCGTCGACGGCTTCGCCGACGTCTTCCCGTGCGCCAACATGGAACTCGAGGCCTTCATCCCCCTCTCGACCTTTGGCGCCGCCAGCCTGAACGACGTCTGGGGTTGGCAGGATCCGATCACCGCCGTCGAGTACGCCCTGGTGGGCGCCGACACGGGCACGGTTTTCGTGGACGTGTCCGACCCCCACGCACCCGTCCTGATCGGTGAGCTCCCGGCTCACACGGCGGCCTCGCCCTGGCGCGACATCCGTGTCTACGCCGACCACGCCTTCATCGTGAGCGAAGCCTCCGGCCACGGCATGCAGGTCTTCGACCTCTCCCGCCTGCGAACAGTCGCAACGCCGCCCGTCGTCTTCACGGAGGACGGCCACTACGCGGGCTTCTCCGATGCGCACAACGTCTCGATCGACATCACAACCGGCTACGCCTACGTCGTGGGCGCTAGCTCCTGCAGCCAGGGCATCACCATGGTCGATGTCTCGATTCCGACGTCCCCAGCTCTGGCCGGCTGCTTCGGAGACGACGGATTCGTTCACGATGTCCAATGCGTCGTCTACCAGGGGCCCGACGGCGACTACCAGGGCCGCGAGATCTGCTTCTCCTCGAACGGGTTGGCCTTCACGATCGTCGACGTCACGGACAAGTCGAACCCCGTGATGCTTTCGCGCTCGACCTACCCGGGCCTGGAATACGTCCACCAGGGTTGGATCACCGAAGACCACAGCCATTTCTTCCACAACGACGAGCTCGATGAGTTCAACGTCGGCGTCACCACCCGGACCTTCCTCTGGGAGCTCTCGGACCTCGAAGCGCCGGCCTTCCAGGGCTTCCACGACCACGGGACCACGGTCATCGACCACAACCTGTTCGTCCTGGGCGATCACTTGTTCCAGGCCCACTATCGGGGCGGCGTGCGCGTGAACCGCTTCGGAAGCCTCGCCTCCCCCTCGCTCTCCGAGGTCGCCTATCTCGACACCGACCCCGCCAGCGACGCCGCGACCTTCTCGGGCGTCTGGGGCGTCTATCCCTATCTGCCGAGCGGGCTCGTCCTGGCCACGGACATCTACGGCGGTCTCTTCCTCCTGCACCCCGACGTCTACGCAGTCCCCGTTTGTGCGGACGGCCTCGACAACGATGGGGACGGCCTCGCGGACTACGGCCAGGACCCGGGCTGCCGCGATGCTTTGGCGCAAACCGAAAGCCCGCCGTGTCAGGACGGCGTCGACAACGACGGCGACGGTGGCATCGATTGGGACGGCGCCCCCGCCGACCCCCAGTGCACGAACCCCTGGTCCGGCGAGCGGCCCGCCGCCGCCTGCGGCCTCGGCTTCGAGGCCGCCCTGCTGCTGCCGCTGCTGGCCGCCTGGCGCGCGAGGCGCACCCCCAGGCGGACTCCTGCGTAGCGGGTGCCGCGGTCTCTAGTTGTGACGAGAGAAGTCGGAGCGTCCGCCCGGCAAAGATGGCATCCCCAACGGGGTTCGACCTTTGGGTGGGTACGGGATTCCGGGCACTTAGCGCCCTTGCTCAAGGGTTTTCGCTGGGTGCCTCATGGGTGCGAGCTCCGGTTGCCCGACACCATGCATATAGAACCGTGCAACGCCACGAGGTTCCGGGCGCACACCAGACCCATCACACTGCCATCACACGCGAGGGCTTCTACAACTAGAGGCCCTCATTGCGAAGTAATCTTGGCGCGCTCGACTCACTCGACCGGCTGACCTTCAAACGCACCTCAATGAGATTGGAAAGACCGAAATTCCGGCCGGAGAAAACACCGAATGACAACTGCACCCCAACCCCAAGAAGCCACGCACGCCGACTCATCAACGTCGAACCGACGAATGCAAGGCTTCGAGCGTCTGCTCACCGTCTGGGTGTTCCTCTGCATGGTTGCAGGCATCGCGCTCGGCCGGATTGCGCCGGGTCTTGCGCGCTCTCTCGACGGCATGACGCTCGATGTCGACGGTGCTCCTGTGGTCTCGATTCCGATTGCGGTCTGTCTCTTCTTCATGATGTACCCAATCATGGTAAAGATTGATTTCACGGAGATCGTCGCGGCGGGAAAGAGCGTGCGGCCAGTCCTTCTAACGCTATTCGTAAACTGGTGCATCAAGCCCTTCACGATGCTCGCCATCGCGAGTTTTTTTCTGGGCACCCTTCTCCTCGGATTCATCGGTCCGGAGGCGACTGACCTCGTCAAGCTGCCGTTCGGCCTAGACCTCGCGGAAGGCGCGCAATACGGCGCCGGCCAGGTCGTGGTTCAAGATGGCGTCAAACTTCTCGAGGTTCCGCTTTGGCGCAGCTATCTCGCAGGCTGCATCTTGCTCGGCGTCGCACCCTGCACCGCAATGGTTCTCGTTTGGGGCTACCTCGCCAAGGGGAGCGACGGCCATACGCTCGTCATGGTGGCGCTCAATTCACTCACCATGCTCGTCCTCTACGGAGTCCTTGGCGGCTATCTCTTGGGCGTCGGCCGACTGCCCGTCCCCTGGCAGGCGCTCTTGCTGTCCATCGGCGTCTACGTCGCGTTGCCGCTGGTCGCCGGCTATCTCTCACGTCGGCTGATTATTCAGGCCAAGGGAGAGGAGTGGTTCAAGGAGAAGTTCCTGCATCTTCTCACGCCCATCACGATTGGTGCTCTGCTCCTCACGCTGGTGCTGCTCTTCTCTTTCAAGGGAGAAGTCATTCTCAGCAATCCACTGACGATTCTCTGGATTGCCATTCCGCTCACCATTCAGACGCTGCTCATCTTCGGGATTGGCTACGGGCTCGCCAAGCTGCTTGGGCTTCGGTACGCCGACGCCGCTCCCACCGCCATGATTGGTGCAAGCAACCATTTCGAAGTGGCAATTGCGACGGCGGTCATGCTGTTTGGGCTTTCTTCAGGAGCGGCCCTGGCGACAGTGGTTGGGGTTCTCATCGAGGTGCCGCTCATGCTCGTTCTCGTCCGGTTCTGCCTGAAGACTCAGGGTTGGTTTCCGCAAGAAGAAGCCGCGGTTGAAGCCGTCGCCGGATGATGGAGGGCCGAGGCTCGAAACTGGTTCGGCTCGCGACCGCTGTCTCTACGGGTGCGATGGCTGCGCTGTTTTACCTTCTTCTTTTTCAGCGTTCAGGGACCAGCAATCTCGTTTGGATATCGCTTGTCGTTCTTTGGCTTGGTCCGGCGGGTGTCATCGCGTTCGTCGGAAGAACCGGGCGACGTGGGTAGCCATCGGAAACTAGGGACGTAGCGGACCCTAGGCCCCCGGTTCCGACTGCGACCCGCCCGCTCGAATTCGCATGGGGAGGCTGGAAACCTCACGTTTCGGCCCGTCTTGAACGCACGACCAATGCTCCCGCACGAGTTCGAAGGCGTCGACGAGGCTCATCGAGACCACGCCTTCTCGCCCCGCGACCCACTCGTCCGCCGCCTCACGGGCGCGGAAGAAGTGCATCTGGCTTCACGTGGGGCTCGCCGGTCCTAGCTGCCGCGAAGACCCGCCAGGGAGAATCAGCTCACCGTGACGCTCGAGGGCAGCCGGCGGGTAAGGATGTCCGCCGCCTCCTCGACCATCTCCTCCACGATCTGGGCGGCCGGCTTGATCTCGTCGATCATGCCCGCGACCTGTCCGGCGAAGGGCCCCACGTAGTCGACGTTGCCCGCCCGGTTGAACATGTCGACGACGGCCGAGGCGAGCAACACCTGCACGGGGAAGCGCAGGGGCTCGAGCCCCGACTCCTCCCACAGGTCGTGGAAGCGGTTGTAGGTCGCGCGCGAGGTCTTGCCCGTGTAGATCGTGGTGCGGCGCGTGTCCTCGTCGCCGGCGTTCACGATCGCCTGCTTCTGGATGTCCAGGGCGCCACCTTCCTTGGAGGCGAGGAAGCGCGTGCCGACCCAGACGCCGATGCAGCCAACGGCGAGCGCGGCGGCCAGGCCTCGGCCGTCGCCAATTCCCCCGGCGGCCAGCACGGGCGTCGGCGCCGCGGCGTCGATGGCCTGGGGCCAGAGCGCCATCGAGCCGACGCGTCCCGTGTGCCCGCCCGCCTCGTGCCCCTGGGCCACCACCAGGTCAGCCCCGCCCCGTGCGATGCGCCCGGCGTTCTTCGCATTGCCCGCGATGCCCAGCACCTTCATGCCCGTCGCGTGGGCCGCTTCGACCATGAACTCGGGGCTGCCGAGGCCCGCGCAGAAGAGCGGGACGCCCTCCTCGATGCACACCTCGGCGGCGGCGTGGGGGCGCGAGGTCGTCGTGCCCGTGCTGATCACGGCCTCGGTGTCGGGGAGGCCGAACTCGGCCTTGATCTTCTCGAACCACTCTCGGTGGGCGGCGGGCAGCGCGTTCAGGGCGTCGGCCAGCGGGATCTCGTGCGTGCTGTCGGCCGGCGCATCGCCCGCCGCGACCGTGGCCGCGGGCAGCAGCACGTCCACTCCGAAGGGACGCCCGGTCAGCTTGCGGATCTCACGGATGGCGTCGCGCATCTCCTCGACCGTGTAGCCAGCGCCGCCCAGCACGCCGAGCCCCCCCGCCTCCGAGACGGCCACGACCAACTCGACCGGAGCTCCTGTCTTCTCCCCGATCAGGCTCGGCCCCATTCCGGCACTCAGGATCGGGTATTCGATGTCGAGTAGATCGCAGAGCGGCGTGCGCAGCGTCCTCTTGGCCATGTTCGGTCCTCCAGCGACCCGGGGTGGGTCGGATCCTCAGCATAGAGGCGAGAGCCCGGCGGTGCCCAAACCTCCCAAGCCGGTGGTAGGCTGGGCTGCATGACCTCCGGGAGGACAGATGGTCGAGGAGGCCGCGGACATCCTGACCCGCCGACTGCCCTCGAGCGTCACCGTGAGCTGACACGCGGAGGTTTCAGGGTGATCGTCTTCGAAGCCTTCCAATCGGCGAGGCAAGGCGCCGACGGCGCGTGAGCGCCGTGCGCCTCGCGCTGGGCCTGCTTCTCGTGTCGAGCTGCTCCGGGCCGACTCCGCCGCCGACTTCTGGCCCCTTCGCCGAACGCGTCGAAGAGCGCGAGCGCATGGTTGTAGAGCAGATCGAAGCTCGCGGCGTGCGCGACGCCGCCGTGCTGTCCGCCATGCGCCGCGTTCCGCGCCATCGCTTCATGCCCGAGGACGTACGGCCGAGGGCCTACTTCGACGGTGCGGCCCCGATCGGTCACCAGCAGACGATCTCGCAACCGTGGATCGTGGCTTCGATGACCGAGCAGCTCGAACTCCGGCAGGGCGCGCGCGTCCTCGAGGTGGGCACGGGCTCGGGTTACCAGGCCGCCGTCCTGGCCGAGATGGGCGCCGAGGTCTACTCGATCGAGATCGTCGAGCCCCTAGCGGAGCGCGCGTCCACCACCCTCGCGGACCTCGGCTACGAGAACGTGCACGTTCGCGCCGGCGACGGCTACCGCGGCTGGCCCGAGGCCGCGCCCTTCGACGCGATCATCGTGACGGCCGCGCCCGACCACGTCCCGACGCCGCTCGTCGATCAGCTCGCACCGGGTGGTCGCATGGCGATCCCGGTCGGCCAGCGAGGGTCACAGGGTCTCCGCCTGCTCGTTCGCGACGAGGACGGCAGCATCCGCGAGGAGATCCTCTACGGCGTTCTCTTCGTGCCCATGACCGGCGAAGCCCAGGAGCCGTGAACGTCGGACCGAGTGTCCCGCCAGCCGACCCAGAGACAGGCGACTGCGCCCAGCGAGAGGGTCAGCAGCGCGACTTCGAAGAAGACGTGGAAGCTCCTCAGGGTGGTCGGGCGGTAACTCCCGTCGAAGGGCGCCCTAGCGCGCCGGGCCTTCGAGGAAGCTGTGGATCTCGTCACGGCGCTCGGCGACGTCGGCGCGCCCCAGATCGACGAGGCGCCCACAAAACTCGGGATCGAACAGCAGATAGCTCGCCAGCTCGCCCGTCTCTTCGTCGGTGCCCAGGCCCCGCATCAGATAGCGCACGATCGGCGGGATGCGGTCGGCGAACTCGCGGGCGAGACTGCCGAAGTCCTGGCTCGGGCTGAGCCACAGCACGTCGATCCAGCGAAAAGACTTCTCGGACGGAGAGGCAACGACGCTCGTGTTGATCCGACCGCTGTGTTCTACGTCGACGCCAATCGCATCGAGCATCACCGCATCGAGCAGCGCCCCGGCCACCTGAGCGATCGAGGGCGGCTTGCTGCGCCGCACCAGACCGGTCTCGGTGGCTGGCTGGCGCACTCCGATGGCGATGATGCGCTCGGCGCCGAGATTGATCGCGGGGCTCAGAGGTGCCGTATTGCGGACGCTCCCGTCGCCGAAGTGCCGCCCGTCGATCTCGATCGACGGGAAGAACACAGGAATCGCGCTCGACGCCATCAGGTGGTCCACTCCAATGCGGGTGCGTTCGATGCTCCAGCGGCCGCGTTCCCACAGCGGCACGTCGGGCTGCGCGTCGAGAAACACGACACCGTCCGCCGTGTAGAGATCCGTCGCCGGGATCGCGAGGGCGCCGAGATGGCCGGCGGCGATGTTCTCGTCGATCCGCTCGAAGGGGATCGTCTCGGCAAGAAACTCGCGGAGCGGCGCGGTGTCGAGCAGCGACCGGGCCCCGGTCCGCCGTAGCAGCCCGCCGAAGGAGAGATCCCGCACCCATCGCAGGCCGATTCCGCTCAGGGAACGCATGTCCGTCCGGAAGACCTGCTGTGCCTCGATCGCCTTCCAGAGATCGACCGTGCGAGCGATGCCGGCTTCGGGCTCATTGGCATACGCGGCGAGCATTCCGGCGTTGATCGCGCCGGCACTCGAGCCGACGAGGATGTCGAATCCACCCGCACCGCCCCGGAGGAGCCCCTCCTCGACCAGTCCGCTCAGCACGCCCGCCTGGTAGGCGCCTCGCGCACCGCCCCCTGAGAGCACGATCGCGGTCCGCGGCCGCGCCTCCGTCGGGGAATGCTGGGATTGAGACAAGAAACCTCCTTCGAGCCGGCGTCCAGGCTCGCGAGTCCGCTACGGCAACTTGACCGAGAATTCGGTTCCCGATCCCAAGGGCAGGGTCACGGAGCGGAACCCAGCCTCTCGCACACGCGCAGCGTAGGGAGCCAGGGCCTTGGGGAAGGTCTTCATGTTGTCGCCCAGCACGACGGCGCCCGGTCGCAGGTGCGGGGCGAGCAGCTCGAAGATCGGAACGTAGAGGTCCTTCCAGCCGTCGAGCAACGCCATGTCGACCGTGCCGCCGGGGTCGGCGAGGGTTTGCTGGGCGTCCCCCTCACGGATCTCCGCGTACTCCTCCAAGCCCGCTTCCTCGAGGTGCCGGCGCGCCTGGGCCACCTTGCCGGGCTCGATCTCCGAGCCGATCACGAGCCCGCCGCCGTTGTCCTTGACGGCCGCCGCGAGATAGAGCGTCGAGATGCCGAACGAGGTTCCGAACTCCACGATGCGCGTAGCGCCGAGCGACCGGGCCACGAGGTAGGCGAAGCGCCCTGATTCCGGTGAGAGCGGGATGTAGAGATCCTTGAAGCGCCGAGCCTCCTCTTCCACGCTGGGCTTGCGGCGCAGCAAAGCATCGAGGCCCCAGTGCATCGCGATCGGCACGAAAGCCGCCTTCTGCCCCGCCGCCTCTCGATGGAGACGCTCGAGGACGCGACTCACTTCGGGGGTATCGAGTGAACAGGTCGAAATCATGGCTTCACTCCTCGGATCTCGGACGCTCGCTGCCGGCACTCGCGCACCCTACCCATTCGTCACCCCGCGCGTGCCCTCGTTTGCGGCCCGACGCGCCCATTTCCGATTCGGCCCGAATAGCGCCGCGCCGAGCCGCACCCCCATCGCGGCAATCAGGACGGCGATGAACGGAAGGTAGTCGGAGGCCGGGTAAGGCGGCGACTTGCGGCCATAGCTGTCGACCAGACAACCGAGGAAGATGAACCAGACGAGATAGAGGCCGAACCTGTGGATGCCTCCCCACCAGCGCGGGTCGATCGCGGCGTGCACCCGCTTGGCGGAGGTGACCAGCATGACGAAGACGAGGAAGAGGCCCGGCCCGCCGATCACGTAATCCGCGACCGTGACGGCTTCCGGGATGTCGGGGGCACTCAGATAGTGGAGCCAGAGGAGCAGCCCGAAGTGGCTGGTCATGCAGAGGCCGAAGCAGACCCCGAGGGTCCCGCGATTGGCGAAGAGCCACCTGCTGACGCGGGTTGGATGGAGCTCGTTCAGCGGCCGGGCGATGAAGGTGAGCACGAACGGGACGAAGGCTATTCGCGCCGTGCCGCGGAGGGCCTCACGGGTCCCGACATCGCCACTGCCATGCTCAGACAGGATCCACGCGCCCAAGAGAACGGTCAGTGGCACCGTGGCCTGAACGAGATATCGGCCGATCACTCCCATCGTACTCCCACTCCCATGTACGAGGAGACCCATGCTAGAGGAGCCGAGGAGCGGCTCGTCTTCGGACCCGACGCTACATCAGGGTGGATCGTCAGCGAATCGAAGCGGAATCCGCTGCGAAGGGCGCGCCAGACCCGCTCCACGGTGAGTCGGAAGTTGCAGGTGAGAAGAACGGGGGACTGGCGAGTGGGGTTGCCGATTCGCACGAAGCCCGTTGGACAGGGAAACGGGAACACCCGGAACAGCGTCTGCATGACTTCGATTGCGACGTAAACGAGTTGCAGGCGCAAGCCGACGCGCCAGGAAGAATCCGGGCGAATCCCGCCGCAAGCCGCCACCCCACGAAGGACGGATCCCCTCCGGGCCGTTGCCGAACGTTCTGCCACCGCTAAAGCGGCGACGAGGCCGATCCAGCCTGTCGCAGGCTCTCCCGGTCGCTCGCTGGCGCAACGGCCGCCGGCTTCGCGCGGGTCGGCTTCGCCGGCTTGGGCGCGGCAGCCTTCTTGCGCGCGGCGCCGGCCTTGCGGGGCCGAGCCTTCGCCTTGGGCGGCTCGATGGCCTTCTCCACCCTCCTCAGCAGGCGAACAGCCTCGCGCCGTGCCTGGGTGGTGCGACGCTTCCACTCGCGCTCGCCCCGAGCCTCCAGCCCGCCGAGCTGATGGCTCGCATCCCGGAGCAGCCGGGTGGCCGCACGCCGCGCACGCTTCTCGCCACGCTCGATCTCGGCCTCGAGCCGGGTCAGCGCCCGGCGAAGTTGCTTCGAGTACTCCTGGAAGGTGAGCGGAAGCTCCGGCTCGATCCGCTTGAGGGCTGCCGCACTGCGCGCAGCCACGCGAGGACGCTGGATCTTCTTCCGCGGGGTCGCCTTCCGCTTCGTCGTCTTCCGCTTCGTCGTCTTCTTGCGCTGGGCCATGGCTCTCTCCTGTCGCGGTGGGGTTCGCCGCGTCGAGGGTGCCTCGGCACCTCCTTGCGTCGGCGGCACCCGACCATTCTTCGTGCAAGCTCCGTTCCACATCCAAGAGCGACACGAGGCATCCGCCAGATCCGGGCGAGCTATTCGGCCTCACCGTTGTGTCGTCGCGCCGCATCCCGGTGCCTCGCCTCCCCTCCTTCAGCTTCCCACACCCCGGGTCCGGCCGAGTGTGATCCGCCCTCTCCGTTTGCCGCGTGGGAAGCACCCGACAAAGAAGGGGCACCTACTCGAGGCTCTTGCGGAAGTTCGCGACTGCCAGCACAAGCGCCACGAGCATGAACGCGACGATCGCGGCCACCTCGCTCCAGACCGACTCGATCGGCGCCCCCTTCAGCAGCACGCCGCGCGCGATCCGCAGGAAGTGGGTGAGCGGCAGCACCTCGCCGATCCACTGAGCTGGCTCCGGCATGGCCTCGAAGGGAAACATGAAGCCCGAGAGCAGCATCGAGGGCAGGAAGAAGAAGAAGGACATCTGGGTCGCCTGGAACTGGCTGCGCGCCAGCGAAGACACCACGAGGCCCACCGCCAGCATCGCCGCCAGGAACGGCAGCGCGCCCGGCAAGGCCAGAGGATGGCGCCGACACGGACTAGCCGCGTTGGGGCGGGTTCCGTTGCCGGCCGCTAAGCCTCGGTCGGCGCGGCCCCCAGATGTTCCGCCAGGAAGCGCGCCTCGAGTGGCGCCAGGCGATCGAAGAGAGCGCCCGTGTAGACGTCGAAGTGCTCCGCATCCACGGCTTCGAGGGTGGCGTGCCGCGTCTCGGCCACGAGGCGTTCGACCGCCGTGAACGGGATCAAGCGATCGCGGCGCGCAGCGACGACCAGCAGAGGGCACTCGATCTCGCGCGCGCGGACGATCGGGCGATAGGAGCCGATCGTGAGCAGAACACGGGCTGGCTCGTCTCCTTGCCGAGGCGACAGGGGTATCCGACGCGTCCTCAGCCGAGCGGCCCCTGATAGACCTCCACGAAGCGCTGCATCGCCTGGGGCGGGAGCGCCATGTTGGCGTCGCGGCTGGTGCGGACGCACACCACGGCGGGCCCCTCGTGGCTCCGGGCCTGCGCGACGGCAGGCGCGATCTCTTCCGTACGCTCGACGTAGAAGCCGGCGCAGCCGAGCCCCTGGCCCACCTGATCCCAGCGGATGGTGCCTTGGTCCGTGCCGAAGGTGCGCCCGTAGCGCATGCGTTCGTTCGGCTCCTCCATGGTCCAGGAGCCTTCGGCGCAGACCACGGTCGTCAGGTTCAGCCCCTCGCGGGCGGCGGACTGCATCTCCATGAAGTGGAAGCCCGCGGCACCGTCGCCGGTCACGCACACGACCTCGCGCTCGGGGTGCGCGAGCTTCGCGCCGATCGCCGACGGGATCCCGGTGCCCAGCATGCCGAGCTCGAGGATGTTGAGATAGGAACGCGGCTGGGTCGGCGGAAGACTCAGCGCTGCCCAAAGCGAGGTGTTGCCCCCGTCGGTGGTGTAGATGGCGTCGCGGCCGAACTCCTGGCCCACGGCCAACATGACCTGGATCGGATGGATCCCCTCGCCGGACCAGCCGAGGACGGCCCGGGTCTGCTCCTCTCGAATGCTGCGATCGACCTCACGGTAGCGGGCCAGATCGGCCGACGGCTCCCGGGCGACACCGCGCTTTTCGAGCAGCCGCAGCAGCCCGTCGAGGGCGGCCCCAGCGTCGGCCACCATGCCTACGGTGATGGGTCGGGTCACGCCCAGGTGGCGCGGGTCGACGTCGATCTGCACGATGCGCTGCGTCTCGGGATCGCCCCAGTACTTGTCGTAGGGCAGGTCCAGGTTCCCCATGCGCGAACCCACGACCAGCACCACGTCCGCCTCGCGGCGCACCAGGTCGCCGGCGTCGCCGAAGCCGAACACGAAGTGTTCGTGATCGCCCGGCACGACGGAGCGCCCGGCCATGCTGGTAAGCACGGGACAGCCGAGGCGCTCGACCAGGCGAAGCAGCGCAGCGTTGGCGCCGGAACGGTCCACGCCGGAACCTGCCACCACGGCCGGCCGCTCGGCGCCGGCCAGCAGGTCGGCGATCTCCTCGAGCTGCTCCTCGGAGGGCTGAGGCGCGCCCGGGCGGTAGCGCTCGGGCGCGACGAGGCGCACACCCGACTCCTCGCCCGTGTCGTACATCACCGGCGCGGGCACTTCGAGTTGCACCGGGCCAGGACGGCCCGCCCACATCTCGCGGAATGCCAGGCGCGTCACTTCGGGGATCCGGTCGAAGGCGAAGATCGGGCCGCCCCATTTGACGGCGGGCGCGAAGACGTCGAGCTGGTCTTGCCCCTGGAACGTCGAAGGCGGCGACGGATAGACGATGCCGAGGCGGTGCTGGGAGGTGATCGCCAGCATCGGCACCCCCTCGTGCCGGGCCGTGATCACGCCGGCCAGCAGGTTCGCCGAGCCGGGCCCGGGGTTGCCGAGCACGGCAGCCACCTGCCCGCTGGTCTTGTAGAGCCCCTCCGCCATGTGGGCGCCGGCGGCCTCGTGGCGAACCGGGACCAGGCGGATCCCGTTTCCCTCGAGCGCCGCCAGCAGCGGATCGATCTCGGGACACGGCAGTCCGAATACGAAACGGATTCCTTCCTGGGCCAGGCAACGGGCGAGTACCTCGCCCCCGGTGATTTCAGGCATGGTCGGCTCCTCCGTGGTTTCCATCATCGCTCACTCGCTGCCGAGCAGCATCAAGACTCGCCCCGACCCGGACACTGCGCGCACGGGAGGGCACGCAACGCGGCGTCAACCCGCGCCCTTCCGAAGCCGCGCGCTCGCCTTTCGGGAGACCCAGCGCAACGCCCAGGGTGCGAAGCGCTTCAGGTAGTACATGGCCCAGGCTTCGGGTGAGATCGGCGCAACGAGGCGGTCGCGCTGCATGGCTTTCAGGATCTTCTCGGCGACACGCTCGGGGGTGTACCCCCGGCGTTCGTAGCTGCTCACCATCTCGCCACGCATCTCGGCCGTGTCCATCGGCCCCACGAGCCGGGCGCTCCGCGTGATGGGCGTGTCGATGATCCCGGGGCAGATGGCGGTGACCGAGATCCCATCTGGCTCGAGTTCGTCCCAGAGCGCCTCGGTCAAGCCGAGGACTGCGAACTTCGTGGCGTTGTAGGCCGCCAGCGCCGACGCCGCGCTGTAGCCCGCCGCCGACGACACGTTGACCACGTGCCCGCCGCGTCCGCGCTCGACCATCCTGGGGATGAAGTAATGGCACCCGTGGACGACGCCCTTCAGGTTGACGCCGAGGATCCAGTCCCAATCTTCGAGCGACGTCGCACGGAAGGGGCCGCCGATCGCCACGCCCGCGTTGTTCATGAGGATGTCTACCGCCTCGACGCGACCGTGGACGGCCTCGGCGAACTGCGCCATCTGCGCGGCGTCGGCAACGTCGACGCGCTCCGCGAACGCATCCCGTCCGAGCGCGCGGATCTCGGCCGCCGCATCCGCAAGCCCCGCCTCGTCGACGTCGCAGATCACGAGGTCCGCTCCGCGCTGCGCGAAGGCGAGCGCCGTCGCGCGCCCGATCCCGCTCGCGGCCCCGGTCACCAGCGCCGTGCGCCCGTTCAGTGTGGTGATGTCCATGGGGTTCCGCCTTTCGGTCCTCGGCAGCTAGCCGGGAAGGGGGAAGAAGACTCGAGCTGCGACGTCGATGTTCCTACGAACGGACGTTACGCCGAATCGGAAGTCCAGGCAGCGTTCTCGCGCACGGATCGGAGCGAGAACACGGGTATTCCTGGACCATGAAGATCTGCGTTCAACGTGCCGTCATGCACGGCTCGCCGACAGTGCGTTGGTATCGGTGCTCCGACCGCAGCGCGGCGAAACATCGGCCGCCGATGAGGAGTTGTCCCGCGTCTGTCCCGTGGACAAATTGGGCCTCTCGAACGACCTGAAAACAAAAGAGAAAGTGGCGTCCCCAACGGGGTTCGAACCTTTGGGGTGGGTACGGGATTCCGGGCACCTAGCGCCCTTGCTCAAGGGTTTTCGTTGGGTGCCTCATGGGTGCGGGCTCCGGTTGCCCGACGCCGCCCCTATGCAACCGTGCAACGCCACAAGGTTCCGGGCGCACACCAGACCCATCACGCTGCCATCACCCGCGAGGGCTTCCCAACTACATGCCTTCATGGACTGGTGATGGGAAGCAGGCCCAGGAAGCTTCGATTCCTACCCCGACCTCCCTAGACCTGAACCCCGCTGGGGCTCACCGCAGGCCCTTGTCGTAACTCCCCTACTCGGGCCGGGCCCAAGAACGCAGCTTCGAGCGCGGCGGCGGCGAGCCGGCCCGCGCCTAGCCTCGCTCGGCCACGTGGCGGGCGATGTCCAGGCTGCTCAGGATCCCGACGATGCGGCCCTTCTCGATGACGGGAAGGCGGTGGAAGCGTTTCTCAACCAGGATCCCCGCGGCTTTCGAGAGTGCGTCGTCGGGATCGATGGTGATGGGCTCCCGGGCCATGACGTCGGCCACCGTGCGCTCTTCGAGGCGTCGCCCGGTGCGTTCGCCGATCTCGGTGAGCGACGGCACGGTCGAGTCGAAGCCGCTCCAGTCGGTGTAGTAGTCCGAGAGCGTCTCCGCCCAGGTGTGCTCCACCGAGAGCTGCCGGATGACGTCCGAGCGCGAAACCAGCCCGATCAGGGCGCCGTCCTGCGCCACCACCGGGAAGCCCGTCACCCGATCCGCCAGGAACCGGTGATCCAGCTCCGCCAGCGGGAGATCTTCACGCACGGTTCGCACGTCCCTGTGCATCCAGTCGCGGACTTTCGCGCTCATGTGTTCCTCCTCCAGCGTTCCTCGATTCGTGCAACCAGCGTACCGGCCTCGGCGACGCCCAGCGACCCGAAGCCGCCCGCTCCGTGGCATACCGCCCCGGCGCGAGGCGTCGCGGCACCGTTCGCGCTCAGGGCCAGATCCCGCGCTGCATCGCCACCTTGGCCACTCGTGCAATGGCCAGCACGTAGGCGGCCGTGCGCAGGTCGACGGGGCCCAGGCTCTCGGCGCTGGCTTCGCCCTTTTCGGTGGCCGCCGTGGCCTGCTCGGCCGCGGCGGCGAGTGCGCCGTTGATCTCCTGCTGCTTGTCGTAGACGGCGTCGGTGGCCCGCTCCATCTTGCGGCGCAGCTTCGAGTCGACCTCCTCGGCCTCCCACTGCTGGTTTTCGATGTTCTGGACCCACTCGAAGTAGCTCACGGTCACGCCGCCCGCGTTGGCGAGGATGTCGGGCAGCACTACGACGCCGCGCTCGGCGAGGATCCGATCGGCCGCAGGCGTGGTCGGTCCGTTGGCGCCTTCGACCACGAGCTTCGCCTGCACCTCGTGCGCGTTGTCCCTTCGGATCACGCACTCGAGCGCGGAGGGGATCAGCACGTCGCAGGGCAGGCCGATGAGCGCTTCGTTGTCCACGGTCACGGTGCCAGCGACTCCGATGACCGAGCCGGTCTCAGCCTTGTGCCGCTGCGCTGCCGCGAGGTCGATGCCTTCCGGGTTGTAGATGCCACCCTGGCTGTCGCTCACGGCCACGACCCGCGTGCCGAGCTCGGTGAACTGCGTCGCCGAGTGGCGGCCCACGTTGCCGAACCCCTGGATGACGACACGCGCACCCGCGAGGGATTCGAGGCCGGGCACACCTCCACGCTCCACGAGCCGCACGATCGCGTGGCGGGCGCCGCGGGCTACGGCGTCTTCGCGCCCGAGCGACCCGCCCATGTCCAGGGGCTTGCCGGTCACGACGGGGAGGTTGTTGCGGTCCGGGTGGAGCATCTGGAAGGTGTCGTAGACCCACGCCATCGTGCGCGAGTCCGTGTTCACGTCCGGGGCCGGGATGTCGATGTGGGGGCCGATGTTCTCGCCCAGCTCCGCGATGTAGCGCCGGGTGATGCGGCGTAGATCCCCCGAGGAAAGCTCCTTCGGGTTGCAGACCACGCCCCCCTTGGCACCGCCGAAGGGCACGTCGATGACGGCGCACTTCCAGGTCATCCAGGCCGCGAGCGCGCGCACCTCATCCTCGGTGACGTCGGGGTGGAAGCGGATCCCACCCTTGCCCGGCCCACGCACTCGGCTGTGGAGCACCCGGTAGCCGACGAAGGAACGGACGCGACCCTCGGCCGTTTCGATCGGGAACTCCACCTCGACGATCCGCCGTGGTCGGCGCAGGAACTCCACCAGCCCCTCTTGGAAGGGCGGCATGTAGGCCAAGGCACGGTCGAACTGTGCGTCGACGATGCGTGCCGGGTTGAGATCTTCGGGGATCGCGGGTTGGGTGTCGGCGCTCGTGAAAGCTCGCGTGTCGTCCATCGGCGCGCACGATAGCCGCTCGGGCTCGATCCGGCCCGAGCTGGCGCCAGCGGGCCGACGTGCGGCGGGTTGCCTCGGGGGGCGCCGGGTCGGGCCACGGCGCGGGTGGCGAGGCCGCCTGCCGGGCGGGTGGCCCGGGACTCTCGGGCTCCGGCCGAGCGAGGCGCGCGGGCTCATCGTGGCCTGCTACCGGAACGGATGGCTCCGGGTCGATCGGAAGTGCGAGGGGCAAGGGATCGACGCTCCCGTCGTGGAGCGCACAAAGACGGGTCGCATCCGCGAGATCCCCTGCGACACCAGGCTTTCAGCGTGGATCGAGACGAGGATGCCCCGAGACCCCGGAGCACCGTTGTTCGCGTTTGACGGGCACCGCTGGTCTCACGCGACGCTGTCCGACACCTGGCGGCGAGCCTGCAAGGCTGTAGGGGTACGGTCGAAGTTTTACGAGGGGACGAAACACACGTTCGCCACGGACCGGCTGAACCAGCCCGGGGTGCGCGAGGAAGACGTGCAGGCGTTCCTCGGACACGCCGACGTTCGAAGCACACGGATCTAGGGGAAGCTCGGGCCGAGCGCGCTCGTGCGCGTCTTGGAGGCGAAGAAGTGAGCGGAGTTTTGGTGCAGAATTGCTGCAACGGTTGGAGAGGCCCGAAAAACTCCAACAGTTCTAGTATGTATGGCGTCCCCAACGGGGTTCGAACCTCTGGGGTGGGTACGGGATTCCGGGCACTTAGCACGCTCGTTCAACGGTTTTCGTTGGGTGCGTGATGGGTGCCGGCGTGACGGCGGCCGACCCGACGCGCCGTGCTCCGGGGGATCTCAGGCTACGAGGACCGAAGGCGGGCGGCCCTCCCCCTGCGGATCGGCTTGACTTCCGCCCTCCTGAGCGAGTAGGGCTGAAAGGTCGCGCTGGAGACCCGTTGCCGAGGACAGCTCAATGCGGCAGATCGGACTTCTCGTCGGAGGCGTCCGCCTCCTCCACCCGCTCGCCGGAGCCCTGCTTTGGCTCGTGCTGGCCACGTCGGCCTGGGCGCAGACCTACCCGACGCCGCCCTTCGACTTTGGCGGCGATCCCTTTCCCCGGCGGCCAGCGCGCCTGTCCGCTGCGACGGGCAACCCGGCAGGACCGGTTCCGACCCTGGTCGTCGTCATGCGTCGTGCAGGAGTCGACCACAGCTCCTTCCCAGCCTCTTCGGTCGCGGCGAGCGTCTTCGGGCCCCGCGTCGCCTGCACCCACTCGGTCGCCACCTGGTTCCGGACGGCATCGGGCGGGCGCTTCGACCTGAGCCGGGCCGCCGAGACCCAGGGCACCGTCAACGACGGCGTCGTCCTGATCGAGGGTGTCATGGAGTCGGACTGGGAGACCCTCGGCTTCCGACGCCTGGCCGTGGAGGCGGCCGACCCGTTCGTCGACTACGGGAGCTTCGACGCGGATGGCGACGGCACGCTCCAGAACGAAGAGCTCCTGCTCTATGCCGTCAATGCGGCGAACTCTGCGCAAGGCGGCCAGGCCGGGGGACTGTCGGACGTCTCGGCGCTCGACGGGGTCGGCTTCGCCGGCTTCTCCGTCCCGATCGTCGACGGCATGCCGGGCTCCTTCGGGACCTGGATCCACGAGGCCATGCACGCGCTCTTCGGCCACGATCACTTCTACGGCTACGGCGTCGGCTCGTGGTCCGCGATGGGGCCGACGATCGGATCGGGCCCCGCCATCTACGGCGTGACCGCGTGGACGAAGATGCTGCTCGGCTGGACCGTGCCCACCGTCGTCTCCCAGGACGGGCGCTACCCGTTGCGACGTTCGGACCTCGGCGGCAGTCCGCTCCTCCTGTACGACCCGGTCCGCGGCACGAGCGACTACCTGATGCTCGAGAACCGCGTGAATGCGCTCTGCGGAACGATCGATTTCAACTCGCCGGACTCGGGCCTCCTCTTGACCCGCATCGAAACGGACGGTTGGCCCCCCACCCGAGACAGCGAGCCTCCCATCGAGGTCCTGGCCGCCGACGGGACCCGCTGGGCTCCGGGCTGCGGCGACTTCGCCGTTCTCACGGCCGACGCATCGATCGGATCCTCGACGCTTGCGATCGACCAGTGGCGCTTCCCGACCCCGGGGTTCCCGCTGTTGATCCGCCAGGTGGACGGAGAAGACGCTCCGAACGCATCCACCCAGGAGGAGATCGTACTGGCCAGCGCCGCGTCCAGCGGAACCAACGTCGTCCTCACGGCACCAACCACGCGCTTCCATCCCACGGGGTCGCGGGCCCGTTGGCGTGCTGCCGGCTGGGGCGGGTACTTCGCGACGGAGCTGGCGGCCGACGCGGCGTCGGGTGCCAGCTCGCTCACCGTGGCTGCGATCTCCGGCACCCTTCCCGCGACACCCTTCGTCGCGACCATTCGCACCACGCCCGAGAATCTCGACGTGACCGTCGACGCCGTCGCCGGCTCGGTCTGGACCCTCGACGAGCCGCTGCCGGATCCCGCTTCCAGCGGGGATCGGGTGTCGGGTGCTCCGTCGAACTTCTGTCGGGGAGCCGACGGCCGCAGTGCCTGGGACTCCGCCGACGGAAACACGCCGGCGACCATGGCGGCGCCGCTCTGGCAGGATGGCTCGTCCACCCGGATCCGCGTGTTCGACATCGGGCCGGCGGCGGAGACGACCGAGGTCTACGTCGACGTCCCTGCGGCCGGCCCAGGGGTGTTCCTGGACGTCGCACACGTCCTCGACATCGATCCGGGAACGATCCCAGCAACGGTGTGGAACACGGGGGCCACGGCCGACCAGGTCGACGTGGCCTTCGTGGACCAGGCGAGCCGATCCTACGGCAGCGAGCTCGGCGTCTCTCTCGCCGCAGGTGGACCCTGGCCCTTGTCGAGCGCCTGGACCTTCCCGCCGAGTGGATCGATCCCAGAGGGGCTCGCGCTCGACTGGACCGCCACGTCGAGGAACGACCCGAGCGTGCGCGACAGCGGCGTCGCCCTGGTCGACTGGGACTTCTTCTCGGACTTCGGGGGCACCTCGATCGGGCCCTGGCTGGTGCTTGGGACGCCTCCCGCGGCGGTATTCGGAGACTGGAGCGTCGGCGACCCGGGTGCCGGCACGCTCCGGCTCCGCGCGGACTCGCTGCTCAGCTACACGATCAGCCCGATCGACGACAACGACGTGCTGCGCGTCGCCGTCCCCTCGCTCGGCACCTATCTCGACCCCCTCATCCCTGTGGCTCACGGCCCGGTCCCGAGCTGCGGATCCCTCGGCTACCAGGTGTCCGGCCCGATCGTCGAGGAGGAGATCCACGCCGAGACGGTGCTGCACGTTCGCGTGGAGGCCGAGAACGGCTTCACACCGCCGGACGACTTCGTGCGCGCGACGGGAATCAGCACGCCCCGGCGGGCCGGAAGCCTGTTCGAGCGACTGGAATGCCCGGACCTGTCCGACACCGAGCTCTTCGACCTGACCGACGGCGGCCGCCAGAGGCTTCAACGCTACGCGTACACCTACTCGGCGGAGTTCCTGACCCAGGTGCTCCGGGTTCCGGACGGAAGCCTCGCACAGATCCTGTCCCAGTCGCGCGAGGCGCGCGCTGCATCCTGCTCGGGAGGCTTCTTCCCGCGCTGCATCCCGAGCTTCCTCGAGTTCGCCGAGGCCACGTTCGACCTGCAGCAGCCCAAGGTCACGGGATGCCTGGCGGACGGCTGCGACTACTTCTTCGTCTCCTGGGACGAGACCAGCGCCGTGGACATGGCCTTCACGGCGCCCGTGGGCTCCGCCATCACGCTACTCGACGCATTCGGAGCGGAGGTCGCAAAGGCCCTTCCCGAGGGGCTCACCCTCACCCACGATGCGGACGGGGGCGAGACCCCGGCCGGGCTCGCGGGCTCCGTGCCGAGCTCGCGGCCCGGTGGTGCCCATGCCACCAACCCCGTGCGTGAGCTCGCGTCGCAGCCGCCCTCACCCGGCGAGCCGTGGCCGGGGCCGACCCCGGCGATCCCGGACCCGGTCGCTCCGCTGCGCGAGAAATTCAAGCTCTACCTGCCCGATCTCGCGCAGGGCCTCTACCTGCTTCAGGTCGTGGCACCGCCCGAGTTCGACCCGGAGGCGGAGCCCGACACGTTCTCGATGTCCTGGGTTCCTCCCGCGGACAACGATGGGGACGGCATCGATGACTCGGTCGACAACTGCCAGCTCATCAAGAACGTCGGGCAGAAAGACACCGACGCAGACGGCTATGGAAACCCCTGCGACTGCGATTTCGACAACGACGGATCGTGCAACATCGCCGACTTCAGCATTTTCCTGACAGCCTTCCAGAATCAGGTCGATTCCGGCGCGGGCTCGGACATGAACGCCGATGGAACTGTGAACATCGAAGACTTCGGCCTGTTCCTAAGCGGCTTCCAGGCCAGTGTTCCAGGGCCTTCGGGGCTGGTGCCGTAGGGCAGCTTCCGCTCATCACGAGCCGTTGCTCGCTACAACTACATCCCTGGATAGACAGGTTACGGGGCAGACGCCCATTTCCGGCAGTTGCGGGACTCGAACCCGCACATCCGGATGACGAAGAGGAGTGATTTCAGGGACTTAGCTGATCCGCGGCCCCCGAAATCACAACCCCCAGAGCACCCCCAAGGCCTACTGCACCCGCACCACGCCTTCGTGGACCAGGTCGAGGGTTTCGACTGCGATGTCGTTGCCGTCGGACCTCGCTTGAGGCCCGGAGACCCTCGACGGCCAGGCGTTCGTGAAGTGCCAGATTGCGTGTTCGGTCCCGCGCATGTCGACCATCCTCACGACGAGATCGGATCGGGCGCTCGAGAAGTCGGTTTCCACTTGCTCACGCCACTCCCAGAGCGAGAGGTCTCCCGAGACGATTCCGCGCTTAAGCGTGATGTCCGCGTACTTCAGCCGCCCGGGGATCTTGCGCACCACACCGGGATCCCCGCCCTCGCGGAACTCCACGACTTCGTTCGCGTTGCTCAGCCCGGAAACCTCCTGGAAGCGGCCGAAGACTGTGCCGTTGCGCTCGACCACGAAGTCGAACCGCGCGCTCGCGCGCGGGGCCTGAGCCCACGGCTCCTGGTGATCGCGCGCGGTCCCCTCGTGCGCCCCAAGTACGAGGGCTATAGGAACCAAGAGCGCCACGGACAGCGCGGCGGTCAGCACGCCGCCCCTTCGTCTCTGCAGGAATCGGAACATGGGTCCACCTCCAAGGCCACGTGGCGGGCGACCGGGCCAGCAATAACCTGCCCGTGCTCGCCCGTACGGCCTCTGTTCATCAAACCACCCGGCCAGCGAGGAGGTCAAGCTGCGTGTCCACGGTCCCCTGAGTGGTGGAGGCGGCGGGAATCGAACCCGCCGCCGGATGACGTAGGCGATTGATTTCGTTCTGCTTTACGGCCTCTCGGATGTGGCGGCAGTGTGGCGGCAGGGGAACTAGGGCCCATCAGCGGCTGAGGCCTGAATCCGACACAAAACCGGTCCGCCCACCACCTAGACCCGAGCGTGTTACGCGTAGAGGTCGTTCATGCGGATCCAGAAGTATTTCGTCGTCGCCATTGTCCTGCTTCTTTCAGGCTCGGCCCAGGCCGCTCCCATTACCGCCACCTGGTCAGGCTCGGCGTCGATCCCTACTGCCTCGGCGGCCCCGATCCCCGCGACCTTCGTGATCACGTTCCAGGCAGACACCAGTTCCCGGATCACGGTCAACAGCGAAGTCTTCGTCCTGGACCCGGCCACCAGCGGCACCATCCTGCTCAACGGCGTGCTCAGGACCTTCACGGCCCCGGGCCTGCGCTTCGGCGTTAACCAAGGGGCAGACGTGATCTTCCTCGGACAGGGTGCAGACGGCGACGACATCCTCGACATTGGTTGTAACCCCAGCTGCGCCAGCTGGGATCTCACCACCTCCTTCGGTCCGGTGTTCGAGCCGTCGCCTTTCGGCACGGGCAGCTTCCACGACATCCCGACCGACATGGGCCCGCTGACCCTTCTCGACATTAGCGACGTCACCTTCGCGGCGACCGTTCCCGAGCCCACCATCCTCGCGATCTTCGGCTCTGGGATCGCCGGCCTAGCGGTCGCGGGGCGCCGCCGGTCCTGAAGCGACGCGCGTTTATCCGGTCTTCCTCGGGCCGGGAGGGCAGCTCTTCCTCCCCATCAACGAGGCGGCCGCGAGAAAATGGTCACGGACTGACAGCCCCCTCTTCTCCATCAAGGGCGAGCGGTTCAGCCACGGGCAGCTCGTCTGGTATTGGAAAGCCGGAACAAGGGCGGCAGGGCTGCCGATAGTGCCTCTCTACTCGGGCACCAAGCACTCGGTCGCGACGGACGCCGTCCGGCGTGGCGCCACTCTCTACGAGGTTCAACACGCCCTTGGGCATGCGAGCCCACACTCGACCGAGCGCTACGCGCGCCTCGCGAAGCGGGCGCCGCTTGGCATCCTCCGGCCTCACACTCAAGCTGCACGCAAGAAAAAGGGACCTAAGTCCCCGAAAAGATGGCGTCCCCAACGGGGTTCGAACCCGTGTTACCGCCTTGAAAGGGCGGAGTCCTAGGCCACTAGACGATGGGGACGCGCGAGAGCCGGGAGTATTGCGGATCGGCCCGCAGGGCGCCCTACCCGCCTCCGTCGACCGGGTCGAGGTGGCGCCATAGATACCAGCTCCCGATCGTCCGGTTCGGCCGCCAGGGCTCGGCGATGCACTCCATCTCGGCGGGCTTGGGCAGCTCGGCCAGACCGTAGAGATCCTGCATGCCCTTGCGGACGCCGTAGTCCCCGACGGGCAGGACGTCCGGGCGGCCGAGGCTGAACATCAGCGTCATGTGGGCGGTCCACTCGCCGATGCCTCGCAGCGGCGTCACGGCCGCGATGAACTCGTCGTCGCTCATGTGGGGGAAGCGGCGGGGGCGGATCTCGCCCGCGCCATAGGCCTCGGCGACCGACCGCATGGCCGCGATCTTCTGGCGCGAGAGGCCCGCCTTCCTAAGGGTGGGAGCCCGGGTCGCGAGCAACGCTTCGGGCTCGGGGTAGCGGCCGCCATAGTGCGCCTTGAAGCGGCCCTCGATGGCCCGCGCGGCGGCGCCCGCGAGTTGCTGAAACAGGATCGAGCGAAGCAGCGAGCGATACACCGAACCGCGTCGACGGATCGCGGGCAGGCCGACGCGGCGGATCACCGCGCCGAGCACCGGGTCGCGGCGGCGCAGGGTTCGCGCCGCGCGCGCTTGATACCCAGACTCCCAGAGGCTCATCGCGCCCGACCCTAGCCGACCCCGGCCCCATTCGACGGCGGGCGGCCGGCAGGCCACGCGCAGCCTGAGTGCGGCGCGATGTGGCGTGACCGGCCACACCGACAGGGGTTATCTTCTCCGCCCCATGGAGCGCCCGGTCGAAGTCTCGTTCGTGATGCCTTGCCTGGACGAGGCGGAAACCCTCGCCGCGTGCATTCGTGCCGCGCGCGGATGCATCGACCGCAATGGCCTCGACGCCGAGGTCGTGATCGCGGACAACGGCAGCACCGACGGCTCCCAGGAGATCGCCCGGGCCGAGGGCGCGCGCGTCGTCGACATCCCCGAGCGCGGCTACGGCGCCGCCCTGATCGGCGGCTTCGAAGCGGCGCGCGGCGAATTCCTCATCATGGGCGACGCCGACATGAGCTACGACTTCGGCGAGGCCATGCCCATGGTCGAGGCCCTGCGCGCAGGCGCAGACCTGGTGATGGGGTCGCGCTTCAAGGGCCGCATCGAGCCGGGCGCCATGCCGCCGCTTCACCGCTGGCTCGGGAACCCCGTCCTCTCCTTCCTCGGCCGCTTCCTCTTCAAGACCGAGATCTCCGACTTCCATTGCGGCCTGCGTGCTTTCACGAAGAAGACCTTCCGCGCCATGAACCTGCGGACCACGGGGATGGAGCTCGCGAGCGAGATCGTCGTGAAAGCCGCCACCGCGAAGCTGCGGATCGCGGAGGTCCCCGTGACGCTCCGACCCGATGGTCGGAGCCGCTCGCCCCACCTGCGCACCTGGCGAGACGGCTGGCGGCACCTCCGCTTCCTCCTCACGCTGTCGCCGCGCTACACGCTCTTCCTCCCGGGCTTCGCGCTCTTCCTCGCCGGCGCAGCCCTGCTTGCGGCGCTCGCGCGCGGCCCGCTCTCGGTGGGCGATGCGGTGCTCGACGTCCACACCATGCTCGTAGGGAGCCTCTTCATGATCGTCGGTTTCCAGACCATCACCGTTGCATTCGTCGCGCGCATCTATGCCGTAGAAGAAGAGATCGGGCCTCCCGCGCCGTGGCTCGAAAAGAGCTTCGAGGTTTTCACCCTCGAGCGCGGCCTGCTCGGCGGGCTGCTCGTGACCGCCGTCGGGATCTTCCTCATCGCACGGCTGGCTCTCGAGTGGGCAGGAGGAGGCTTTGGCCCCCTCGACAGCTCGGTGACGCTGCGGCCCATGGTGTTCGGTTCGACCCTCGCCGCCATCGGGATCCAGACCGTCCTGATGTCGTTCGTCTACTCGATGCTCGGCATCAAGCGGCGGCGCGGCTAGCCCGCATGCGCATCGCCGATCGCATCCTGCGCCAGTGGCGCATCCGACACGCTGCCGATTGGGTCCGCGCCGGCGACCGCCTGCTCGACGTCGGCTGCTTCGACCGCAGCCTGATCGACCGCGTGGGCGACCGCGTCGAAAGCGCCGTGGGGATCGACGGGGTGGCCAAGCCTTCGGACGCCGACGGCGTCCGCATCGAGCGTGGGGTCTTCCCGAAGGATCTCGAGTCCGAGCCCGAGAGGTTCGACTGCATCACCGCCCTCGCCGTACTGGAGCACGTGCAGGCACCCGACGAGTTCGCCGATGCCTGCCACCGTCTCCTCGCACCCGGCGGCCGGGTGGTGCTGACCGTGCCCCACCCCTTCGTCGACAAGATCGTCGATGCGCTGATCCTCCTTCGCCTGGCCGACGGCATGGACATCGATGAACACCACGGCTTCGACATCGACGAGACCGGCCCGATCTTCGAGCGCGCCGGGTTCCGGACCGTGGCGGTGGAGGCCTTCCAGCTCGGCCTCAACCGCCTCTTCGTCTTCGAGAAGTCGACAACGACTTAGCGAGTCAGCCCAGCTTCTCTAGAGCACGCTCGAGGGGCGCCGTCGTCTCTTGCCAGTCGTAGTCCGGCGCGATCGCGCTCCGGCCAGCGCGAGAGAGTTGCGCGGCTCGCTCGGGGTCGCGCGCGAGGGATCGCACGGCGTCGGCAATCGCGCGGGCGTTCTTCTCGACGCACACCACCGGGAGTTCGAGGCCACCCAGGCAATCCGCGAACGCCAGAGTGGGAAGCCCCGCGGCGAGGAACTCGAGTAG
>JAFDDA010000134.1 GCA_019311105.1 Deltaproteobacteria bacterium
CCCTGGCGAACGAACTGCGCGCGCTCTTCTCGGCGCCGACGCGAATCACGGAAATGCGGCGCGCGCTCGCAAGCCGGGCTCGGCCCGGCGCAGCGCGCGCGATCGTGGACGACTGCAAGGAGATCTTCGGCTCGATGACGAGTTAGACGCCATCCCCGGGGCGGGGCCCATCCGGTCGGGTCCCGCGTGAACGGTCCATCCGAGACCTGCCCGATCGGGCAGCCGTGGATCCCGCCCCGGTGATGCGTCCAACGAAATCACGAGCCGCAGTGACGAGGGAAGACCATGTACCGACGAATTCGCAGAGTGCACTTCGTGGGCGTCGGCGGGATCGGCATGTGCGGCCTGGCCGAGCTTCTGAAGAGCCAGGGCTACCACGTCTCCGGGACCGACCTGCGCGAAGGCCCGACCGTCCTACGCCTGCGCGAGCTGGGCATCCGCGTCGAGGTGGGACACGACGCCGGCCACGTGGGCGACGCCGACGTGGTGGTCTTCTCCTCGGCCGTGCCGGCAGACAACCCCGAGCTGCGCTTCGCCGAGGAGCACAAGATCCCGGTGATCCCGCGCGCCGAGATGCTGGCGGAGGTCATGCGCCTGAAGGACGGGATCGCCGTCGCAGGCACCCACGGCAAGACCACGACCACATCGCTCATCGCCCATGTCCTCGGCTCCGCCGGGCTCGACCCGACGGCGGTGATCGGCGGCCGCGTCCTCGGCACGGGCACGGACCACGAGGTGACGGGCGCGCGCCTCGGACACGGCGACCTGCTCGTGGCCGAAGCCGACGAGAGCGACGGATCGTTCCTGCGCCTCGCCCCCGTGATCGCGGTGATCACCAACATCGACCCCGAACATCTCGATCACTACGGGAGCGAGGCCGCCCTGCGCGACGCCTTCGTCCAGTTCGCGAACCGGCTGCCATTCTGGGGCGTGAACGTGCTGTGCCTCGATCACCCGGGCGTGCAGGCGATCTTGCCCCGGATCACGCGGCGGGTCTCGACCTACGGCTTCTCCTCCCAGGCCGACCTGGTGGGCCACGACCTCGAACGTTCGGGCTGGGGCGTACGTTTCGGCGTTCGCCGACGGGGCGAGAAACTCGGCGACGTGCGGCTCGCGCTGCCGGGCCGACACAACGTGGCGAACGCACTCGCCGCCCTGGCGGTTGCGCTGGAGCTGGACGTCGAGTTTTCCGCGGCGGCCGAAGCTCTCGGCGCTTTCGAAGGCATCGAACGTCGCTTCCAGCTACTCGGCGAGGCCCGCGGGGTGCGGGTCGTCGACGACTACGGGCACCACCCGGCCGAGGTGCGGGCCACCCTCGCCGCCGCCCGGGCCGTCCACGACGGCCGCGTCGTGGTCGTGTTCCAACCCCACCGCTACACGCGCACCCGAGATCTGCTCGGCGAGTTCGCCACCGCCTTCAACGACGCCGATCGTTTGCTGGTGACCGACGTCTACCCGGCGGGCGAGGCCCCCATCCCGGGCGCCGACACGCCCGCCCTGGTCGAGGCGATCCGTGCACACGGCCACCGCGACGTCGAACACGTGGCCGACCTGACCGATGTCCCCGGGCGCCTCGTCCCCGAGCTCGAGGCCGGCGACCTGCTCGTGACCCTCGGCGCAGGCAGCGTCGTGCGACTCGGCCCCGAAATGCTCGCAGCGCTGGAGGCGGATTGAGCACGTCGACGCTGCAGCGCGAGCTCTCGGAGCTCCTCGGCGAACGCGTCGTCTTCGACGCGCCGATGTCGCGGCATACCTCGTTGCGCGTGGGCGGCCCCGTCGAGGCGCTGGTCACTCCGGCAGACCGGCCGGCCCTCGCCGCCCTGCTCGCCCTGTGCAAGCGCCGTGGCTGGCCGCACCTCGTGGCCGGCTCGGGCTTCAACCTGCTGGTGCGCGACGGCGGGCTCGACGGGGTCGCCATCAAGCTCAGCGCCTTCCGCGCCCTCGAACGGCGTGCGGGGCCCCGAGTCGCCGCCGAAGCGGGCGTGAGCCACGCGAGCCTCACCGGCCTGTGCACGAAGTCCGGCCTCGCCGGCCTCGAGTTCGGCGCCGGCATCCCCGGGACGATCGGCGGCTGGGTCGCGATGAACGCTGGCATCGGCCCGCGCGAAGTGAAGGACGTCGTCGAGAGCGTCGAACTCCAGGTGCCCGGCGAGGATGCGCCGCGAACCCTCGACGCCGCCGACCTCGACTTCCGCTATCGCGAACTGCACGGGACGGCGCCGGGATCTGTGATCGTCGGCGCAGTCTTCCGCGTCGAGCAATCTACGCCCGAGGCCGTCCAGGCCGAGGTCGATGCCCTGCTCGCACAGCGGGCCGGCAGCCAACCGCTCGACGCGCCGTCATGCGGCTCGGTCTTCAAGAACCCGCCGGGAGACTTCGCGGGGCGCCTGATCGAAACCGTCGGGTTGAAGGGCACGCGCGTCGGCGGGGCCGAGATCTCGCCCACCCACGCGAACTTCATCGTAAACCGCGGCGGCGCCACGGCCGCCGACGTTCTGGGCCTGATCGAGACCGCCCGTGAGCGGGTGGCGCGCGAGGCCGGCGTGGAGCTCGAGACCGAGGTTCGAATCGTGGGAAGGAACGAGGCATGAGAAAGCGACTTTCGACGAGCGAATCCCGCGGCCGCGCGCGCGCGGGCCAGCGACGCCCGGGTCGCATGGCCGGCACCCGGGCACGAGGCCCGGCGCCCGAGCCCAACCGGCTTGCGCGCCATCTCGCCATCGCGCCCGGCGTGCTCGCCCTGCTGGGCGTCATCTACATCACGCCCCATGCCCTCGACTACGGCGAGGTCCGGATCCGGCAGGCCCCCTTCCAGGTCGAACACATCGTCGTGCAGGGCCTCGACCGCATCGCGCTCGAGGAACTCCGCGACGTGCTGGCGCCCGCCCACGGCGTCCCGCTGGTGGATCTCGACCTCGCACCGATCGAGGCCGGGCTCTCGGCTCACCCGTGGGTCGCCGAGGTCACGACGCTTCGCTGGCCGCCCTCTACCTTGAAGGTCCGAGTCGTCGAGCGCACCGCGCTTGCCGTCACGGCGGCGGGGGACGACGGCGCGCCCCATGCGGTCGACCGCAGCGGCATGGCCTTCGCACCCGCCAGCGAGACCGACGTCGCGCGCCTCGTGGCGATCGCACTGGCCTCTCCCGCACCCGTGGGCGAGCCCGACCCGCGGCTGGTCGAGGCGCTGGCCCTGGCGGCGCGCTTCCGGGATCGCGGCCTCGAGGTCCCGCGCCGCGTGACCCTCGGCCTGCCTCAGCGCGAGGCCAGCGCCGAGCTTCGCTTGCGCGGCTTTGCGCCGGCCATCTTCATCGAACGCGATGCGGCGGACGCCCAGCTCGATCGCCTCGCTCAGCTGTTGTCAGCCAACGTCGGCCCCGCCATCGCGGCCCGCGTGATCGATCTGCGCTTCGGCGGCCGCGCAGTCCTCTGGGAGGGCTCGTGAGCCGCGCTTAGACGATTCGACCGGGGGCTCCGGATGGAGCCGCCGGACAGGCGGGGGCGCATGGGGGCGCCGCCGCGAACCGCGACCCACCGAGAGATCGGCGGTCGCATTCAGGGGGTGAGAGGGACATGGCACGCAAGGATGAGTTGATCGTCGGGTTGGACATCGGAACCACCAAGGTCTGTGCGGTGGTGGCAGAGCGGACGGAGACCGGAATGGACGTGGTCGGGATCGGGACTCACCCCTCCCGCGGGCTCCGCAAGGGTGTGGTCGTCGACATCGACGCCACCGTGCAATCCATCAAGCACGCCATCGAAGAGGCGGAGATGATGGCGGACTGCGAGATCACGAGCGTCTACGCGGGCATCGCCGGGGGCCACATCCGGGGGATGAACTCGACGGGCGTCGTGGCGGTGAAGGACCAGGAGGTCGGCGAAGGCGATGTGAAGCGGGTGATCGATGCCGCGAAGGCCGTCGCGATCCCGATGGACCGCGAGGTCATCCACGTGATCCCGCAGGAGTACATCATCGACGATCAGGACGGGATCCGGGAGCCGCTCGGGATGTGCGGGGTGCGCCTCGAGGCGAAGATCCACATCGTCACGGCGGCGGTGACCAGCGCCCAGAACATCGTGAAGTGCGCCAACAAGGCCGGCCTCAACGTCATGGACATCGTGCTCGAGCCCCTGGCATCGGCCGAAGCCGTGCTGGCCGACGATGAACGCGACCTCGGCGTCTGCCTGATCGACATCGGCGGCGGCACCACCGACATCGCGGTCTTCGGCGAAGGCTCGATCAAGCACACGTCGGTCCTGGGGCTCGGCGGCTACCACATCACGAACGACCTGGCGGTGGGGCTTCGGACGCCCTTCGACGAGGCCGAGCGCATCAAGAAGAAGTTCGGCGTCGCCTCGGCCCGCTACCTCGGGAGTGACGACGTGATCTCGGTGCCGAGCGTCGGCGGCCGCAAGCCGCGGGAGGTCTCGCGCAAGATCATGTGCGAGATCATCGAGCCGCGGGCGGAGGAGATCCTGTCGATCGCACGACAGGAGGTGGCGAAGGCCGGGCTCGAGGGCCGCGTCCCGTCCGGGGTCGTGCTGACCGGCGGCGCCTCGGCGCTCGAAGGCATCGTCGAACTGGCGGAGGAGATCTTCGAAGCGCCCGTTCGGCGCGGATCGCCCTCTCACGTCGGCGGCCTCCAGGACGTCGTGCGCAGCCCCATGTATGCCACGGGCGTCGGCCTCGTGGCCTTCGGCATGACCTGGGACCACGCGCGAAGCGGGTTCCCGATCCGGGGTGGATCGAAGTTCAAGCCCATCCTGAAGCGCATGCGGGACTGGTTCCACGGGGCGTGGAGCTAGCGGAATAGGGGCTCTGCCCCGCCCGTCCGAGAGGACGGGCGGGCGGCGACGAGGCGGCTCGGATCGGTCGCAACTTTCAGAGCCAAGCCTTTACGAAATCAGGGTTTTTTCACTACTATCGGCGGTCACGGGGGGTGCATGATGGCGAATCGAGGGCAGCGACGGACTCAGAGGAGCGCCAAGGGCGCGAATCAAGGCAGGCAGAGCGGAAAGACCGAGCTTCTCGAGCTCGGACCCGCGGGCGAGGACGACCTCCTCGAATTCGAAGGCGCGTCCCAGCTGAAGGCGAACATCAAGGTCGTCGGCGTGGGCGGCGGCGGCGGCAACGCCATCAATACGATGATCACGTCGAGCCTCGCGGGCGTCGAGTTCATCGCGGCCAACACCGATGCGCAGGCTCTCGACTTCAACCGCGCCGGTCTCAAGATGCAGCTCGGCACCGAGGTCACACGCGGCCTCGGCTGCGGCGCCGACCCCGAGAAGGGTCGCGCGTCGGCGCTCGAGGTTCGCGATCGCATCCACGATCAGCTCGCCGGCGCCGACATGGTGTTCGTGACCGCGGGCCTCGGCGGTGGCACGGGCACGGGCGCGGCACCCGTGGTGGCCGAGATCGCGCGCGAGGTCGGAGCCCTCACGGTGGCCGTGGTGACCAAGCCCTTCACGTTCGAAGGCAAGGTGCGACAGCGCCATGCCGACCAGGGTCTGGAAGAGCTGCACGACGTCGTCGACACCCTCATCACCATCCCCAACGACCGTGTGCTTGCCGTCGCAGGCAAGGGCACGGCCATGAAGGACGCGTTCCGGCTGGCGGACGACGTCCTGCTGAACGCGGTGAAGGGCATCGCGGACCTGATCACCGTGCACGGCCTCGTGAACCTCGACTTCGCGGATGTGCGCACGATCATGAACGAGATGGGCATGGCCCTCATGGGCACCGGCATCTCGACCGGCGACGACCGCGCGGCGGACGCCGCGCGCATGGCGATCTCGAGCCCGCTGCTCGAGGACCTCTCCATCGAGGGGGCCCGAGGTGTCCTGATCAACATCAGCGGCAGCGAGGACCTGACACTGTTCGAGGTCAACGAGGCCTCCATGGTGATCCAGGAAGCGGCCCACGAGGATGCGAACATCATCTTCGGCGCCGTGATCGACGACGAGATCCCCGAGGGCGAGGTGCGCGTCACCGTGATCGCCACCGGGCTCGAGGACGACCGGCCGCGTCCGGAACGCAAGCGCCGCACCACGACCCCGTCTAGCGAGGCGCCGCGGGTCGTCGAGATGCCTCGCCGGGATGCGCCTGCCCAGCAGCCTGCCATGACGGCGGAGCAGATCGCCGACCTGCCGATCGGGCTCGAGGCTCCGGCGGCGGAGGCCGGCGCGGGCCCGGAAGTGCAGATGGATTCGCCGTTCGAGGACGAGTTGGACGTGCCTGCGTTCCTTCGGAATCGGGGGCGGGGGCTTGGGGAGGAGGAGGACGAGGATGTGTTCGAGGATCCTGCCTTCCTTCGACGGTCTGCGGACTAGATCTCTTCTTGGTGCATCGCTGGGGGTCGGGAGACTTCCTCCGGCGAATGGCTCGGGCGGGCGGCTCTTGGGAGCCGCCCGCTTTTCTTTTGGCGGCCCTGCGCTTTATTTCGCCGGAGGAAGTCTCCCGACCCCCAGCTCCTCGGTTCACGGCGTCGCGCTAAGCTGCCGGCATGTCCGACTCTCTCGTTTTGGTTTCCCGGGACGACGATGTCGTCACGCTTTCGTTGAACAATCCCAAGCGGCGCAACTCGATGAACGAGTCGATGGGGCAGGTGTTTCGTGAGGAGGTCGCGAAGCTTTGTGGCGATGACTCGCTACGGGCCGTGGTGCTCACCGGGGCAGCGGAAGGGCGTGCGTTCTGTGCGGGGGGCGATCTCGGGATGATCGGGGGGCATGCAGACCGGGGGACGGCGAACCCCGGGGATGCCCGGGCGAACGCGCGGGACACGATGAAGAAGTTCTATGAACTCTTCCTGTCCGTGCGTGACCTTCCCGTCCCGACGGTGGCGGCCATCAACGGCCACGCGATCGGCGCGGGCATGTGCATCACCCTCGGCTGCGACCTGCGCGTCGCCGACGCCACGGCCAAGCTGGCCTTCAACTTCTCCCAGCTCGGAATCCACCCCGGAATGGGCGCGACCTGGACGCTGCCGCGCCTGCTCGGCCCTGCCCTCGCGGCAGACCTCCTCTACACGGGGCGAACGCTCAGCGGTGAGGAGGCGGCGGCGATCGGCTTGGTGAATCGCGCCGTGCCCCGCGACGACGTCCTGGCCGAGGCCACGGCCCTCGCAAGACAAATCGCGACGAGCGCGCCGCTCCCCGTGCGCGGCCTCAAGCAGGCGCTGCGCGCGAGTGAGGGCAACCACCTCGACGCCCAGCTCACCTGGGAAGCCGAGCAGCAGGCCCTCTGCTACGAGACCGAAGACATGCACGAGGGCCTCTCGGCGGCGCGCGAGAAGCGGGCGCCGAGCTTCAAGGGCCGCTAGAGCAGCCCGAGGCTACCCGCCGGCGAGCAGCCGCTTCGCAGCGGCACTGACGGCCTTGCCGTCGGCCGCCGGGCCGAGCCGCGCGAGCGACTCCTTCATCACGCGACCCATCTCCTTCGGGGAGCTGGCTCCGATTTCGGCGATGACCGCGGCGACCGTCGCATCGACCGCCGCCGCGTCGGGCGCGTCCGGGAGATAGACGAGAAGCACCTCGCGCTCGGCGGCTTCCTTGTCGGCGAGGTCGTCGCGCCCCGCCTCGCGATAGCGCTCGATCGACTCCTCGCGCTGCTTGACCAGCGTTCGGACGACCCGCAGGGCGTCGGCCTCCGGCAGTTCGCCACCGGTCTCGATCTCCTTGTTCTTGAGCGCACCGCGAATGGACCGGATCGTCTCGAGCCGCAGGCGCTCGCGCCCCCTCATGGCCTCCTTGAGATCGCCGTCGAGCTGTTCTTTCAGGCCCATGCCACATCCTCGCCACATCTCGCCACGCGAGACCGTTGTTTTTTCGGGAGGTTGCCCGATCGATTGGCTATCAAGTTTCTCGGGGTTTGGGTCGAGTAACGGGAGCGGGGGGAATCATGCGCCGAGTAGTCTCGAGAGTCGTCCGCAGTTCCGTGCTTTGGCTCTCCATCGCCTACATCGGCTCCCTGCTGCTCATGGCCCAGGCCTACGCCGGCTAGACCCCGCCCGATCTACCCAGGCCTGCCCCGGCTAGACCCCGCCCGATCTAGAGCGCTTCGACCGGCGCCTGGATCTCACCCGAGTTGAAGAAGTACGAGATCTCGATCCGCGCCGTCTCCGGTGCATCGGACCCGTGCACGGCATTCTTCTCGATGTCCGTCGCGAAGGCCTTCCGGATCGTACCGTCGTCGGCCTCGGCCGGGTTCGTCGCACCCATCAGCTTGCGGTAGCGCGCGATCGCGTTGTCGCCCTGCAGCGCGCTCACGACCACAGGGCCGCTCGTCATGAACTTCACCAGGTCGCCGTAGAACGGGCGTTCCTTGTGGACGGCGTAGAAGCCGCGGGCCTGCTGCTCGGTCAGCTGGATCATCTTCAGCGCGATGATCTCGAGGCCGGCCTCCTGGATCAGGCTCAGGATGGCGCCTGTCGCGCCCTTGGCGACGGCATCGGGCTTGACGATCGAGAGCGTTCGCTCGACGGCCATGGGTCTCTCCTTCTCTCTGCTCGGGCGCGACGGTGGGCCCGGGGAGGCGGGAGACTAGCGTGGTTTGCGGGAGTGGGAAGCGCGCCGGGCTACGACCCGGCGACACGCAGGACGATCTTTCCGAAGTGTTCGCTGGCCTTCATCACGCGGTGCGCATCGCTGGCCTGAGCGAGAGGCAGCACGCGGTCGACCACCGGCCGCAGCTCGCCCTCCTCGACGAGGGCACCGAAGCGTTCGCAGAAGCCGGCGACGATGGCGGCCTTCTCTTCGTTCGGGCGCGCGCGGAGGGTCGAGCCAATGACCTGGAGACGGCGCGTGAGCAGCGCGCCGAGGTTCACCTCGGCCTTGGCGCCGCCCATCAGGCCGATCAGCACGAGGCGCCCGCCGATGCCGCCACGAAGTCGCCTTCGCGATAGTTGACGGCGACGTCGGCGCCGAGATCGAGGCAGCGCTGGCACTTCTCGTCGCTGCCCGCGGTGACGACGATGCGGCCCCCCGCAGCGCGCACGAGCTGAATCGCCGCAGTGCCGATCCCGCTGCCTCCACCGTGAACCAGCGCCGCGCCGCCCTCCGGAAAGGCCCCGAGCTGGAAGACGTTCAGGAAGACCGTGAGGAAGACCTCGGGCAGCGCAGCGGCGTCCTCGATGGCGAGCGCGTCGGGCACCTGCAGCGCCGATCCCGCGTCCACCACGACCTGTTCCGCGTATCCGCCGCCTGCCAGCAGGGCCATTGCCCGGTCGCCCACGGCCCAACCCGAAACATCGGCGCCGACCTCCACGACCTCGCCCGCACACTCGAGCCCGAGGATCGGCGAAGCCCCCGGCGGCGGCGGATAGAGGCCTTGGCGCTGCAGCAGGTCCGCTCGGTTCACGGCGGCCGCGGCGACCTGGATGCGGAGATCGCCCGCCCCGAGCGTGGGCTCCGGCGCTTCACCCAACTGCATCACCGACTCGTCGCCCGGCTGCTCGATCACGATCGCCTTCATGGACCCTCCGCGTTCGCAGCCTATCAAAAGCAAACGAGGCCGGAGCGCAGTGCGCTCCGGCCTCGTCCCTAGCGGGAGTGAACGAGCCGGGCGCCGCCTCGCTATGCCCGGCTCGATGCGATGTCGACCGAGCTACTTGAGCTCGGTCCGGTCGTACTCGAGGATGTTCCGGGCGATGATCAGGTTCTGGACCTGACCCGTGCCTTCGTAGATGTCCGTGATGCGGACGTCGCGGAACCACTTCTCGAGCAGGTGCTCGCGACTCACGGCCATCGGGCCGAGGATCTCGATGCACCCCTGGGTGATCTGGCGAACCGACGAGCCGCCCTTCGCCTTGGCGATGGACGCCTCGACGTTGTTGGGCTTGCCTTCGCCCGAGAGCCACGCAGCGTTCATCACCGTCAGCATGGCGGCCTCGTACAGGCCTTCGAGCTCGTGGAACTTCTGCACCACGGCGGGCTGGCTCTGCAGGCTTCCGCCGTACTCGACCTCGAAGCCCGCCTCCTTCAGATGCTCGCGAGTGAAGTCGAGGGCCGCTTCGGCGATGCCGAGGCCGATGGCCGCGACGGCAGGGCGAGTCATGTTGAAGGTCTTCATGACGCCGCGGAAGCCGCCGGAGCTGGCCTTCGGGATCTCCTCTTTGCCACCCAACAGATTGCTCCGCGGGATACGGCAGTCGGTGAAGACCATCGCGGCCGTGTCGTCGGCGCGGATGCCGAGCTTCTTCTCCTTGTGGGTGACCTCGAAACCGGGGATCCCCTTCTCGATGACGAAGCTCTTGATCCCCGCGCGACCGGCCGCCCGGTCGAGGGTCGCCCAGACGACGACGCCATCGCAGCGGCAACCCGTGGTCACGAAGATCTTCTCGCCATTGATGACCCACTCGTCGGTGGCCTCGTCGAGCACCGCCGTGGTCTGCACCTGCGACGGGTCCGAGCCGCAGCCCGGCTCGGTGATGGCCATGGCGAGGGTCGTGTCGCCCCACTTCTCCACCTGCTCGGGCGTGCCCGCAGCGCGCAGCGCCGCGTTGCCGAGGCCGCCACTGCCGCGCCGCATGCGCACGGTGTAGTCGCCCCAGCACTGGCCGGCCGACAACAGCATGCTCATGATGGCCACGCTGGTGTCGTCGTCCTTGCGGTTGCCGAACAGTGACATCGTCGGGGGGAAGTCCTTGGCCTCTTCCAGCTCGTCGGGCGCGAACTCGTCTTCGTGCTCGTCGTAGTAGCGCGCGTATTTGCGGCAGACGAGCGCCTCGGCGCGGACGGAATCGAGGATCTTCTGGTCGTTCTCGGTCAGGACGAAGTCGATCATGTCGTCCTCCTTAGCAAGTCACGGAGCCTTCGAGGACTCCGAGGGTTCGGGCGTTGCGGTACCACATCTCGACCGGGTGCTCGCGGATGAAGCCGTGGCCACCCAGCACCTGGACGCCGTTGTCGGCGATTCTCATGCCCTCGCGCGCACAGTAGACGCGGGCGAGGTGGGCGCTGCGCGTGGCGTCGAGCCCGTGCTCAAGCTCGCTCGCGGCCTTCCACACCAGCCAGCGCATGGAGTCGACCTCGATGCGCATGTCCGAGAGCATGAACGCGATGGCCTGCTTCTTGGCGATGGCCTCGCCGAAGGCCTCGCGGTCCTTGGCGTACGGGATGGCGTACTCGAGGACGGCTCGGGACATGCCGACGAGGACGGCGCCGATCGCCGTGCGCGACGCCGCTACGAGGCGGCGTGCGTCGATCCCCGCCTCGCCACCGAGTCGCTCGGCGGCAGCCACCTCGACGCGATCGAGGGTCAGGCCCACGGTCGGGAGGCCCTTGAGACCGAGGTTCTTCTCGGGCTCGCTGATCGTGAGCCCCTTGGTGTCCCGGGGGACGATGAAGGCCTCGATGCCTTCGAACCCGTCCTGAGCCGTGTTGTGGGCCAGCACCAGGAAGTGCTGTGCGCGGTCTCCGAGGGGCACGAAGCTCTTCTGGCCCGACAGCACGAAGCCATCGCCCTTGGGCTCGGCCTTCGTGCGCAGGTTCAGCACGTCGAACAACGCGCCGGGCTCCACCATCGCGAGCGATGCGGCGTGGAACTTCTCGCCCGTGAAGAGCGGCAGGTACTGGGCCTTCTGCTCCTCCGTGCCGTAGTCGAGCACCGCGTTCGCGAACAGCGACGGCGTGACCGCGGCAGCCGCGAGCGAAGCATCGCCGTAGGCGAGCTCCTCGAGCACCAGGATGTTCGTGATGGGCGACCGGTCTTCACCGCCGCCGCCGTACTCTTCCGGAATCTGGGTCGCCGTGAGGCCGAGCTCCCAGACCTGCTGGAGGAGATCGTCGGGCACGCTCGCCGACTCATCGCACTCGCGGCCGACCGTGCGCAACGCCTGCTCGGCGAACTCGCGCATGGCGTCGCGAACGATCTCCTGCTCCTCGTTCGGTCCAAACGAAATCATGTCTGGTTCCTTTCGTCGCTAGGGGCCGGGGCTTCCATGCCTCCGGTTGCAGCGTCCGTGCCGCCGCGTGAAATCTGGTGGAAATAGAAATCCATGGCGTCGGGACCGCCGTCCTTCTTGAGGAGGCCCCGCTTGGCAGCATCCCGCGCATCGAGGCGACCGAGGGCCACCGCGCACCAGTGGGAGGCGTCGGCCGTGTAGCGAACGTCCGCCCGCTCGGCGAAGCCGCGCGTCACACGGCAGGCCCCGTGCTTCACCTCGATGGCCCACACGCCGCCGCCCGTGCCTTCGAGTCGGATCTCGAACGTCACGTCCGCGTCGGCCGCACGGTCTTCGCGCACGATGAAGGGCAGGACTCCGAGGATCGACTGGGGGACGGTGGCGGTGAACTTGCGCGTGTCGACGGAGAAGTCGCGCACGGCTTCGAGCACGTACCAGCGCGCGATGGCCGCGATGATGGGCTCGAGGCTGCGGCCGCGCTCGGTCACGGCGTATTGGGAACGCGCGCCGTCGGCGATGCTCTCGACGTAGCCGTCGGAGGTCAGGTCGCGAAGTCGGGCGGAAAGGACGCGCGGCGCGATCCCGGTGCGCTTCCGCAGCTCCTGAAAACCCGAGGGCCCGTAGAGGAGGTGGCGGACCAGGACGAGCGTCCACTTGTCGCCGATCCAGTCGAGGGCTCGCGCGACGGGATCGTAGATCTCGTCGGGTCGGGGGATCGCGGTGGAGGTCGAGGCCTCGCTTGCGCTCACCGGGCGTGCCGCCATGGCAAGAGTATCTAAATGATACTTACTTAGTTGTCAATGAGACTCTTTGTCGGTTCCCAAGTGACACCGATGTCAGCGTTGGCTTTCCATTGGAATCACCTGGACTTGCGCCCCTCCCCCGCCAGCCACCGGCCTGCACTACCCTCCGCGCCGGAGGTGGGTGGAGGATCGCCGGCATGCCGAAAGGCACGCGGGAGGAAAGTCCGGGCTCCATCGGACAGGGAGGTCGCTAACGGCGACCCGGGGCGACTCGAGGGAAAGCGCAACAGAAAGCACACCGCCGATGGCCGGCTTCGGTCGGCACAGGCAAGGGTGAAACCGTGGGGTAAGAGCCCACGCGCGACGGCCGGGTGACCGGCGGCGCGGCAAGCCCCTCCCGGAGCAAGCTCGCATAGGGATGCCGCTGAGGGCGGTCCGTCCGAGGCCTTCGGGTCCGGCATCCGGGTTGAGTGCTCGAGCGGCGCAGCAATGCGTCGCCTAGACGAATGATCCTCGCTGGCCTTCGGGCCAGAACAGGACCCGGCTTACAAGCCACTCTGTCGCCTTCGCCCACGAGCGTACCGCTCGTAGGCGGGCAGCAGACCCGGGGGAAGAAGCGCAAGCCACGCCCCCGGCGCTCCGAGCAAGACGGCCTCTCCCGAGCAAGGGAGGGGCCGTCTCCATCTATACTGCCGGGCCATCGAGGAGGCCCCGCATGCGTGTGACGAGTTCGATCCCCCTGGGCGACTGGCGACAGGTTGCCGACGTGGCGAAGCGTGCCGAGGCCACGGGCAGCGACGTGCTGATGACTTCCGAGATCCAGCACGACCCGTTCGTCCCGCTCGCCTTCGCGGCGCTGGCCACGGAGCGGGTCGAACTCACGACCGCCATCGCCGTCGCCTTCCCTCGCAGCCCCATGGTCGTGGCCAACACGAGCTGGGATCTGCAGAAGAACTCCGGCGGGCGTTTCGTGCTGGGGCTCGGCAGCCAGGTCCGCGGCCACAACGTGCGGCGCTTCAGCGTGCCGTGGAGCGCCCCGGTCCCGCGCCTGCGCGAATACGTCCAGGC
>JAFDDA010000135.1 GCA_019311105.1 Deltaproteobacteria bacterium
TTCGCTGGGCATCGGTCGTGATCGTCGCGACCAGCGGATGCTCGGGCGCGAGCACCATGTAGGTTGCCCCGAGCAACGTGTCGGGCCGCGTGGTGAAGACCTCGATGGCCTGCCGGGGATGGCCCGCGACATCGAAGGCGATGCGGGCGCCCTCCGACCGGCCGATCCAGTCGCGCTGCATCTTCTTGATGGCCTCGGGCCAGTCGAGGCCTTCGAGGTCCTCGATCAGACGATCGGCATAGCGGGTGATCCGCAACATCCACTGACGCATCGGCCGCCGTTCGACCGGGTGCCCGCCGACTTCACTCTTGCCGTCGATCACCTCCTCGTTCGCCAGCACGGTCCCGAGCTCGGGACACCAGTTCACGGGCACCTCGGCCTCGTAGGCGAGCCCGCGCTCGTGGAGCTGTTGGAAGATCCACTGGGTCCACTTCACGTAGCCCGGATCGGTGGTGTCGACCTCGCGCGACCAGTCGTAGCTGAAGCCGAGCGCGCGGATCTGGCGCTTGAAGTTCGCGATGTTTCGCTTGGTCGTGTCGCGCGGGTGGGTGCCCGTCTTGACCGCGTACTGCTCGGCGGGCAGGCCGAAGGCGTCCCAACCCATCGGGTGCAGGACGTTGAAGCCCCGCATCCGCTTGTAGCGCGCGACGAAGTCGGTGGCGGTGTAGCCCTTCGGGTGCCCGACGTGGAGCCCATCGCCCGACGGGTAGGGGAACATGTCGAGCACGTAGTACTTCGGCCGCGACGGGTCGGTCTCGGTGCGAAACGTCTGGTGTTCGTCCCAATGGGCCTGCCATCGGGCTTCGATGGCCTTCGGGTCGTAGGGCATGGCCGGAAAATGCCGGGGCTGTGGGGTTGAGTCAACGCCGCCGAAGGCGGAATCGGGTATGGCCTTGCGTATCCAATCGTTTCGACGAGAACCGTCCCCTTGGTCAGGGTCCTGGCGAGCCACGGCGAGATTTCGCAACGCAGACGTCGGGTGGAAGGCGAGTGTCTGGCAAGGCCGCTCGGACTGCTAGCCTCCGGCGCCGTGGGTGCCGCAGGCGAAGAAACCGAGATCGTGGTCGTTTCCGACGGCACGGGCGAGACCGCCGCTGCGCTGGTTCGCGCGGCCATGGCCCAGTTCAACCGGCCGTGGCATCTCCGGATCTTCGGCGACGTCCGGCACGCCTCGCAGCTCCGCCGGCCCGTCGATCAGGCCGCCCGAACCGGGGCGCTGCTCTTCTACACGCTCGTCGACCCCGAAGTGGCGCGCGCTCTGAAGGACGCCGCCGCCCGCAACGGCATCGCCACCGCCGATCTGTTGGAGCCGATCATGGGCCAGATCGGGAGCCACCTCTCGGCGGAGCCGAAGCGCGAGCCCGGCATCCTCCACGGCTTCACCGACGACTACTTCCAGCGCGTCGAGGCCGTCGAGTTCGCGGTGCGCCACGACGACGGCGCGAACTTGCGAACGCTCTTCCAGGCCGACCTCGTGTTGACCGGCCCCTCGCGCACGTCGAAGACGCCGCTGTCGATGTATCTCGCCCAACGCGGGCTCAAGACGGGCAATGTCCCGCTCGTGCCCGGCATCGATGCGCCGAGCGAGCTGCTCGAGATCGACTCGAACAAGGTGATCGGCCTCGTCGCCCAGGCTGAAACCCTCGAAACCGTGCGCCGCGCCCGAGTCCATCGCCTCGGTCGGATCCCTTACTCCACCTACGTAGAAGCCGAAGCCGTCGAGCAAGAACTCACCCGAGCCCGCCGCCTCTACCGCGAGCAAGGCTGGCGAGCCATCGACATCACCGGCCGCGCCGTAGAAGAAAACGCCGCAAGAATCCTAGAAGGCCTCGACTGACCCTGTCGAAGGGGACGGTTCTCTTTGATGACGAAACCACTACGACTGTGGCGCTTTGCTGCGCCCCCTGGTTTCGTCATCAAAGAGAACCGTCCCCTTCGACAGGGCTGCTGAAAAGAGACGGGGCGGCTCGCATTCGCGAGCCGCCCCGTCGGCCAACATCCAGCCGAGCCATTCGCCGCAGGGACTCCCGCGACTCCGGCCCGGCGTCACTCAGCGCTAGTCGTCCCGCAACCCCTTCTGCCGCTCGAGCTCCTTGTGAGCCTCCAAAGCCTCCATCTGATCCTCGTTCAGCAGCGCCGTCGCCACCTTCGGTCGCATGATGGAGTAGAAGGCCGGCACCACGGTCAGGGCGCCCAGCATGTTGATGATCATGAGGATCACGAGCAGCTGGGCCATCTCGGCCTGGAAGCGCAGGTTCGAGAACATCCACAACGCGATGCCGCCGACGATGGTGGTGGCCGTGAAGGTCACCGCCATGCCGGTCGTGCGGACGGCACGGCGGACCGCCTCGTCGATGTCCTCGGTGTCCACCACCTCCTGCCGGATGCGGTCCACGATGTAGATCGCGTAGTCGACGCCGATGCCGACGCCCACCGACTGCACGGGCAGGGTGTTGATGTTCAGGCCGACGCCGCGGATGGCCATGTAGGCCAGGGACAACATCGTCGCCGTCGCGATCTGCAACAGGATGATGAACCCGGAGGGGACCGACTGGTAGGTCACCGAGTGCAGCACGAAGATCACGAAGAAGATGAGCGAGATGTTCGCCACGTGGCTGCGCTCGACCTCGTCGTTGATCGCGGCCAGGATGCCCATCGTCCCGCCGGCCATCACGAACTGCATGCCGCGCGTCCAGCTGTTGGTCAGCTGGTATCGCGGTATCGACTCCACGGCCTTCGTGTCCTGCACGAGCAGGCGGTGGGTGTCGAGTTCGACGGCGCGGATGCCGAGCTCCGTGCTCTCGAACCACTGGCCGACGTCATCCGTTTTCCAATCTGCGAGTGCCTCGGGCCACGGGAAGTGCTCGTCCTCGGGCCAGTCCCAGAGGGCCGTCTCATAATCCTCGTGGGCCTGGGACTGGAAGTCCTGGAGCCACTCGGGTTCGCCATCGTCGCCCACGTTCTGGACCGGCAGGTACTGATAGCTGCCGTCGTCCTGGCGAACGCGAACCGTCATCGTATGGTGTCGGGTCGGGAGCAGCGGGCCGAGCATGTAATAGAACATGTCGGTCAGCTTCTGTGAGTCGGTGTAGGCCGCGTCCGGGTGCGCCTTGTCACGGTCGAGCCGCACGGCCACCTCACCCGTCGGATGCTCCTTGATGTACTCCTCGGCGAAGTGCACCACGCGCACGATCGTCTCGCCCTTGTGGTCGGGATAGAAGAACGAAATGTTCGCGTCCTTGCCCTCGTCGGTCATGTAGGGGCGCAGGAATCCGGGTGGCCCGTTCGTCTGCAGCTGGAAGATGATCTGCCGCACGGTCGCCTGGTCGTCCGGGACGAAACCCCACTTCGGGTCACCGTAGTGGTTCATCTGCCAGGAGCCGGCGATGAAGGGCACCAGCGAGAGCGTGGCACCGAGGTTCGTGCGCTGCTTCATGTAGCGCTCGAACTCTTCCATGCGCAGCACGGGCTGGGCGTCGCCGCTCGCGTTGGCGCGGTCGCCGGCCGAGTAGATGACGATCTGGTCGACGCCGCCGAAGCGGTCCGCGACTTCGCCCGTCGCCACGTTGAACTCGTGGTTCGGCCAGAGCAGCGGTGAACCCGGTGTGGCCTGGCCGATCTTCGAGTGGAAGAGCGCCATCCACGTGCCCCAGAGGAACAGGAAGATCGTGATGCCGCCGACGACGTACTTGCCGACCGGGTGGGTCGTCACGTTCCCGATGCCGCGCGTGAAGGCCACCATGGCCTGGGGCAGGAAGTGCTCGTGCTCCTTCGGCGCGGGCAGGTAGCAGATCATGACGGGGTGGAGGATCTCCACCGTCGCCAGGATCGAGAGCACCCAGAACGCGCCGAAGACCGCGAGGTCCTTCATCTGCGGGATGGTGGTCACGTAGATGACCATCAAGCCCGCAACGTCGGTGATGATCCCGAGCGTGCCCGGCACGACCAGCTCGCCCATGGCGATGGTGGCCGCTTCCACCTTGGCTTCGTCGGGGTCGTCGTATTGGGGCGCGAGGATCTCGTAGTCCTCGAAGAAGCGTTCGGCCATTTGCACCGTGTGCGAGACCGCGCGCGCCGTGATGATCATCGGGATCACGAGCACCAAGGGGTCGAACGTGATGCCCATCCAGCCGGTGAAGCCCGTGCCCCAGATGACCGTGCAGATCGCCGCGATGAACGGGATCAGAACGCCGTGGAGCCGCCGGAAGTAGGCGAGCAGCAGGGCGAAGATCATCACCACCGTGAGGACGACGAACAGGAAGATCTCGTAGGCGTGGATCAGGACCCAGCCGATGTGGATGGGCTCGCCGGTCAGGAAGACCTGGAGGTCGCAGCCCGCGGGCCATTGGCTCTGCGTCGAGGATGTGGTGACGAGCCGGGTCAGCGAGCTGGTGATCCGGTTGAGGAAGCGGGCGGCGGCGCTGCCTGTCTCGGCGGCGTGACAGGCGGGATCCTCATATTTGAACTTGATGTTCTGGACGTGGTCGAAGACCGCGGAGTAGACCTCCTTGCCCGAGAGCCGATCGGTCACGAAGCCGGCGGTGATCAGCGCGCCCTTCTCGTCTCGCGAAACGAGGCGGCCGAAGATGAACGGCGGGTTCTGTCGCACGACGGTGCGCAGCGCGTCGGCCTCGGCCTGGGTCTGCGGGACCGTCTTCATCAGGAGATCGGAGGTGATCGAGCCGTCGGGCTCGATCTGGATGACGCGCGTGCTGCGGTGGGAGACGGACCGGATCTGGTCGTGGTTCACCGGGTAGGGCGGGTACTGCCGGTCGAGCATCTTCGTGATCTCGGCGGTCTTGAGATCCTCGAACTGCTCTTCGAGTTCTTCGCGCCGCACTTCGCGGGCCTTGGTCTGGCTGTCGTAGCCGATGCCATCGACCGCCTGGGTGATCGCCTGGATCTTCTGGAGCCGCTCGGGCGTGAAGATCGTGCCGTCGCGCACGACCACGGCCACGGCCACGAGCGAGGAGCTTCCGAACTCCTTCGCGAACTGGTCCTGGGCGTGGATGAACGGATGGTCGGGCCAGAGCGCGCGGGCCTCGGTGTCGACGCGGACGACCGGGCCGGGCAGGTCCACACCCACGCCGCGCAGGATCGCGTTGGCCATGGGGTAAAAGAAGAAGAGCGTCAGGGTGATGAGCGTCATCGCCCACCCAAGACGGTTCTTCACGACCCAGCGAGCAAAGCGATTGCTGGCGGTATCCCTCGCGTGAGAGACGTGCTCTTCGGACATGCTTCCCCCTGGCACCCTTGAAGGCGACTCGTGCTTCGATCCGACACCGGCTCGCTCGGTCCGAATTCAAATCCGGCCTCGCGCCCGATGCGCCCATTCGTCTCAGTCGTCCCGCCCCGGCGGGTCGGACCCCTGCCTCGCCACGAGTGGCTGGCAGACCCAATTCCCCTGAACCGTTGCGGAGGTGGGGGGGCAACTGCGGGCGCCCAGTATACGTCCAAACCGTGCGGATTCGACGCGGAGAAAACGGTCTTTTGGGCTGGTTCGGACGGCCCGACGAAGGCTGGGCGTGCTAGAGCAGGCCCATGGAAAACCCTCAGGTCTTCGCGACCGGCGCCCTGCCGGGCCAGGCATTTGCCCGCCTCGCCGAGGCGGCCCAGGTCGCGTGTTGGCCGGGCCCGGGGGGGCCGCCCCGCACGGAACTCGCGGCTCAGCTCGCGCGTGTCGACGGTCTGCTCTGTCTGCTCACGGACTCGATCGATGCGGGCCTGCTCGCGGCCGCCCCGCGGCTCCGCGTCGTTTCCAGTTGCTCGGTCGGGCTGGACCACGTGGACCTGGCGGCGGCCACGGCCCGGGGGATCCCCGTCGGCCATACGCCTGGGGTCCTGACCGAGACCACCGCGGACCTCACGCTTGCCCTGATGCTCGCCGCCGCTCGGCGCATCCCGGAGGCGGATGGCTTCGTCCGGTCCGGGGCCTGGGTGCCCGAGCGCCGCTGGGAGCCAGGCATGTTGCTCGGTCGAGATCTCCACGGCGCGACGGTGGGCTTGATCGGCCTCGGTGCCATCGGCCAGGCGGTGGCACGCCGGCTCGCGGGTTTCGGTTGCCGGGTTCTGGGCTGGACGCGGAGCGGGCGGGCCGTCCCTGGCGTCGAGTCGGTGGCGCTGCCCGCTCTGCTCGCAGCGGCGGACTTCGTCAGTCTCCACATCGCGCTCACGCCCGAGACCCGCGGGCTGCTCGACGCCGGCCGGCTCGCCACCATGAAGCCCGGCGCCATTCTGGTCAACGCCGCCCGCGGCGGGTTGGTGGACGAAGGTGCCTTGGCCGCCTGCCTCGCCAACGGCAGCTTGGCCGCGGCCGGGCTGGATGTCTTTGCAGACGAGCCGGTGGCCCCGACGAACCCGCTGCTCGCCCTCGACAACGTGGTCGTGGCCCCCCACATCGGCAGCGCCAGCATCCGCACCCGGGAGCGAATGGCCGACCTGGCGGTGGAGAACCTGCTGGCCGGGCTCGCCCGCCGCCCGCTTCCGGCCTGCGCCAACCCGGAGTTCGCCTCCCGCTAGCCGGGGAGTTCGGTCTCCCGCTAGCCGGGAGGTTCGGTCTCCCGCTAGCCGGGAGGTTCGGTCTCCCGCTAGCCGGCGCTCGGGTCCTCGGGCTCGCCGCCCGTGCGGCAGCGCGCTGCAAAGGTGCGGGGCGAGACGATCTCGGCCCCGTGGTGCCGCGCGCGGTTGGCGAGCTGGCGGTCTGCGGTCACCACCGTGACCGGCTCCCCTCGCGGCGTCTGCTTCACGCGGCGCACCAGCCAATCATCTGCCGACGGCGCAAAGACCTGCTGGACCCGCGGCGGGAGCTCGGACGCGTCGTCCGGATCCTCGCCATCGAAGACCACCACGATCTCGGCACGGGCGTCGGGCAGGCTGCCTGCCAGGTCGAGCACCCGGGCCCGTGCGGGCTCGCGCCACCATTCCTTGCGGTCGCGGCCCTTGAGGACCGCCGCGTGGAGGACGTTGAACCCGTCCACGAGCCAGAGCCGCTGCTCCTCGGGTTCGAGAGCTTCGTCGCCGATTTCCGTGTCGATCGGGTCGGTCATGCCGGCGGAAGAGTAGGGGCGACTGCCGAGGGCGGCCCCTCCGAGCCCCACGACCACGAACAGCGCGACGAGCGCCAGGGCGCCCCCCGACTCACTCCAGAAGTCGCTCCCCCGCATCGCATCCACCTCGTCGCCCTCGCCCTCGACTTCGTCCTCAACTTGCCGCCTCGGATCCATGACCGCCTCCTGGTTCAAGGGCCCATCCTGCGGGCCCGGCGTGTCAGGGGCGGTCACGCCCGGGATGCGATAAACGAGGCCCCATGACCGCCGTCGGCCTGGTCCAGCAGCGCACCTCCGAGAGCCCCGAAGAGAACCTCGCTCGGGCCATCGAGGGCATCCGCGAGGCGGCCCGCCAGGGCGCGCGGGTCGTCTGCACCCAGGAGCTCTTCCGCAGCCGCTACCTCTGCCAGGTCGAGGATCCGGCGCGCTTCGAACTGGCGGAGCCCATCCCGGGGCCGACCACCGAGGCCCTCGCGAAGGTCGCCGCCGAGAGCGGCGTCCACCTCGTGGCCTCGCTCTTCGAGCACCGGGCCGAGGGCCTCTATCACAACACCGCGGTGGTGATCGATGCCGAGGGCCACGTCGTCGGGCGCTATCGCAAGATGCACATCCCCGACGACCCGCTCTACTACGAGAAGTTCTACTTCACGCCCGGCGACCTCGGCTTCCAGGCCTTCGACCTGGGCGAGAAGGGCGACGCGCGCATCGGCACACTCGTCTGCTGGGACCAGTGGTTCCCCGAGGCGGCCCGCCTCACCGCACTGGCCGGCGCCCAGATCCTCTTCTACCCGACCGCGATCGGCTGGCAGTTCGATGAAGGCGAGGACGTCGACGCCGCGCAGCACGACGCGTGGGAGACGGTGCAGCGCGCCCACGCCATCAGCAACGGCGTCTTCGTCGTGGCGGTGAACCGGGTCGGCGCCGAAGAGGGCATCCGCTTCTGGGGCCAATCCTTCGTGGCCGACCCCTTCGGCCGGGTGATCGCCCGGGCGCCCGCCGACGAGGAGGCCGTCCTCGTAGTCGAGTGCGACCTCGCGAAGATCGAGCGCGTGCGACGCGATTGGCCCTTCCTGCGCGACCGCCGCATCGACGCCTACCAAGATCTCTCACGCCGCTTCCGCGACTAGCCGTGGCAAGGCAACTCGCGCCGCTTCCGCGACTCGCCGTGGCCCTCCACGGCGGCGAGACGCCGGCGAGCCTCGGGTACCGCTGGCCGGCCGAGTGGGAGCCGCACGCGGCGACGTGGCTCGCTTGGCCCCACAACCTCGAAACCTGGCCGGGGCAACTCGAGGAGGCGGAGGCCGCTTTCGTCGAGATCGTGCGAGCGCTCCACCTCCATGAGGTCGTCCGCATCGCCGTCGGGGATGCGGCGCTCGAAGCGCGGGCTCGCCGCACGCTAACGAGCGCGGGGGTCGACGCGGCGGACGGGCAGGGCGTGTTCTTCCACGGCATCGCTACGGACGACGCCTGGGTTCGGGACCACGGCCCCACCTTCGTGGTGCGCGATCGAGACGGGGTGCGGGAGACCGCCGCCCTCGACCTCGGCTTCGACGCCTGGGGCGGGAAGTATCCGCCCTGGGATCGCGATGCCGCAGTCCCCGCCGCCATCGCAGCCGAACTCGGCCTGCGCTGCTTCCGGAGCGAGAGCGTCCTCGAAGGCGGCTCCATCGAGGGCAACGGCCGCGGCACGATCCTCACCACCGAGCAGTGCCTGCTGCACGAGAATCGCGGCGCGCGCAGCCGCGCTGCGGTCGAGCAGCAGCTGGCCCGACGGCCACGTGGACGACGTCGCCCGGTTCGTCTCACCCGACACCGTCGTCACGGCCCTGCCCGACGACGACGCCCACCCCGATGCCGCGGCACTTCGATCCGCCGAGCGCCGACTGCGCGCAGCTCGTGACGCCGACGGCAAGCCGCTCGCCGTCGCGACGCTCCCGGTGCCCCCGCTCCAACCCGGGCCCGACGGCCCTTTGCCGGCGAGCTACGCCAACTTCTATCTCGCCAACGAGGTCTGCCTCGTCCCGACGTTCGCCGCGCCGGCGGACGCCCGGGCCCTCGAAACCCTGGCCGAGCTGCTCCCTGGCCGCCGGATCGTGGGGATCGATTCCCGGGTTCTGGTCGTCGGTCTGGGCGCCATTCACTGTCTCACCCAGCAGCAGCCCGCCTAATGTCGCTCTCTTGGCCCAGTGGGGCTCAAACCCCGCTTCGCCTCACTTTTCCCCTTCCATCTTGAAGGGTTATGGAGGTAGGACGGCCCGCCTTCTTGGCTGAACGATCGGTCGGTTGGGCCGCGTCGTCGCCAAATCTTTTGGGGGTTCCCTTGCGTCATCTCCGGTCGCTGCTGCTCGCTTCACTGTCCGCCACCCCGTTTGGCCTGCCCGCAAACGCCGGCCGACACGTTCCGCTTCGATCTCCCGGCCGAGGGCCAGCTCTCTCTTGCCGGTGGCGTCGAGGTCCGGATCAAGGTCCCCCAGGCCTTTAGCAAGAAGGGTGCCGAGCTCGTCTCGGTCACTCTCGACGGCGAGGACGTGACCGGGCTCTTCGACAAGTTCCAGGGGCAGGTGCCGACGCCTCCCGGCGAGCACGAGCTCGTGGCGACCCTCGACATCAACGGCCTCGCGGCCGAGACCACCCGCCACTTCGAGACGATCCTCGTGACGGCCGACGGAGAGTGCGGCGCCCTGACCGACGCCCAGTGCTACGCGCTCAACGCCCACGTTGCGGAGGTGTGCGAGATCTTCAACAACGTCGAGTGCCTGTTGCCCTACCCGTCGTCGCAGCTGCTCCAGCCGGCGGCGACCCCGACGGGCGTGCGGCCGAACCCCCGCAGATCGGGATGCCCCAGGTCATCGGGCCGCCCGTACCCGCGAGCGAGATCAACGACAAGGTCGACGGCTTCAGCCCGACGGTCCAGATCCTGACCCACTTCCCTCAGGGCGTGGACGTCGTGGCGTCGGGCCTCTCGCGTCTGCACCCGTCCCGTCTCAACCCGCCGCCGCCGAACGAGGACCCGGAGTGCACGCCCACCGGCGCGGCGCCCTACGTCCGCGTCCGCACCCATGACGATCGTTCCGTGAGCGACGCGAGCCACGGCACGGTCATCCTCGGGCCGAAGGGCCGCGTGCTCCACTGGACGGAGAACGACTTCACGCCCCTCGAGACCGGCCGCCAGGCCTTCATCCTGCGCCCGGCCGTGAGCCTCGTGCCCGGCCAGCGCTACACGGTGGCGATCCGCAATCTGGTGGACGTGGACGGCAACCCGATCGAGGCCAGCCCGACCTTCGCGGCCATGCGGGATGGCCGCCCGAACGACATCCCGCAGCTCCACCAGCGGAAGGGCGACCTCGACTCGATCTTCAAGCGTCTCGAAAAGAATGGCATCGCCCGCAAGGATCTCGTGCTCGCCTTCGACTTCATCGTCCAGAGCGACCACAGCCTGACGCACCAGATGATCTCGATCCGC
>JAFDDA010000049.1 GCA_019311105.1 Deltaproteobacteria bacterium
GGAGGCCGAGGGCCGCGACGCCGACGCCGTCTACACCGAGCTCCTCACCGAGTTCGGCGATGAGATCCGCCAGGCGCCCACTCCGAGCGGCTTCGGCGCCGCGGCCTATGCCATCCCGGTGCTGGCCTTCCTTTCGGGGGGCGCGTTGGTGGCGGTCTTCCTGCGTCGGCAAGGTGGGGAGGCGAAGGGCGACTCGCCGGGTGCAACGACCCCTGCCGCGAGCGACCCCGAACTCGAACGCCTGGTGGACGAGGAGCTCGGCCGCTCGTCGTGAAGGTCTACACACGGCGTGGTGACAGCGGGGAGACGGATCTCTTCGGGGGCGAGCGCGTGGCCAAGGACGACGCTCGCGTCGAAACCTACGGTGCCGTGGACGAGTTGAACTCGGTGATCGGCGTGGCTGCGGCAGCGTCGGGCGAAAAGGACCTGAAGGACGCGAGCCAGAAGATCCAGAGTGAGCTCTTCGACCTCGGCGCCCACCTCGCCACGCCCGAAGCAGCGCACCGCGAGAAGTATTCCGTCCCCGCACCGAGCGCCGACGACGTCACCGCCCTCGAGCAGTGGATCGATCGTCTGGAGGGCGAGCTCGAGCCGCTCAAGACCTTCATCCTGCCCGGCGGCACCCCTGCCGCCGCCGCCTTCCATCAGGCCCGCACGGTCTGTCGACGTGCGGAACGCGCCGTCGTCTCGCTTGCACGGGGTGCAGACCTCGACCCGCTCGCCGTCCGCTACCTGAACCGCCTTTCGGACCTCCTGTTCGTGATGGCGCGCATCGAGAACCGCCGCGCCGGGCAACCCGACGTCCCCTGGACGGGCGCCGACCGCTAGCCCGAACGCGCGTTTTCACCCGCGGTTGCCGGCAGGCTGCGCACCGGCGCGGCGCCCCCTCAAGCAAAAGCCCGAGTCGGCCGATCCCTACAGTTGCAGCCAAGCCCGGTGCGCCGCGCGCCCGGGGCCCGTGGGCTGCGTTGCGGAAGGAGCCGAGCATGCATCCCCCCATTTTCCGCAGGGCCTTCGTGGCTGCCCTGGCTTTGGGTCTGGCCTCTCAGCCGGCTGCGGCCGGTGCGTTGCACGTGCCGCCGACGGCCGAAGATCCGACCGGCATCCTGCTCGAGGGCGGCGTGCGTGGCGCACTCAGTGCCAGTGCCTTCGAGGCGGGCCAGCTCGTGGAGGCGGGCCAGCTCGTGGCGGCCCAGGGACCGTGGTTCGATGAAACCCAGCGTTCACCCGTCGCCGCGCCCGTCACGCCCTTGCGCCAGTGGGTGCTCGATGACCCCGAAGAACTCCTCCGCCGCCGTTCGGCCAGCGCCCTCGCGACGGGGAGTCTGGCCCGCGGGCCTTCGCTGGTCGACGCGTGGTGGCTGATGGCCGTTCCGTTTCTGGTGCCGGTGATGCTGCGTCGGCGTCCGCGCCGTCGTTCGCGCAGCCTGGCTGCACGCTTCGCGGAGACAAAGCAGGAAGAGGACGCCGAGGCGGCCCTCGATGCCATCGTTCGCAGCCCTTACGAGGTCTCGAGCCTCTCGTAGGTCGGGTTGGCCGGGATCTCGAATTTCTCGTAGGTCGGATCGGGTGCCACGCCGCCGATGAAGGTGGCGGGCTGCTCGGCATCGCGGCGCACGCAGGTCCCGATCGCGAGCCCGACGGCCAGCGACAGCGCCAGCATCCACAGCCAGGTCTTCAGCAGGCCCTTCATCCGGCGAACGGGTCGCGTGCGAGGCCGGATCGGCCGCGTTGGAGCGTGGCGCTGAGACGCTTGCGCAGCGGGTCGGTGCGCCCGGGGCGGGGCGCGTCGTCGTCGGCGCGAACCAACCCCTCGAAGAATCGAACGAGCCCCACCATGTCCGAGAGTCGGATCGTCTCCACTGCGATGCGGCCGCGCTCGCTCATGTTGTGATAGTTCCCGAGTGGGAGGCAGAGGCCCGCACAGCGGTAGCCGAAGAGTTGGTAGGCCGTGCTCTCGCAGGTGCCGCCGTCCATGAGCTTGCGCTGATACCGGAAGCGGCCAGTGTGGAGACGGCCGCCGCGGGCGAGGCCTGTGGCGACGCGCCCGAGCCAACGCGAAAGGCCGTCGTCGAAGACGCTCGTGCGGTCGCCGATGCGCAAGATCGGGCCGGCGCCTTGCGGTGCGTCGCGCAACGCCTTGCTGGCCTCGATGGCGACGATGCGGGCGCCGCCCGGAAGCCGTTTGCCCTGGGCCACGGCCAGGGCGCCCACGAAGCCGACCTCCTCGCCACGCGTGAAGAGGCCCCGCACGTCGACTCGGCGCTTCGGGTCGATCTCGTCGATGCGTTCGAGCAGGGCGAGGACGCCCGACAGCCCCGCGAGGTCATCAGCGGCGCGGGTTTCCACGAGGTCGGGGTTGTGCCGTGAGATCCGGAACCCGGGCAGGTCCCATGTCCCCAAGGCACCCGCCGGCACGGGCTTGCGGGCGCTGAGCGTGACCCGTTGCTCGCCGCTGCGTGGGTCGCGTCGTGTGCGCTCGACGCGCGCGACGATGCCCTTCTCGCCCGTGTGAAAGCGCGCCCGGGCGCCCGGGAAGTATTCGGGCCGCACCCCGCCGAGGAAGAGCGCTTCGATCCGGAACCCGCCGCGCAGCTTCTTCGAGCGGAGCGCGCGAAAGCCTGGGTGATCCATGTGGGCGGCGAGGACGAGCGGCCGCGCGCTCGGGCGCACGCCGCGCCGCGTGAGCGTGAGGTTCCCGTCGCGGTCTTCGCGGAGGCGGAGGTGGGGGTTCGCGGCGGCGAACTCGCGAACCCAGGCGATCACACAGCCTTCGCGGAACGGCGCAGTCGGGCACTCGAGGGTGCGCGCGAGGAGGTGCCGCACGCGGGCGGGTCGGATGAGGGACTTTGGGGCTCGGGGCGGCGACTTCATCGATCGGTGTCTAGCGACCTGGAAGCCGGCTGTCGCGGCTTCTGGGCCGCGCGGCGTTCAGCTCGGGGACGATTTGCGATGGGCTTCTTCGACTTCACCACCGAGGGCTTCGAGCCAACCGAGCGGCGAGCGCGCCCCGGCTTCGCGGACCCGTTCGAGGACGTGTGCCGCGCCGCCCAAGGCGTCGAGGCCGTGGCTGCCATAGCGCGCGGCCATGCCGTCGAGGATGAGTGCCTCACAGCCTCGCCGACGCCGCACCGAGAGTTCGCCGCTCTCGTCGAGGTGCTTGCGATGCTCATCCAAGGCCGTGAGCAGGGCCTCGATCCCATGCCCATCCCGGGCTGAAGCCGGGATTACGCGCAGCGGCCAGCCCGCACGCTCGGTTTCGCCCAGACCCAGGCCCGCTTCGAGTTCGTGGGTGGTCCGGTCGGCGAGTGCGCCGAGGTCGGACTTGTTCACCACGAACACGTCCGGCAGTTCCAGGACGCCGGCCTTCATGAACTGGAGGACGTCGCCCGCACCGGGCTGCGCAACGAAGACCAGGGTGTCGACGAGGTTCGCGACGTCGGACTCCGACTGCCCGACCCCGACCGTTTCGACGAACACCCGATCGAACACCGCCGAGAGGACCGTCACGGCGCCCCAGGCACCGTCGGCGAGCCCTCCGAGCCGATCCCGCGCGGCCATGCTGCGCAGGAAGACACCGGGGTCGCCCGCACCCGAGCGCACGCGGAAGCGGTCGCCGAGCAGGGCGCCGCCCGTCCGCTGGCTCGACGGATCGACGGCAATGATCCCCACGGTCTCGCCGCGTTCGCGGAGGGTTCGTACGAGGGCGTCGAGCAGCGTCGACTTGCCTGCACCCGGGGCCCCGGTGATGCCGACGCGCGGAACACCGGCGCCGGCGTTGGCCTCGAACAGGGCATCGAGCAGGGCGGCGGCTTCTCGTCGGCGCTCCGGGCGCCGGTCGTCGATCAGGTTCAGGGCGACGGAAACCGCCTGGCGGGAGGCGGCGTCACGCGCAAGCAGGCGCCGGGCGAGTTCAGGCAGCGCGAGTGGCCTCGGCCTCGGTCACGACGTCGACGAGTTCGCCCATGATCCGGGTGAGGTCGAAATCCTTGGGCGTGTAGACGCGGCGCACGCCGGCCTTCCGCAGGACGTCGGCGTCTTCGTCGGGGATGATGCCGCCCACGATCACCGGGACGTCGAGGCCATCTTTTTCGAGCCGCTTCAACACGTCGAGCACCAACACGCCGTGAGAGCCCGAGAGGATCGAGAGCCCGATCACGTGCACCCCCTCGTCGTGGGCGCTCTGGACGATCTGGTCCGGGGTGAGCCGGATGCCGTCGTAGACGACCTCCATGCCGACGTCGCGCGCCTTCACGGCGATCTGCTCGGCGCCGTTGCTGTGGCCGTCGAGGCCAGGCTTGCCGACCAGGATCTTGAGCGGGCGTCCGAGCGAGCCGCCGAGGGCCTTCACGCGGTCGCGGACCTCGCTCAGGGCTTCGGAGTCACCGCTGACGGTCTGGCCGGCGACGCCCGTGGGCGCGCGGAACTCGCCGAACAGCGCGCGCAGGGTGTCGGTCCACTCGCCGGTGGTGACGCCCGCATGGGCCGCCCGGATCGAGGGGCCCATGACGTTCTCGCCGTTCGAGAGGGCGTCGCGCAGGCCCTGCAGCGCCGCCTCGACATCCGCCTTGTTGCGACGCGTGCGGAAGGCCTCGAGCCGTTCGATCTGTTCGTGTTCGGCCGACTCGTCGACCTTCAGGATGTTCTGATCGCCCGCGGTGAGAGGCGATGCCTCGGCCTCGGTGAAGCAATTCACGCCCACCACCTGGAGGTCGCCCGACTCGATGTTGCGCACGCGCTGGGCGTGACTCTCCACGAGCCGCTGCTTCATGTACGCGTTCTCGATCGCCGCCACCGCGCCGCCCATGGCCTGGATCTTCTCGAGCTCCGAGCGCGCCTCGTCCATGATCTCCGTGGTGCGCCGCTCGACGACCTTCGAGCCCTCGAAGAGATCCTCGTGCTCGAGGAGATCGGTCTCGTAGGCGAGGATCTGCTGGATGCGGAGCGACCACTGCTGGTCCCAAGGCCGCGGGAGACCGAGGGCTTCGTTCCATGCCGGCAGCTGCAGGGCGCGGCAACGGGCCTTCTTGGAGAAGGTCACACCCAGTGCTTCGAGCACGATGCGGATCACGTTGTTCTCGGGCTGCGCTTCGGTCAGGCCGAGGCTGTTGACCTGGACGCCATAGCGGAAACGCCGGAGCTTCTCCTCTTCGACGCCGTAGCGTTCGCGGCCGAGCTCGTCCCAGAGTTCCGCCATCGCGCGCGCCTTGCAGATCTCCTCCACGAAGCGGATGCCCGAGTTCAAGAAGAACGAGATCCGGCTGAAGACCGTGGGGATCACGTCTTCCGGCACGTCGTCCCGGGCTCGCACCGTGTCGAGCACGGCGATGGCGTTGGCGAAGGCGAAGGCGACCTCCTGGGTCGGCGTCGCGCCGGCTTCCTGGAGGTGGTACGAGCAGATGTTGATCGGGTTCCACTTCGGGATGGCGTGGACCGTGTAGGCCACCATGTCGCCGATCAGCCGCATGGAGGGCTCCGGCGGGAAGACGTACGTCCCGCGCGAGAGATACTCCTTCACGATGTCGTTCTGGGTCGTGCCCTGGAGGGCCGAGGGGTCGACGCCCTGGCGCTCGGCGGCGGCCACGTAGAGCGAGAGCAGCCACGCGGCCGTGGCGTTGATCGTCATGGAGGTGTTCATGCGGTCGAGGGGGATCTCCTCGAAGAGCGTCGACATGTCCTCCACGTGGGCGATCGGCACGCCGACCTTGCCGACCTCGCCGCGCGCCAGGGGGTGGTCGGCGTCGTAGCCCGTCTGGGTGGGGAGGTCGAAGGCGACCGAGAGCCCGGTCTGGCCCCGGGCGAGGTTCGTCCGGTAGAGCTCGTTGCTGGCTCTCGCGGAGGAGTGGCCGGAGTAGGTCCGGAAGACCCAGGGGCGATCGCGCTCGGTCATGTGGGCCTCGGGGCGGGCAAGTCCGCGGAAAGGCTACCGGATCTTGTGTTCCGGGCCAATCGCCCGGCGCTGCGGGCGCGCCTACTCGATGGTGACGGCATCGGGCAGGATGTCGACTTGGCCATCCACGTCGTTGTACTCGAGGTCGTAGAGCCCCGGGAGCGCCTGGGACTGGATCACCCAGGCCGTGGCCGTGTTCTCGTCGAGGAACGACTCGCCGACGCAGTTGTAGGTGAAGCCCTCGTTGACGAGCCGGATGACCGGCACTCCGGAGAAGTCGGAGCCCGTGACCGTGATGAGCAGCGCGCTCTGGTCGATCACGTCCGGGTCGACTGCGGCGACCTGGGGCGGCGCGAACAAGGCCTGGATGCCCGAGCCCTGCGCTAGGTTCGCCCCATGGCGGAGCTCCCCCCGGGCCGAACCGGCACCCCGATCGCTGTACCCAAGGGCGGCTTCCCGCGCGACCTCGAGGGGGCGATCCTCGAGCTGAAGCGCGAGCGCAATGCCCTCGTCCTGGCGCACTACTACCAGAACGACGAGGTCCAGGATCTCGCCGACGTGGTGGGCGACTCCCTGGCCCTGGCCCAAGCCGCTCAGACCTCCGGCGACTGCGAGGTGATCGCCTTCTGCGGCGTCCTCTTCATGGCCGAGACCGCCAAGATCTTGAACCCCGAGAAGAAGGTCGTCGTGCCCGACCTCCAGGCCGGCTGTTCCCTCGCGGATGGCTGCCCGACCGAGGAGTTCAAGGCTTTCGTGGCCGACCACCCCGGCGCGGCCGTGCTGACCTACATGAACAGCCACGCCGAGATCAAGGCGATGTCGGACCTGATCTGCACCTCGTCGAACGCCGTGAAGATGGTGCGCGAGTTCGAGGGGCAGCCGCTGATCTTCGCACCCGACCGGCACCTGGCGCGGTGGGTCGCACGCGAAGCGGGCCGCTCCGACATCATTGCGTGGCCGGGCGCCTGCATCGTGCACGAGCAGTTCAGCGCGCGGGGGCTGGCGCAGCTGAAGATCGAGCACCCCGACGCCGAGGTTCTGGCCCACCCCGAATGCGAAGAGGCCGTGCTGGCCCAGGCGGACTTCATCGCCTCGACGACGGGGATCATCCGCCGGGCCGTCGACTCGCCCAGCAAGACGCTGATCGTGGCCACCGAGGACGGCGTCTTCCACCAGATCCGAAGGAGCGCGCCCGAAAAGACGCTGCTTCAAGCGCCGGGCATCGACGAGAGCTGCGCCTGTAACCAATGCCCCTACATGCGGCTCAACTCGCTCGAGAAGCTCTACCTCTGCCTGCTCGACCTCGAGCCCGAAGTGACGGTCCCCGAGCCGGTGCGACTCGCCGCGCTGCGGCCCATCGAACGGATGCTCGCGCTCTCCTAACCTCTCGCTCTTACACTTCTGCGTGTTGATTGCGCGCCGTGTGCGGGCGTGCTGCACATCGACCGTCTCCGACGGTGATTGCGGACCCGCGGACCTACAGTCCGGGGCGGCGTTCGCCCGATGTTTCTCTTGGTGACTTCCGAGAGGATCGACGTGCGACGCCCCATCCCGTTCCGGAACTGGCTCATTGCCAGCCTGCTCTTGATCCTGGGTTCGACGAGCGCGAACGCGGCGATCATCGGCTATTGGCGCATGGAGACCGACCTCGACGCGGACCCCGACGGCTTCGAGGTCGCCAACGAGATCGCCTTCGGCACGTCGCTGTTCTCGAGCGAGGCGTTCATCGACACGGCCGCCAACCCGAACTTCATCGTGCCGCTGACCGGCGAGCCCAACGCTGGCAGCGCCGGCGCCACCATGCAGGGCGCGAACAACGGGATCAACGCGACCGCGGCCTGGTACGCGGAGCTCGATGTCACGAGCATCACCATCGAATTCTGGACGCGTACCGTCGAGAACACCGCCACGCTCTTCTCGCGCACCACCGGCAACGACGGCATCCGGATCTGGAATCCGAACTCCCTCGACGTCGAATACTGGGTCGAAGACGGCCTCGGCGGCGCGACGCGAGTCCAGCTCCTGAACGTCTACAACATGGACTCGAGCTGGCACCACATGGCCTTCACCTACGACGAGGTGAGCGGCAACGGCCTGGTCTGGGTCGACGGCGTCGCCGTCGGCTGGAACGATGGCCCGGACAATCGCGCGCTCGTCTGGGGCGCCCAGGTCGACCTCGAGCTGGGCGACCAGATGGACTACGCAGCGGCCTTCAACGGCACCCTCGACGAGGTGCGCATCATGGACGAGGTCGCGGGCTCGTCGGCACCGACCCTCGCGCCCGAGCCCAGCGCTTTCGTGCTCGCTTCGGCGGGTCTGCTGGGGTTGCTCGCCGCGGGCCGCCGCCGCCGCCGCCGCTAGCCAGAGCGGCTCGTCTCCCAGAGATCCCGGGACAGCCGATAGAGGACGTGCGGCCCCATGCGCGCGTCGTCTGGGAAGCGCGGGTGGATGAAGTCGTCCTCCGGGTCACGGCTCATCCCGAGCTTCTCCATCACGCTCCGCGAGCGCCGGTTCTGCGGGACCGTGAACGAGACGATCTCGTCGAGCCCCACCACTTCGAAACCCTGGGCGACCGCGGCCCGCGCCCCCTCGGTGGCATAGCCGTGGCCCCAGGCCTCGGCCGCCAGCCGCCAGCCGACCTCGACGCAGGGTGTGAAGTGGGCCCGGAAGCTCGGCACCGCAAGCCCGGTGTAGCCGGCAAACTCGAGCTCGGGTGTTTCCACCGCCCACAGCCCGTAGCCCCACTCGTCGAGGTTCTCGCGGATGCGTGTGGCGAAGACGTCCGCCTCCTCACGGGTCATCACCGAGGGGAAGTGTTCCTGCACGCGCGGGTCGGCGAGCATGCGCGCGAAAGGCTCGAGGTCGTCGTCGCGCCAGGGGCGCAGCCGCAGCCGTTCGGTGTGGAGGGTCGGCGCTCCGGCCATCAGCGGCGCTCCTGCTTGCCCCCGGCGATCGTGCGGCCGTTGCCGACCGAGTAGAGCCGGCGGAGGGCCATCATCTGGTGCCCTAGGCCGCGAAACCCGATCCAGCGGAAGTAGTCGGGGCGGCTCGCCGACGGTGTCGACCCGCAGGCGAGGGCGAAGGCAAGCAGTGCGGGCAGGGCCCTCACGCTAGAACCCGTATGCGTCCTTCAGCTCGGGGTCCTTCTCGGACAGCGCCATCGCGAGGTCGACCATCACGCGGCACTGCTTCACCGTGGCGTCGTCCTGCATCTTGCCGTCGAGCATGGTGACGCCCGAGCCGTCGCCCATCTCGTCGATGACGCGCTTCGCCCATTTCACTTCTTCGGGGTCGGGGCTGAAGACGCGCTTGGCGATGTCGATCTGGGCCGGATGCAGCGACCAGGCGCCGACGCAGCCGAGCAGGAAGCTCGCGCGGAACTGATCCTCGCAAGCGACGACGTCCTTGATGTCCCCGAACGGACCGTAGTAGGGGAAGATCCCGTGCGCGGTGCAGGCGTCGACCATGCGGGCCATGGTGTAGTGCCACGGGTCCTGCTGGGCGGTGATGCGGGGCGCGTTCTCGTCGCTCGGGTCGGGGTCGGTGCGCACGAGGTAGCCCGGGTGGCCGCCGCCGACGCGGGTCGTCTTCATGCGGCGGCTCGCGGCGAGGTCGGCCGGGCCGAAGCTGATGCCCTGCATGCGCGGGCTCGCGCCGCAGATCTCCTCCACGTTGATCACGCCCTGGTGGGTCTCGAGGATGGCGTGGAGCAGCAGCGGCTTCTCGAGGCCGGCCTTCGCTTCGAGCTGGGCGAGCAGCTGGTCGACGTAGTGGATGTCCCAGGGGCCTTCGACCTTGGGGATCATGATCACGTCGAGCTTGTCGCCGATCTCGAGCACGAGCTGGGTCAGGTCGTCGAGGATCCACGGGCTGTCGAGGCTGTTCACGCGGGTCCAGAGCTGGGTGTCGCCGAACTCGACGGCGCGGCCGATCTTCACGAGCCCCTCGCGGGCGGCGATCTTGTTGTCGACCTGGATCGCGTCCTCGAGGTTCCCGAGCACGACGTCGACCTTCTTGGCGATGTCGGGGATCTTGGCCGCCATCTTCGGATTCGACGGGTCGAAGAACTGGATCATCCGCGCCGGCCGGAAGGGGATCTCCCGGAGCGGCATGGGGGCGCCAATGGCCTTGGGCTTGAAGAAGTCCTTTGCGCTGCGCATGGCAGGGCCTCCTATTCGTAGAGCTTGACGACCTTCACACTGCCTTCGGGCGCGGCCTGGATGCAGAGGTCGCAGAGAGTGCACTCGTCGAGGTTCGCTTCGACGACGGTGACACCGGCGTCGCTGGCTTCGAAGATGTCCACCGGGCAGGCGTCTTCGAGTTTCTTGGCGATGGCGGCGTCCTTGGCGACGGCGGCGTCGACCTGGACGTCGATGAAGAGTCCGGGCATGGCTACTTCCCCTTCTCTGCGAGGCGCTTCTGGATCAGCGCCGGGATCTCCTCGATCCGCTCGGCCACCGAGATGCCCGACGCTTCCATGCGGGCGATCTTTTCGGCCGTCGTGTCTTCCTTGCCCTCGACGATGGTGCCGGCGTGGCCGAAGCGCATGCCCTGCATCTCGTCCATGAAGCGGCCCGCCATGAAGGCGACGATCGGCAGGCGCGAATCGTTCTCCTTCACCCACTCGGCGAGCTCGGCTTCCATGCGGCCGCCGGGCTCGGAGTAGATGACGATGGCTTCGGTCTCGGGGTCGGCTTCGAACAGCGGCATCAGCTCGGCGTAGGTCGTGCCGACGATGGCGTCGCCGCCGATGGAGACACACGTGCTCTGGCCGAGGCCGGCGGCCGTGAGCGTACTCGCGATCTCGGTGGTCATGCCGCCCGAGCGCGACATCACGCCGATGTTGCCCTTCTTGTAGGCTTGGCGGGTGTTCGCGGCCGGGCCACCCATGCCGCCCATCTTCGCCTCGTCGGGGGAGATGATGCCGAGGCAGTTGGGGCCGATGATCCGCGCGCCGCGAAGATTCGCGAGCTCGACCATCTGGGCCACTTCCTTGCGCGGGATGTTCTCCGTCACGACGACGATCGTCTTCACGCCGTTCTCGATGGCCTCGAAGACCGCGTCGCGGGTGAAGCCCGGCGGTACGGACACGATCGAGCCCTCGACGGCGCCGTGCTTCTCGACGACGTCGCGCACGCAGTCATAGACCGGCACGCCGTAAACGTCGCGGCCCGAGCGCCCCGGCGTCACGCCGCCGACGATCTTGGAGCCGTAGTCGAGGTTCTCACGCGTCAGGTTCACGGCCTCGCGGCCGGTGATGCCCTGGATGATGAACTTGGTCTCGCTGGTGATCAGGATCGACATCGGTCAGGCCCCCAGCTTCGCGACGGCGCGGCCCGCAGCGTCGTACATGGAGACACTACGGTCGCAGTACTCCACGCCGTACTTCTCGAGGATCTTGAACCCCTCGTCCTCCCAGGCGCCCGGGATGCGGAAGATCGAAATCACCTTGGCGGGGTCCTTGCCCGACTCGATGCAGCCCTTCACGACCCCGCGCGCGACGATGTCGACCCGCGTGTTCGACACGACGTTCATCATCACCGCGATCTTCTCGACGCCGGGCTTCGAGAGGATCAGCTTCGTGAGCTCGCAGGCCTTGCTGACCGACGGGTTGCCGCCGATCTCGCAATAGTTGGCCGGCTTGCCGCCGTGGTTGCGGACCGCGTCGAAGAGGGTGAGGGAGCCGCCGCCGGCACCGATGATCAGGCCGAGGTTGCCGTCGAACTCGACGACGTTGCCGGCGACGCCCCGGTGATCGACGTCGTTGACCTTGCGGCCGGCGATCTCGAACTCCGTGGGCGGGCGCGCCTGGCGCGTCTCGTCCTCGCCGATGCCAAGCTCGGCGAGCAGCTTCTTGTGCTTGCCGCGTGCCTCGGCCTCGAGGTCGATGTGGCCGTCGAGGACGCAGAAGCTGCCATCCTCGAGCCGCGCGAGCGGGTTGATCTCGGCGAGCGTGAGGTCGTACTCGAGGAAGATCTTCATCAGCTCGAAGACGATGGGCGTCATCCGGTTCAGGTCGCGGCCCGAGACCCCGACCTTGCCGATCGCTTCCTTCGCGATGCGCGGCGTCAGCGGGAAGATCGTCGAGAAGTGCGTCTTCGACACGTGCTCGGGGTGCTTCTCCGCGACTTCCTCGATGTCGATGCCACCCATGTCGCTGAAGAGCACGACGGGTGCCTTGCGGCGGCCGTCCCACGTCACCGAGACGAAGTATTCCTGGGCGATGGGGCTCATGGTCTCGATCAGGATCGAGCGCGCCGTCTCGCCGTTCACCTCGATGGGGAGGATCTCGTCGTAGTAGGAGGCCGCCTCGTCGGGCGTCTTGGCGAACTTCACGGCGCCGGCCTTCATGCGGCCACCCGAGAGCACCTGGCTCTTCACGACCACCGGGCAGCCGATCTCGGCGGCGGCCTCGCGCGCTTCGCTCGCCGAGGACACCGTTCGCCGCGTGTTCAGCGGCATCCGGTGACGCTCGAAGAGCGCCTTGGACTCGTACTCGTAGAAGCGCATGCAGCGTTCTCCAGTCCGGATTTGCGGGCGGGCGCCGCCGCACATGGAGGGCGGGGGAACCCGGCAAGGTCGCGGAGTCTATGATGTTTTCAGGCCACGGGCAAACCGGGCCCGGGCTTCGCTTCGCGCCCGGTCAGCCCGCGATGCCCTTCACCGAATCCGGCAGATCCTCGGCGATGCGCACGATCGGGACGCCGGTCTGGGTGTTCTCGTACATCTCGCCCATGCAGCGCGCGAGGTCGGCGAAGGGGTAGATCTCGTCGTGGACCGTCGGCTTGAAGACGGAGCCGTAGAGCTTCGTCGCCTCGGCGCAGTGCGGGATCGTTTCGTAGTGCGTGTGGTCGAGGGTCAGCTGCTTCACCGACGCGATCGTCGAGTTGTATTGCAGCACCTGCGAGAGCTGCCAACCCGCTGAGACGTTCACTCCCTGGCGAGCGAGGGCCTGGAAGCCCGCCGGGAAGACGGGGCCGCGCAGCATGTCGCACACCGCGTGCATGCCGACGCCGCCGGTCAGGGTCTTCACCTCGTTCGAGAACGCCTTCACGTCGCCCTTCTCGGCGAAGCGGTTGTAGGCCTTCTGGTCGATGCCGACGATGCCTTGCTCCTCGAGCTTCTTGCGGCGCGCCGGGCTGCCGGAGCAGAAGTAGGCGTCGTGACCCTCGGCCTTGGCCAGCATCAGGAAGAGCTCGGAGACGCCGCCGCCGAAGCCGAGCACGTTGAGCTTGGGCTGCTGCGCCTCGCTGACCTTCAGGCGGTAGATGCCGATCGCGCGCCGCCACAGGTGGTAGGCCGTGGGTGCGCGGAGGGGGAGGGCCGCGATCTCCCAGAGCGAGAGGCCGCAGTCGAGGGGCGCCGGGATCAGCTGCCACTCGCCCACCACCGCATGCTCGGCGTACCAGCCGATCGAATCGTCGGTGTCGTAGGCCCAGATCCGCTTTGGGAAGCCGAATTCGTCGGGGTCGCCGTTGCAGTGGGTGATGACGATGTCGCCGGGCTTGAAGCGGGTGACGTCGGAGCCGACCTCGAGGACCTCGCCCAGGGCCGAGTTGCCGGGATAGATCTTGCCTCCGCGAGACTCGACGATGTTCACTGTGTCAGCCAAAATGGCATGATCGACGTTGTGTTCGGCCGAGGCGGCCAGGATCCGCATGCGGACGTCGCCGGGGCCGGGGTCGGGGAGTTCGAGATCGTCGAGCTTCAGGACGCGGGAGAACTCGAAGGCATCGAGGTCGCCGCCGCAGCGCTCCTTCTCGGCTTCGATGTCGGGGGCGGAGATCGAAAAAGCTCGGGTGGTGGTCGGCATGATTCCTGTTCCCTCGTCTTCGGTTTCGTCGTCTCTGGGTGGCGCGCAGCCCTCTCCGGAGGGGGGGGCGGCCGGGCCGCACTTGTTTACCACAGCTTCCCGGGGGCCGGCCCGGGCCCTGCGGGCCTTCGCCGTGGCCGCGCTGGCCCTCGCGGCCACGGGCTGCGCGAGCGTTCCGCTGTTTGCGGGGATGGCCCCGCGCGAGATCGATCGGACCTGGCGCGACCCCGACCCCGAACCGCCGCTCCGCACCGTGGTGCTCGTCTCCGTGGATGGCCTCGCCCCCTGGGTGATGGCCGACACGGAGACGCCCAACCTCGACGCGCTGGCACGCAACGGCACGGCGGCGATCCGGGCCGAGACGATCGTTCCGAGCTTCACGCTGCCCTCCCATACGAGCATGATTTCGGGCGTCGGCCCGGAGATCCATCACGTGGATTGGAACGCGTGGCGGCCGAACCGCCACATCAACGTGCCGACGGTGTTCACGGCCTGCCGGCATGCGCGGCTGCGCTGCGGGCTCGTTTCGGGCAAGCGCAAGTTCGCGCACTTTGCCGTGGAAGAGGTGGGCGTCGAGTTCTACCAGTATGGCGACGAGGCCGAGGACGTCCTCGACCTGGCCCTCGACTACATCGAAGAGCGGCAGCCCCACTTCGTGATGATCCATCTCGCGGAGGTCGACGTGACGGGCCACATCCGCGGTTGGGGTAGCAACGCCCAGCGCGACCAGATCCGGCGGATCGACGAGGCGTTTGGTGACTTCCTCGAAGACGCACGCGAGGAGCGCGGCACGGAGCTGAGCGTGATCGTCACCGCCGACCACGGCGGCGAGGGCCGCCGGCACGGCAGCGCCGACGAGCGTCATGTGCGCATCCCGTGGATTGCCTGGGGCAGCGGCGTGCCGCGCGGCGGACGCATCCCCGAGGTCAGGACGACGGACACCGCGGCGACCATCCTCGGTCTGCTGGGGATGCCCGCGCCGGTGGATTGGGCGGGGAGGTCGCACTTCCCGTTCTATGTCGATGCAGAAACCGTCGACGTCGGTGCCGACGGATCAGGGGGGGGACAATGAGCGAATCGTCCATGGGCCTCGACTCCAAGGTCGGCGGCCTTCTTTGTTATCTGCTCGGTTGGGTCACAGGGATCATCTTTCTCGTGCTCGAGAAGAAGGATCCGGACGTCCGGTTCCACGCCTACCAGAGCACGGCGACCTTCGGTGGGCTCTTCGTGGTCTCGATCGCGGCGGGCCTCGTGCCGGTCATCGGGGGGCTCGTGCAGATGCTGCTCAGCCCGGTCGGCGTGATCCTCTGGATCGTGCTCATGGTGAAGGCCTTCCAGGGCGAGCGTTTCAAGCTTCCCGTGGTCGGGGACTGGGCCGAAGAGCAGCTCTAGTGGAGACGATCCGGCCTGGGCGGGCATCGGACGTCCCCGGCATCGTCGAGATCATCAACCACTACGTCGTCCACACGCCCGTCACGTTCGCGGTCGAGCCCTACACGCTCGAGACCCGCATGGTGTGGTTCGATCAGTTTGCGCCGACGGGGCGCCATCGGCTCTTCGTCGCCGAGCGCGATGGAAAAGTGCTCGGTTGGTCGGCCAGCGGGCCCTTCCGGGCCAAGGCCGCCTACGAGACGACGGCAGAGACGGCCATCTACACCGCGCAAGGCGAGGAAGGGCAGGGCCTCGGCACGCGGCTCTACGAGCGACTCTTCGAGGCGTTGCGCGGCGAGGATCTGCACCGGCTGGTCGCTGGCGTCACCCTGCCGAACGAGCCGTCGGTCCATCTTCACACGCGGATGGGCTACGAGCAGCTCGGCGTCTTCACCGCCGTAGGCCGCAAGTTCGACCAGTACTGGGACGTCGCCTGGTTCGAGAGACCCGCGCCCTAGGCGTAGCCCCCTGACGAAGGGGACGGTTCTGTTTGATGACGAACGGCCCGGGCGCGGCGCAGCGCGCGAGCCCCAGCCCCCCTCGATAGCCCCAGGACGCGCTCAATCTTCGAAATCGAAAGCCCGAGCGTTTCGTGGAGTTCCTGGACCGCCAAGGCGCGCGCGCGACTCGCGGGGCGGGTCCGCGCTCCGTTCCAGACCTCCCTCGGATCGACGCCCTGGGCGCCAGCGACCCGATCGATCGCTGTCTGGACCGCCGCCCGGAGGAGGATGGGATCGGCCAAAGCCTCGACGCGAGGCGGCTCCGGCTCCTCGACGTCAGACATCCACCGTCGCAACGAGCGGACGGCGTCCGTCCGGCTCGGTGCGAACCACGCGAGGACTTCGGGGACTGCCGCGAGGGGGGCAGATGAGCCACCCAACAACTCCCGATGCCCCGTCCACGGGTAGGTATCGAGCGCCTCGATGGTCTCGACGAGCCCCGCCTCGAGCGGGTTGCGGTGAACGTATCGGGTCAGCCAGCGGAGGTGGACGCCCGACTCCACCGGGATCGACTTGAAGCGATCCTGGAACAGATGCCCCACGCGGCCGTGCCGCCGGTTGATCGCTTGGGCATGGGCCGTGCCGGCCCGTGCCATTAGCCGTGAAATGCCCGGCGGGCCGGAGCGAAGCACGAGATGGACGTGATTGGGCATGAGTGCCCAGGCATAGACGAGCGCCTGCTCTTCGAGCACAACCCGCCGCAGCGTGTCGACGAAGCGGGCTCGATCGGTGTCGTCGCGAAAGATCCACGTCCGGTCGACCCCGCGGACCATGACGTGATGGACGGCGCCCGGTGCGTCGATCCGGCTGCTGCGCGGCACAGTGATCTCCCCGGGACCGGGGAACTCTCGAGCCGGGCGGGCCACCCGTCTGTTTCGTCATCAAAGGGAACCGTCCCCTTCGACAGGGGTTAGGCGTAGTGGGAGCGGCGTTTTACTACGACTTGGCGGTCGAGGCTGAAGATGTCGACTTTCTTCCAGCCGGAGGCGGCTTCGTCGTCGGGCGGCTCGTCGACCTCGGGCACGAACTTGTGGCCGAGCAGGCGCGTTTCGATGATGCCGAGGTCTTCGCGCGTCGGGTGGTCGCGGGTTGCCAGGATCTCGGTCGCGGCGAAGACCGTGTCGCCGGCGAACAGCGGGGCCGTGTGGCGGCCCGTCGTGTAGACGAGGTCGCCGAGTGCATTGTCGCCCACGTCGGGGCACGACAACCCGAGGCACAGCACGAACGGGATGCCACCGAAGATGATCAGCTGCCCACCCACGTATTGCTTCGGGTCGAGATCGATCATGTACTGGTTGCAGTGCACCTGGCTCGTGTTGTCGAGGATCGCGGTCAGGTAGATGTGCTCGGAAGTCATCGTGCGGCCGCGCGAGTGCTCGATGCGCGTGCCGGGCTCGAAATCCTCGAAGTAGCTGTCGCCGGACGAGAGGTGCGACAGCGCCTTGTAGTCCGCCGACGGGTCGTACTCCGGCAACCACAGGTCGCACTCGACGGCATCGGGCTCGACCTCGCCCGCGTGGAGCTCGGCGTCGGCGTCGCCCTTGTAGACCTGGACCTTGCGCTGCCAGGTCAGCACGACGGCCTCGTCCTTGGAGCCGATGTTCTTGCGGGCCGTCGACTGCACGTGGACGATCCCGAGGTTCGGCCGGCTCGAGCTCGGCCGAACGCCAATCACCTTGGTCTCCACCTCGAGGGTGTCGCCCACGTAGACCGGTGCCCCATAGCGCATGTCGATGTATTCGAGGTTCGCCCGCGCGTTCTCGGAGACGTCTTCCACGGTCTGGCTGAAGGCCACGAGCATCACCAGGCCGGGCGGACAGAGGAGCCCCTCGAAGCCGTGCGCCCGCGCATAGCGCGCATTCTTGGCAAACGGGTTCGTCGTCATGGCGAACTCGGTGAAGGTCGTGAAGAGACCCTCGGTCACGGTCTTGCCGCCCTTGTGGCGGAAGATCTGCCCCGGGACGAAGTCCTCGAGGAAGTTGCCGGTCTTCTTGCGGATGATTCGGGGCTCGTCGCTCATGGGGTCTCCTGGGCGGGCAGCACGATAGCAATCAATCCCGTGCGGGACAGTCGCCGGCGAGAGGACACCGGCGTGTGTTGCCTCGGCGGCACGCGGCGCGCCCGAGCCGTTCGAGAGCGTCCTCGACCTGGGGAAGAGGAGGGGCGTCGTCCTCATCCGAGAGACGCCGGCGCAACATGGCCGGGGCGGTGTCGAGATCGTCATATTCGTCGAGCCATCCGAGGTGCGATGCGGCGGCGAGGGCCGCCGGGTCGAGGGGCACTTCGTCCGCCGCCGGCCAGAGGTCGCGTAGTGGGCGCAGGAAGCGCATCGCCGTCCCCGGCCCGAGGCCCGGCCCTAGGGCCACGAGCCGGCCGCCGAGTTCTTCGAGGGCAGGGTTTCCGTCGGCGAGGCGGTTGAGCGAGCCGTCGTGTCGCTCGACGAGTGTGGCGGACGCCCGTGCGAGCCGGGCTGCCAGGACGTCGGGTGTCCGGACTCCGGCTGCTGCCAGTGCCTCCATCAGGGGTGTGCCGCCCGCCGCGAGCTTCGGCGCGGCCAGCCAGCCTACGTCCCGAAGCCGTGCGAGCGCCGCGTCCACCCGCTCCTCGCGCCGCTCGCCCGCCCGCAGCAGGCAGGCAACCCACCAGCAGAACAGGTCGTTCTCGCTCCCGTCGGCGAGTCGGAGGGCGAGACGCTCGGGCCAGGAAGGCCCCATTCGCTCGACCAGCCAGGCTCCGCTGCGGGTCGTTCCAGACATGTCGGCTCCGAGGGGAAAGTGTTTGGGGGCGGCTTGGGTTTGCCATATAGTGCGCCGGCACCCGCCGGAGGGAAAGGTTCTTGCTCATCGCGGTCCCCAAAGAAAAGACTCCGCGTGAACGCAGGGTTGCGCTGACGCCGGATGGCGTGAAGGCGCTTGCGAAGCTCGATTGCGAGGTGGCCGTAGAGGCCGGCGCAGGGTTCGAGGCGGGCTTCTACGACTCCGAATACGAAGCGGCCGGCGCGCGCATCGAAGCGAACGGCGCGTCGCTGCTCGGCAGCGCCGACCTCGTGTTGAAGGTTTCGCCGCCCACCGACACCGAGACGGGCCACGAGATCGATCAGCTGAAGCAGGGGGCCACGTTCGTCGGCTTCCTTCGTCCGCTCGATGAGCCCGATGTGGCGTCACGTCTCGCCAAACAAGGCGTAACGTCGTTCTCGATGGAGCTGATCCCGCGCATCACCCGCGCCCAGAGCATGGACGCGCTCTCTTCGCAGGCGACGGTCATGGGCTACCAGGCTGTGCTGCTCGCCGCCGAGTCGCTCGGCAAGTTCTTCCCGATGCTCGTGACCGCGGCCGGCACCATCCCGCCCGCTCGCGTCCTCGTGGTTGGCGCCGGCGTTGCGGGCCTGCAGGCCGTCGCGACCGCCAAGCGCCTCGGCGCGGTGGTCGAGGCCTACGACACGCGCTCTGCCGTGAAGGAACAGATCGAATCCGTCGGCGGCCGCTTCGTCGAGCTCGACCTCGACACCGGCGACTCCGAGGATTCGGGCGGCTACGCCAAGGCCCAGACCGAGGAGTTCTACGTCAAGCAGCGCGAGCTGCTCGGCGAGGTGGCGAAGAAGTGCGACGTGGTGATCACCACGGCTCTCGTGCCCGGCATCCCCGCGCCGCGGCTGCTCGAGGAGAGCGCCATCAAGGGCATGAAGCACGGCTCGGTGGTGGTGGACCTCGCGGCCGCGAACGGGGGCAACGTCGCCGTCAGCCAGGCCGACGAACTCGTGGTCGTCCGCGGCGTCAAGGTCTTCGGCCCCACGAACCTCGCCAGTGCCGTCCCGTTCAACGCGAGCCAGATGTACTCGCGGAACCTCGTCACGTTCCTCACTCACCTGGTGAGCGAGGGCAAGATCGAGCTCGATCTCGACGACGAACTCACCAGCGGCCCGCTGCTGACCCACGAGGGTCGCATCGCCAACGAGCGCGTGGCCGGCCTGGTCGATGGAGGGAATTCCTGATGCTCGCGGACCCCGCTGCCGCACTGACGATCTTCGTGCTCAGCATGTTCGTCGGCTTCTTCGTGATCGCGAAGGTGCCGCCGCTGCTGCACACGCCCTTGATGTCCGGCTCGAATGCGATCTCCGGAATCACGATCGTGGGAGCCATCCTGGCCGCCGGCCACGCCGATGCGACCACCGCCACCTGGCTCGGCTTCGCAGCCATCGTCTTCGCCACGATCAACTGCGTGGGCGGCTTCCTGGTGACGAACCGGATGCTCGCCATGTTCGCTCCCAAGAAGAAGGACTAGCCGTGGACTCGGCCTTCCTCGTCCAGTTCGCCTACCTCGTCTCGGCGGTCCTGTTCATCTTCGGGATCATGCGGATGTCGGCGGCCAAGACCGCCGTCTCGGGCAACGCCATCGCCGCGGTGGGCATGCTCGTCGCGGTCGTTGCGACGCTGCTCAACCGGGGCGTCGTCAGCTACACGGTGATCATCGCCGGCATCGTGGTCGGCTCGGCCATCGGCCTCGTCATGGCGACGCGCATCCAGATGACGGCCATGCCCCAGATGGTGGCCCTGCTGAACGGCTTCGGCGGCATCGCATCGCTGCTGGTGGCCTCGGCCGAGCTGCTGCGCGGTGGCGCGACGGTCGGTGACGGCTCGGTGGTCGTCCCGGTGGCGATCTTCCTCGGCATCCTGATCGGCGGCATCACCTTTACGGGCAGCCTGATCGCCTTCGCAAAGCTTCAAGAGGTGATGTCCGGCGCACCGATCACCTACCCGCTCCAGCAGGTCGTGAACGGCGCGATCTTCGTCACGGCCATCGGCAGCGGCGTGATGATCGTCCAGGACCCGACGAACATGACGGCCTTCGCCGTGCTGCTCGGCACCGCAGGCCTGCTCGGCGTGCTGTCCGTGATCCCGATCGGCGGCGCCGACATGCCGGTCGTGATCTCGCTGTTGAACTCCTACTCGGGCCTCGCGGCCTGCGCGACGGGCTTCGTGCTCGGCAACGGCGGCCTGGTGATCGCGGGCTCCCTGGTCGGCTCCGCCGGCCTCATCCTCACCAAGATCATGTGCGACGCCATGAACCGCTCGATCACGAACGTCCTGTTCGGAGCGTTCGGTGCGGCGGGGGCCGCCTCGACGGCCGGCGCCACGGGCGGCGTCGACCGCCCGGCGGTGAAGGGCTACACGGCCGACGATGCGGCCATCGTCTTCAACTCGGCGCAGTCCGCCATCATCGTGCCCGGCTACGGCATGGCGGTGGCCCAGGCCCAGCACGCCGTCCGCGAGCTCGTGGACGTGCTCGAGGCCAAGGGCATCAAGGTGCGCTTCGCGATTCACCCGGTGGCGGGCCGCATGCCGGGCCATATGAACGTGTTGCTCGCCGAGGCCAACGTCCCCTACGAAAAGCTCATCGAGATGGAGCAAATCAACAGCGACTTCGGTGAGACCGACGTCGCGCTCGTGATCGGCGCCAACGACGTCGTGAACCCTGCCGCACGCGAGGACGAGTCGAGCCCGATCTACGGCATGCCCGTCCTCGACGTCGACTACGCCCAGCACGTCATGGTGGTCAAGCGCAGCCTCAACACGGGCTTCGCCGGGATCGACAACCCGCTGTTCTACAACGAGAACACCATGATGCTCTTCGGCGACGCCAAGGGCATGGCCTCCGCCATGGCCGAGGCCATCTCGGAGAGCTAGGCGCTCGTCCGCTCGGCCTCGCGGCGGCTGAACTCGTCGACGAGTGCCTTCGGGCCGGCGGCCATGAAGGTCTCGATCAGGGGATTCTTCTGGTTGTAGATGCGCGGGGCGCCGTCGAAGTCGACGTAGACGCCACCGGCTTCGCGCACGAGGCAATCGCCCGCGCAGACATCCCACTCGTTCTTCGGGGCCATGGAGACGTTCAGATCCCCTTCACCCGCGGCGACGCAGGCGAGCTTCCAGGCGATGGAACCCAGCGGCTGGAGTTCCTTGAACCAGCCCTCGTGGGCCGCGAACTTGTCGCGTGAGATCTCGGTGCGGCTCGCGATGACGACGGCGTCTTCGAGCTTCGCGCAGTCGGTAACGTGCACGCGCTCGCCGTCCTTGAAGGTGCCGTTGCCCTTGCTGGCCCAGACGGCCACCTCGGCGGCGGGGTTGAGCGCCACGCCCACCACGGGCTCGCCGTCCACGACGAGACCGATCGAGACGCAGAACTCCGGGATCTTCTTCGTGAACTCCTTCGTGCCGTCCATGGGGTCGACGATCCAGACGCGCGACTTCTCGACGCGCGAGAGGTCGTCCACCGTCTCTTCGGAGAGGATCGCGTCGTCCGGGAAGGCCGCGCGGATGTGCAGCGCGATGATCCGGTCGCTCTCGAGGTCGGCGTGGGTGAGCGGGTTGTCCTCGCTCTTCTCCCAGGCCTCGGTGCCGGTGTCGTAGAAATGCCGCACGGCTGCGCCGGCTTCGCGGGCGGCGGCCAGGGCCACTTCGAGTTCTCGTTCGTACATCGGCATCGCGTCCTTTTTGGATGGGCGCGCGAGTATACTGGCTCGCTGTGGAGACCCAGGCCGTCGAGCACGGTTTTCTCGCCCACCCAAGCGTTGGCGGCCCGCATCCCGGCGTGGTGCTCATCCCCGATGTGCGGGGCCTCTACGACCACTTCCGCCAGTTGGCTGCGCGTCTGGCGGGGGAGGGCTTCGCCGTCCTCGCGGTGGATCTCTACCGCCGCGGCGGCCCGCCCGAGATCACGAGCCCGGGTGTCGCCATGAAATGGATCGCCGAGCTCCCGGACCCGCAGGTGCTCGGCGACCTCCAGGCGGCCATCGACTTCCTCTCTCGACACTCCGCCGTGTCGGGCCGCCCGGTCGGCATCACCGGGTTCTGCATGGGCGGGCAATATTCGATCCTCGCCGCCTGCACCTGCACGGGCCTCGCGGCGTGCGCGCCGTTCTACGGGATGCTCGCCTACCCGCCGGGCCTCGACGCCGCGAAGAAGCCGCGCTCGCCGCTCGATGCCGCGGCCGATCTCTCGACGCCACTCCTTGGCTTCTACGGCGAGGCCGATCCGCTGATCCCCGTCGACGACGTGGAAGCGTTTCGCGGGCGCCTCGCCGCCACGAAGCAGCCCACCGAAGTCCGCGTCTACGCCGGCGCCGGCCACGCCTTCATGAACGACGCACAACCCCACGCCTACCACGCCGAGTCCGCCGCCGACGCCTGGCCGCGACTCGTCCGTTTCTTGCGCGAGCAACTCGCGACGAAGGGAGACGACCGATGAGCAGCGCGAAGAAATATCTTCTTTGGCTGATGGCCGCCGCGTATTGCTTCGCAGGCTTCAACCACCTGATGAACCCCGAGTTCTACCTCGCGATCATGCCGCCGGGCCTCCCGGCCCCCGAATGGTTGAACGTGATCTCGGGCCTCTTCGAGATCATTCTTGGCGTCTTCATCCTCGAGCCGCGCACCCGCATCCTGGCGGCCTGGGGGATCATCGCGCTGCTGATCGCCGTCTTCCCGGCGAACCTCCACGTGGCCCTCGAGAACGTGGGAACCGGGGGGCCGGGCACCGGCGCAGGCGCCGCGAACTGGGTCCGCATCCCGTTCCAGGCCGTCTTCATCGTCTGGGCGTGGTGGTACACGGTGCCCGACGAAGAGACGCGCGACGTGCACCTGTAGGGCTGGCTCAGACGCCTGTGTCGCGGAACCAGTTCGCGGTGCTCGCCAGGCCGTCGACGAGCGGCACGCGGTCCGGGATCACCCGGGACAGGGCACCGGGGTCGAGGACGGAGCGCTCGACATCGCCTGGGCGGCGGGGGCCGTCGCGCAGATCGGACGGGCTCCCGAGGTGCTCGCGGAGCCGCGTGGCCAGGCTGCGCGTATTCGTGGCAACGCCGGTGCAGACGTTCAGGACGGGCGCGTCGATGCGGCCTTCGAATGCGGCCAGGTTCGCCGCCACGACGTCGTCCACGTGGACGTAGTCGCGCACGCAGCCGTCGTCGCCCTCTGTCCGGCGGGCGTTCACCTGGATCGGCTCCCCTTCGATCAACCGCCGCGCGAAGATCGCGATGACGCCCGCCTCGCCGTGCGGGTCTTGGCGCGGGCCGTAGACGTTCGCGTAGCGGAGGACGGTGCTCGCGAGGCCATGCTCGGCCGAGAACGCCGCGAGATAGTGCTCGACGGAGAGCTTCGAGCACGCGTAGGGCGAGAGCGGGTGGGTCGGGTGCGACTCGCTGGCGAGGGTCCCCTCGGCGACTTCGCCGTAGATCGCACCGCCGGTGGAGGCGAAGACGAGCCGCGCCGTGTCGTGTTCGACGCAGGCCTGCATGACGTTCAGGCTGCCGACGACGTTCACCGCGGCGTCGAAGGCGGGCTCGCGCACGCTGATGGCAACGCTCGCCTGGGCGGCCTGGTGGCTCACGAACTCGGGGCGGGCTTCGGCGAAGGCTCCGCGCACGGCGTCGCCATCCCGGATGTCGACTTCGAAGAGCCGCGCGCCCTCCGGGACGTTCGCGCGCTTGCCCACCGAGAGGTCGTCGAGCACCGAGACCTCGTGGCCCGCCGCCAACGCGGCCTCCGCCACGTGGCTTCCGATGAACCCTGCGCCTCCGGTGACGAGCACTCGCACGGCGGAGCACAGTAGCAGGCGAGGGTGGCGGGGCGCCGCGCTCAGGCCGAGGGCGGTGCACCGAGCGGTCGCGCCACCACGAGCGCGAGGGTGCGCTGGCGTGTCGCGTGGCGGGTGACCTGGACATCGAGGGGGATCTGCAACCCCCCCTCGTCCTTCAGCGAGGCTCGGAACCGCACCGACTCGCCGCCCTCGGCGACGGCGTCGATCTGGGCGGCCCACTCCTCGGCATCAGGCCCGGCGAGGAATGCGGCCAGGTTGTTCTCGAGCAGGGCGTCGCGCTGGAGGCCGAGCAGGGCGCCCGCGGCGGGGTTCGCATCGACGATCCGGCCCGTGTCGGGGTCGATGGCGAGGAAGGCGTCGCTGAGTCCCGCGCAGGGCCGCGCAGAAGTGGGTCGCTAGCGGGGTCAGGGCCTCCCGGGTGAGGTCAGAGCGGCTGGGCCCGGCCACACTGCCCGCCGCATCGCACCAGGCCACGAGCAGGGCACGGAGGGTCTCGTCGTCGAGCTTCAAGCCGTCGAGGGAAGGGGCCGGGCGCTCGCCGCGCAGCAGGCAAGACGCAGCAAAGGAGCGGAAGCGGCGGAGGGCCTCGAATTCGGGCGAACTGGCGGCCGGGATCGGCACGCGGCCGGCGCGAGCGAGGCTCTGGTCGATTTCACGCCGCTGGCGGACCAACCATTTGGCGAGTTCCGGGTCGCGGAGCTGGCCCTCGAGGCCGTCTTTACCCTGCAAGCTCAACTGGCTCCAGCCCCGATCGCAGCCTGGCTGCCGTGAAACTTCTGGGGGGAACCCCGTCTCAATAGCGAAGCGCGCCTGACCGATAAACCCCTCACTATGGAGCGACCCCCCCGCCTGGTGGCATTGTATGCCGGCGCCCGCGCGTTCTCGCCGCTGGCGCTCACGATCCTGCCCAAGATCGGCTACCAGCTGATCCCCGTCGAGCGATATGCCGAGCTGGCCGCCCGCCCGCCCGACGTCCAGATCGTCGAAGAGCAGCGCTTGTCGGAGATCTACGAGACCACCGCGGCCTCGTCGATCCCGACCATCGTATTGGTTGGATGGCGCGGCGCGCCCGAGGTCGACGGCAAGATCGTCGTGGCCGCGGTCCGATCGCCGGCCGGCCTCCACGAGCTCTACCGCGTCCTCCAGCAAGCCCTCGAAGAGACCCCGCGCGCCGTGCCGCGCGTCGAGACGCGCCTCCGCGCCCGCTGTCGCCGCGACACCATGGAGTGGGATGCCCGCGTGATCTCACTCTCCGAGAACGGCTGCCTGCTGAAGACTTCCGTGGTGCCGCCCCTGGGCGCGATGGTCGATGTCAGCTTCGAGCTGCCCGACGGCGGCAAGATCGAGACCCAGGCCTCGGCGTCCTATCAGGTGATGCCCCAGCTCGGCCTGGTCTTCCACGCGACCCGGCCCGAGTACCGGCGCGCGATCGCTTCCTACGTGACTCACGAACTCGCGCGTTAGTCGCGAGAAGGCGGGTCGGGCGTCGGAGAGTTCCCTCCGCGAATGGCTCGCGAATGCGCCGCACTAGGCTCGCCGTCACTAGCGATATCGGCGAAGTCGGCATGGAGGGTATTCCCCCACCTCGAGTTGCAGTCGGCATGGAGGGTATTCCCCCACCTCGAGTTGCGGCGCCGCTCCGCTTTATTTCGCTGCGGGAACTCTCCGACGCCCGACCCGCCAGTGGCGTGGAGGTTTTTTCTAAATTTCCTCCAGGCCTCCCACGTTGGAGCGGGGTGGAGGGCGGGGGTTCCTGGAGCGAAATAAAGCGCAGCCACAAGTTCGCGCGGCTCGAAGCGGAAGGCGTTAGAAGCGGCTGCGAAGCGACCCGCCACGGAAGGCGAGCCATTCGCGGAAGGAACCCCCGCCCTCCGCCCCGCGCCGCCGAGCCCTACTTGGCGTTCTTGAAGAGCGGCAGGTTGGCCTCGGTGGCGACGTAGATCACGTTCGGGTTCTCGCTCAGGGTCTTGATCCACAGATACTGCAGATAGGGGCCCGACAGCGTCGACCGCACGATCGCCTGAGCCTCGGCGGCGCCGCGCGCCCGGGCGACTTCGATCAGCGCGTCCTTTTCTGCCTGCGCCAGCTCGAAGCCCTTCTGCTGCACGCGCTGCTCGGCGGTGAGCTTCTGCTCGATGCTCTCGCGGAAGCGCTGGGGCAGCTGCACGTCGCGCAACAGGACATCGACGACGGTGACGCCGCGCGGTCCGAGGCTCTCGACGAGCCGCTGCTTGATCTTGTCCGCGATCTCCTTGCGCCCTTGCTCGCTGTAGATGTTCTTGACCGGGTAGCCTGCCACCACGTCGCGCAGGGCATTTCGGAAGTAGGGCAGGATCAGGGTCTGGTAGTAGACGCGCTCGGTGCCGATGGTCTTGCGGATGGTCGGGACCGAGCCCGACTCGACCTTGAAGAGCAGCGAGGTGTCGAGACCGACGATCAGGCCTTCGGAGGAAGGCACCGTGGCCTGCTCCTTGTACTCCTGGAGCTTGATGTTCCAGGTCTCGATCTGGCGGACCACGGGGATGACGAACGCGATGCCCTGGGGCACGGGCTCGTCGCCGATCTTGCCGAAGCTCTTCGAGATGCCGACCTGGCCATCCTCGACAATGACGCAGGCGGTGGAGAAGAGGGGAATGAGGGCCAGAAGCAGGACGCGGGACCAGCGGATCATGATGACCTCCGGTGAAGTTGTTTTGGGACGCATGCGCAGGGTGCCAGCTTCGTCGCCAACGCGCCGCAGTATCGTCGCCCGGCGAGCGAACCGGGAGTACAGAGCTAGGATCCGCCTCACCGGGAGGGGCCATGGAAGAGAAGGATTGGCGCGATTTCGACCTTTTCGCGCCCACGCCCGAGCACCGGATGCTCGCCGAGACGGTCCGCGAGTTCGTGGCGAACGAGGTGGAGCCCCAGGCGGCCGAGCACGACCGGCGTGAGGCATTCAACCACGGGCTCTACCGGAAGGCCGGCGAACTGGGCCTGCTCGGCGCGACGCTCCCCGAGGAGTACGGCGGGGCAGGGCTCGGTGCCGTCGCGGCCGTCCAGATCATGGAGGGGCTCTGCACCTCGGACCCGGGCTTCGGGCTCTCGGTGCTCGCCCACTCGCTGCTCTTCGCCAACAACGTCAGCGTGAACGGCGACGAGGCCCAGAAGCGCCACATCCTGCCGCGCTCGGCTTCGGGCGAGTGGATCGGCGGGCTCTGCATGACCGAGCCCGAGGTCGGCACCGACGTCCTCGCTCTCAAGTCCCGCGCCGTCCCCGATGGCGACGGCTTCAAGCTCTCGGGCACGAAGACCTTCATCACGAACGCCGGCATCGACGAGAACACGCTCGGCGATTGCTTCATCGTCTACGCCTGCACGGAGCCGCGGGTGATCAGCTCCTTCCTCGTGGAGAAGGGCATGCCCGGCCTGCGCCTCGGCCAGAAGTGGACGGACAAGCTCGGCATGCGCGCCTCCTACACCGGAGAGCTCGTGCTCGAAGACGTGCGCGTTCCGCGCAAGAACGTCATGGGCGAGATCGGCGAGGGCACGGTGCACATGATGCGAAACCTCGAGATCGAACGGCTGGCACTGGCGGGGATGTCGCTCGGGATCGCCGAGCGCTGCCTCCGCGTGATGGTCGACTACGCGAACGAGCGGAAGACCTTCGGGAAGCCCCTGCGCGAGCACGGGCAGATCCAGCGCTACATCGCCGAATCCTTCGCGGAGTGGCGGGCGGCGCGCACCTACGTCTACGACGCCGCACGCCGCATGAACCTCGACGCCACGGGCCAGCGCGTGGACGCCGACGGCACGAAGCTCTTCGTCTCCCAGGTCGCCAAGCGCGCCGCCGACGCGGCCATGCAGGTGCTCGGCGGCTACGGCTACATGGGCGAATACGTCGTGTCGCGGCTCTGGCGTGATGCCAAGCTCATCGAGATCGGCGGCGGCACCCTCGAGGCCCACCACAAGAACCTCACCAAGGATCTCTGCCGCGATCCGAGCCTGCTGGATCGCTAGCGGGTCTCGCCGATCCAGGAGCGGACTCTGGGCCCACCGGATACGCCAACGGCAAAAAAATCTGCTGTCCGTCGGCGTTCTCATCCAATAAGGTGGAGGGATCGGAGGGAACATGAAGCGAATGTCCCGCGCGAAGAGTGTCTCCTGGTTCGGCCTGCACGCAGGCCTGGCCCTCTGCTTGATCCTGGCGCCGGGTGTCGTCGCCCAGGCGGGGAGCCCGGTGGACCCGGACGCGCTCCGGTGGAGCTTCCAGTTCGAGCCCATGGCGATGACGGTCCGGGGCGACGAGCAGGAGCTCGCGAAGATCCAGACGTTCACCTTCGCTGGGGGTTCCTCGAACCCTGCCGACTCGGATCGCGTGGTGATGGCCCTCGATGAGTGGGACTTCGCGTTCCGCGGCGACCTCGAGGTCCGCCAGGGCGCGTGGGGCTTTGGGATGACCGGGTTCCAGTTCGACACCGAGAAGCAGGAACGCAAACGGATCAACGCGTCCGACGTGTTCGATTTCGTCGGGCCCAACACGATCACGCCTCCGGGGCCAGACGACCGTGGTGCGGTGATTCTCGAGAGCGCCTACGCGCTGAGCGGGTTCGACGGTGGGTTCTCCGGCATCCGGACGTTCATGAACACAGTCCCCGGGAACGAATCTTCCCCACTCGACGTTCGTGACCGTCAGATCTTCGAGGCCGAGACGAGCCTCGACGTCTGGTCGGTCGACGTCTATGCGATCCGGCAGCTCTTCGACTCGGCGAAGGCGCATCTCGACGCATTCGTCGGTGCCAAGATCGGGAGCTGCCAAGATCGGGAGCCTCGATAGCGATACCGACACCTTCCACGACGCACGCATGGGCGGCCGGGCGAGTTGCGATGGAGCCTGCCACGGGTCGGTCCGGACGAGTTCCGAGGTGCGAAGCACCGCCCTGGCGGGGCCCTACGTCGCCTTCTCGGGGGATGGGCAGTTCGGTGACTTCCGCGTCGATGCCCTGGTGTCCCAGGCGGTCCTCTTCGGCGACGTGGACTACCGCGTGCGGACCCAGAGCCAGTTCTCCACGTCGACCGGCTTTCAGCCGCCCCACATCAGCGACACCTACTCGGACCGTCCGCTCGATCGCAAGTCTCGCAAGGCGGAGGTTCCGGTGACCGAGCTTCGGCTCAAGGTGGCCTATGACGTCACGGACTATCTGTCCATCGGCGCGGGTGGCTACGCCGGGGTGTGGTGGGACGTCGAGCGGCCGGGGCTGCTGACACCGGGAGATGGCGCCAACGGCGACCTCGACGAGGAGACCCTCGTCTTCCTCGGCATCATGGCGACCGTCGACCTGCGCTTCTCGGGGCCCTAGGGAAGAACCCGTCGCGACGGCGATTTCGGATGCCTCGAACTCCTGATGCGACGCCCGAATCTCGCCTAGGATCCCTGCGTCGTGTCCTCCCCTCCTGAAGAAGATCTGTCGAGCCGGCTTGCTGCCTTCATCGCCCGCCAGAGTGGTGCGCCTGAAAGCACCGTTCGCGTGACCGGGATGCAGCGCCTGGCCGGTGGGGCGTCGCGGGAGTTGTGGTCCCTC
>JAFDDA010000225.1 GCA_019311105.1 Deltaproteobacteria bacterium
GAGGGCGAGCGCCGCGATGAGCGTGGCGAGGGCCAGCCCGGCGCCGTAGCTCGGTGAGAGATCCCGCCACTGGACGACCCACCACCGTTGTTGGGGGCTCGCGTTGGGCGAAGTGAGCGGGATGAGGCTGCGGAACTCGCGCCGCGCCTCGACCGAACGCAGCGAGCGCGACACCGCGCTCGGGTCGGTCGGCATCCGGGTCCAGACGTCGAGATAGCGGGTGAAGGCCTCGGGCATGAGCGTCTGCTCGAGGGGCGGGGGCCAGGTGTCCTCCTCGGAGAAGAGTTGCCAGAGTGCGACACCGCTGTGCGTCAGATAGCCGACCGGATCCGCCGCGATCGACTCCCAGGCCGCCCCGCGCAGGAGATCGTCGGCTTCACGCGGGGTGAGATCGGAGCCCGTGCGGAGCGCCTTGTACGAATCCCACCAGAGCCCGGGGATCTGGAACGCTTCGCCGCTCCGTCGGCAGAGTTCGAAGATCCGGGCGGTGTCGGGTGAATCCGTGGCGACCACCCCGTCGAAGGCCCAGACCCGGTCGATCAGATGCCGGCCGCTCGCGTCGCTCAACGTGGCTCGGCCGTAGGTGGCCTGGTTGTGTACGAGCGAGAGGCCGAGGCAGAGTGCTGGCCCGACGGCCAACAGCGCGATCCGTCGCGCCCGCGGCGCAAAGGGCCCAAGCCCTCCCTCGAGGGCGAGGAGGCCCGCGAAGACCGCGGCTTCGACGGCCCCGATCGGCCGCACCACCGTGGCCAGCCCCACGACGCCACCGCAGACGAGCAACCCGCGTGTCGTGGGCGCGCGGTAAGCCCGCACGAAGGCCAACGCGGCGGCGAGTGCCAGGAACGTGAAGAGGGCCTCGCTGATCATCAACTGTGCGTAGTAGAGGGCGGGGAAGTAGAGGGCGTAGGCGATCGCTGCCGCGGCGCCGGCCGCCGGCCGCCCGAGTTCGACGCCGAGCCGCAGCACGAGCCAGACCGACACGATGACCGCGGCATGATGGAAGGCGAGCACCCCGGTCGCGAGATGCTCCCAGCCAAAGAGCGTGCGAACGAGGTCGAGGAAGAGCGGATACCCAACGGTGTAGTGGATGTCGAAGGCCACGGGCGCGCCGACCGCGTAGGGGTCGAAGATGCGATCGCCGGCCATGGCGTGGCTCATCCCGAGGTACCAGACCGAGTCGTTCTTCGGCACCAGCGGCAGCGTCGCCCAGGCCAGCGCGTGGAGGCCTGCGGTGGAGAGCAAGATCGCTCCGGTCACGATTCGCGGCACGGCCGGCCTCAACGCTTTCGCACGTGGATCTCGAAACGACGCTCGGGGTCGTCGGTCCACGGGGTCTGATACTGATGCGGAATCGGCGGGCCGAACTGCGGGATGTTGTTCACGGGGTAGTCGAGCACGGGGAAGGGGATGGTCTCATAGACATGTCGTTCGAGCAGCGCGGCGTAGAGCTCGCGATTGTTCCCCCACCATTCGCGATAGACGACGACGTCGGGGATGTGGCGGAGGTCTTCTTTCGCGTTGTTGGCCGTGAACCCGAAGATGACCTTGGCGTCGAGGTAGTACATGAAGGCGGTCTCTTCGTAGTTCGTCGCGATGACGAGGCTCTCGGTGCCGCCGGGGTAGCGATCAAGAAGGTGGGGGATCGCAAAGTCGAGCGGCCCCCGATAGGGCGTGCGCAGCTCGAGGGCACGCCCGTACCAGGTGTCGAGCTTCGGGCCGAGGTGGGGCAGGGTGCAGACTGCCGCGAGAGCGAGGGCGGCACGCGTCCATGCACGGCCAGGGCTCCGCGCGCGGACCCAGAGCGCGAGCAGGGCGCCGATCGCGGCCAGGGTCGGGATCAGCAGGATGTAGTAGCGGGTCCACGGGAGGTTCGGCGCCGGGATGCGTGTCACGATGGCCGCATAGGTGACGAAGGCGACGGTGAGGAAGCCGGCGGTGGAGAGCCTCGGATCGTCGAGTTCTGCACGCAACCCACCTCGCGCGCTCGTCTGGACCAACAACCCGACGGCGACGAGCGCCATCGCGGCCGCGGCGGCCAGGAATTCGTACCGAAGCAGGAAGCCGAAGACGAGCCCGAGATTCGTCGCCCACGCGACCTCCCCGGAACTCTTTGCGAAGGGTTCGAAGAACCCGAAGGTCGGGAGCACGACGAGGAAGGAGGCCAGCACCGGCGAGGCCCCGCGCAAGCCGGAGACCAAGGCGGCTTGGAAGCCGCGGGTCGGCAACGCCGCCGCCAGCACGAGTGCCTCGCAGAGCCCGATCGCAGCGAAGAAGATGAAGTAGGCCGGGAAGAACGTCAGGAACGTCAGGGCCATGCATGCGGTGATCCCGAGGAACCAGCCCAGGCGAAATCGCGGAAGCTCGGCCCGCCAACGCGAGTAGAGATAGAAGAGCAGGCTTCCTTGGAAGAAGACGAGGGCGTAGTAGCGAGCTTCTCGGAGGTGGAGGGCGAGCGAGACCGAGAGCAGCATCAGCGTGAGGAAGACGAGCGCGAACGCCCGCTCGTCGCCCGTCCCACGCAGGCGGAAGGCGACCGCCTGCCAGAAGAGCAGCAGCCCGAGCAAGCCGACGCCGGCGAAGCAGGCGCGCAGGATCGCGGTCCGGGTGTAGGGGTCGTCGGCGAAATCGGCGAGCCACACGGCAAAGGCCGCGAAGTAGTAGGCGGCCCAGACGCTGTGAGTCGTCGCCTGGAGTTCTTCGTCGAAGTTCTGATAGACCCCGTCGACGATGCGGTCGGCGAAGACGATGTTCTTTCCATCGGTCACGCGCGGGTAGCCGTACTCGAGCGTGAACTTCCCGGTCATGATCGTGTGGGCTTCGTCGTTCCAGAGCAGCGGCGTC
>JAFDDA010000136.1 GCA_019311105.1 Deltaproteobacteria bacterium
GCGGGCGAGTTCGCGGTCGGAGAGCGACGAGAGTTTGAAGTTGAGGTTGAGTTCTACGCTGCCTCGCGAGCCGTCCGAGGCGAGGGCGGTGACTCGCACTCGGTTGGCGCCTTCACGGACGGGGACGAAGCCGGAGAAGGAACCGTCGGGGGAGAGCCGCACGTCGGTCGAGAAGTCACCGGTCGAGAGGTTGGTGAAGACCACGTCCTCGATGTTGGCGAAGGAAACACCCTGGAGGAGCGCGATGATGTCGCCGGGGTTCTGTACCGGCGTGAACGTCCCGAGGGTCAGACGCGCCATTTCGGTGGGCGTCAGCGGGTAGGTGAGGGCGCCCGGGCCGAGGGCGTAGGTGTTGATCGTGATCTTCGCCTTGTGGGCGAGGCGCGCGGCGTTGAGGGCCGCTTCGACGTCGCCCTGGTCCGACACGGCTCCCTTGCCGATCTAGTTCGTGGCACCCCGCGAGCCCCGGGCCTGGATCGCCACGAGCGCGCGACGCACGAGCATGAAATCGGTAGTGAGCGGCACCTCGAGCCAGGCGTCCTGCTGGTCGATTCGGGCCCGCTCGCCCGTCTCCGGGCTCACCTGGCCCGCGAAGGTGAGCAGGCCCACCCGAACGCGGCCGGGGTCGAGCCCTTCGAGCAGTGCGTTGGCCGCGGCGACCTCGGCCGCCAGGATCGAATCGTCCGTGTCCGTCGAGAGCACGTCGTCCGGGAAGGTGCCCGGCGGGATCAGCTCGAGGTGCGGGTTGACCCCGATCACCCCGTCGCGATCGACGTCGGCGCCACTGGCCATCTTGGTCGACTGGGAGACGTCGATGGCGATCATCACTTCGTAGCTCGCCGGGCGCTCGCCCTCGGCCACGGCGCTGCCCCGGATCGGCGCAAGGTGGACCTTGTTGTGGACGGGCTCACCGCCGCGCGGCGTGTCCACCAACAGCTTGACATTGGCCGCGTGCGCGGAGCCCGAAAGGGCCACGGCCGCCACCGCAACGAGGACGAAGAGGGGCAACGAAACAAACGATCGCGTGTGCAAGGTCAAGCTCGACTCTCCCGGACTTCCGGCGGGTGAGCCTACCAGAGTCGGGCCTGATCGTGCCCTCGGTCGCTTCGGATCTCGATCTCTGCGCGTCGGTTGCGCTGCTGCCCCTCGGCCGTGCGATCCGAGGCCAATGGGAAGCGGGCGCCCATGCCGAGCGCGATGACGCGCGAGGCGGCGACGCCCTGGTCGAGCAGATAGTCGCGAACGACTCGCGAGCGGGCTTCTGAGAGCACGTCTTCGCGACGCTCGCTGCGCGAGGTATGGCCGCGGACCACGGCCACAGTCTGGGAGTGACGGCGCAGGGCCACCGCCACCGAACGCAGGCGACGCTTGGCGCCGGGCTCGAGGCGGGCGGAGCCCGGTGCGAACAGCACCTCGTCGGGCAGGTTCAAGAGGAGCGGGCCGGGCGGCAGCGGCCCGGGTGAACGCGGCGGCTCGTAGCCGTACGGCTCGTCGGGCTCGTAGTCATGGCGATCGTCGTCCCAGCCGTCGTCGCGCGGGGGCTCACGGTGCGGGGGCGCCGGCGGATCGCTCGGGTACGGTGCGTGCCGAGCGCGATCCTCTTCGCGGTCCATCGCATCGCCGACCACCGCGCCCGCCAACACGCCGAGGGCGCCACCGATCCAGTAGCCCGCCTCGTCATCGTCATGGCCCGCGATGGCGCGGCCAACGCCGGCGCCCGCGAGGCCGCCCAGGACGGCGCCCTCGGTGGCATGCCGATGGTCGTAGGACTCGTAGTAGAGATTGCCGTGTGCGTCGTAGCGCGGGGTCGCACAGCCGAGCGTGAAGAGCAGGGCCGTGGCCAGGATCGCCATCGAGCCGCGTGCGTGATCGTTGCGGATGTCCACCGTCCGTCCTCCCGTCCCAGGCTCGCCCGCAGGCGGTCGCCGGGTGTGCGACTTGGACGGAAGGAGGGGCGAGAAGATTCGACCCGGCGTCGGGCCCCTAGGGGGCCAGTTCGCTGTCGGGGCCTCCCGGATCGGATTCAGCGCCATCCGGCCCGGGCTCCGGCTCGGCGTCGAGGACATCGAAGAGCACATCGACGGGTTCGCCCGCCGCCTCCTCCTCGGCCATGATCGGCTCCTCGACGGGTTCGCTGATGAGTTCGGCCCGCTCGCTGGCCTCGGCCTTTCGGCGCGCGGCGCGGCCCGAGAGGCGGTCTATCTTCTCGAGACGCGCCGCGACCACACGCAGGGCCGAAAGGCTCACCGTCCCCACGGTGTGCAGACTCTGCGGGGCACAGTGGTCTCGCACGTCGTGCTCACCGCCGTAGTACTCGCCAGGCATCTCGTCGCCGCCGTACCACGGGTCGTGGAGCAACACGATGCGCGGCATCCCCGCGGAGAGGAAGGCGCGGTGGCCGGCCTGAGTCTCGACGTAGCCTCGGTCGCGCGGGAAGCTTTCGCCGAACCCGAGTTCCTCGGCAACGTCGAAGAAAGTCTCGCGATCGAATCGGGAGGAGTGGAGGTCGCGGCTGATGGTCAAGTCCGCGTCGCCAACCTGGCCGTACACCACCGCCAGCCGAACCACGTCGAGCGTGTTGGCCTGACCCAGGTAGCCAACCATCATGCGACTCGCCTCGTACAGCGGCTGCTCGGGTTCTTCGCCGTAGTAGCCCATGTCCCCGTCGAGGAAGAGCAGCTCGACGGTGTAGGGCAGCGGCCGCTCGACGAGCTGGCGCGCGAGTTCGAGCAACACGGCCGGCCCCGAGGCACCCTCGTTGGCACCGGTGCTGCGATCGTAGGTGTCGAAGTGCGCTGCGAGCATGATGCTGTCGGGCGACTCGCCCGGGATGCGGGCCGTCAGGTGGTGCATCAAGACCTTCTCGCCGGTGGCGGCCTCATCGGACTCGGCGCCTTGCGCGATCGGTGCTGTGTACTCGATGTCGATGACCTCGACGTCGAGTTCTTCGAGGCGAGACCGGATGTACTCGAAGGCCTCGCGATTGGCGTCGGATTGGGACGGGCGCGGGCCGAGGTCCGACAACGCCACGAGGTGGGCCCACGCACGCTCGACCGAAAAGGCCTCGGCGCCTTGGGGAGGGGCCGCCGCTTGTTCCTTGGCAAGGCGCGATGCCGGCGTCTCCGGAGGCGCAAACGGGCTCCCGCTGCAGGCCAGCGTGACGAGCAGGAAAACGGCAGCCGGCAAGACTCGCGCGAAGTGGGCGGTTTTCGATGACATTCGACTCATTCCTCCTGGGCGGCTCGGGCCCCCCGGGGCCACTTCAGCGGATTTTTCGCGAGCCGGCAACGATCCCTGACACATTGCCGCCCTGGGGCCCACTTCTCATTGGAAGTCCCTCCCTGGTGGGGCTTTTCAAAAGTGGAAGGCAGGGCACCGGTCCCGTCCGGGCCCTGCCTTCAACTATTGGAAGCTTCTGGCCCGCTGAGGGCGCTTTCGTGGCGCCCGGCCATCGCATGCTTTCGGCCGGCGGCCCGCCTGCCTTCAGCCCTGATCGCCCGAAGCCCACCCCGCGGTCCCGCGGAGCTTCGTTTCATGTCGCGAATCCTTTCTGCCTCCCTGGTGGGCGTCGAAGGCGTGCCCGTCGAGGTCGAGGTGCGCATCAGCTCGCAGCTCCCTCGGGTGGACGTAGTGGGTTTGCCCGAGGCCGCCGTGCGCGAGTCGGCGGCCCGGGTGCGGGCCGCCGTGGCAGCCATCGGCCTGCCGTTCCCGGCGGACCGCGTGACCGTGAACCTGGCACCCGCTGACCTGCGCAAGAGTGGCGCCGGCCTCGACCTGCCCATCGCCATCGGGATCCTGGCCGCGTCGGGTGCGGTGGCGAGCGACGGCCTCGAGGGCATCTGTCTCTTGGGAGAGCTCGCCCTCGATGGCCGCTTGCGGCCCGTGCGCGGCGCCCTGGCCCTCGCCCTCGCGGCGCGCGATGCGGGCTGCACGCGAGTCGTCCTGCCCGAGTCGAGTGCGCGCGAGGCCGCGATCGCACCGGGCATCGAGACGCTGGCGGCCGCGGACCTCGGTGCGGTGGTTCGGCATCTCCAGACGGGCCGAGGCCTCGAGCCCGCCAAAGCGCCCCGGCCGCCCGTCGCGAGGCCCGGGCTCGACCTCGCCGAGGTCCGAGGCCAGGAGCGAGCCAAGCGCGCCCTCGAGATCGCCGCGGCCGGCGGCCACTCGCTGTTGCTGGTCGGCCCGCCCGGATCGGGCAAGACGATGCTCGCGCGCCGGCTCCCGAGCCTGCTCCCGCCCCTCGACTTCGAAGAGGCCCTCGAGGCGACCCGCATCCACGGCGCAGCGGGCCGCCTCGACACGGACCACCCGGTGCTCTCGGAGCGCCCCTTCCGCGCGCCCCATCACACCGCGAGCACCGCGGGCCTGCTCGGCGGCGGCAACCCGCCGCGCCCGGGCGAAATCTCGCTCGCCCACCGCGGCGTGCTCTTCCTCGACGAGTTGCCCGAGTTCGACCGCCGCACGCTCGAAGCGCTGCGTCAGGTTCTGGAAAGCCACACGGTCGAGATCGCGCGGGCGAGGGTCTCGTGCAGCTTCCCTGCCCACTTCCAGCTCGTCGCCGCCGCGAACCCGTGCCCGTGCGGTTGGCGGCTCTCGCAGGTCCGCGATTGCCGCTGTGACGACGGCGCGGTGGCACGCTACGCGGCGCGCATGAGCGGGCCGTTGCTGGACCGGATCGATCTGCACGTGTCCGTCCCAGCGGTGAAGTGGAAGGACCTCGCGGACCTTCGGCCGGGCGAGCCGGCCGAGGCGATCCGCAGCCGGGTGGCCACAGCTCGCGCGGCCCGGCGCGTCGCCAACGCTGCGATCCCTGACGCCACTCTGGATGCCACCGTCCGAGCCGACGCCGCAGCGCAGGCTCTGTTGGGCCTGAGTATCGAGAAGCTCGCCCTATCCGCCCGAGCGGCGCGCCGGGCGCTCCGGGTGGCGCGCACGATCGCTGACCTGGCCGGCGCCGAGGACGTCGGCCCGAGTCACATCGCCGAAGCCGTCGGATACCGCGGCACGGCGTAGTTCATCGCCGAGTCGCAATCGAGGCAGTCAGCCAAGCAGAGAATGTGACGATCCGGTGAAAGCCCGGGCCCAACGTGAACCGGATCTCCGCCGCAGGTGTCCGAATTTGGTCACAGGCGTTCGCAGAGCGTCACCCTGGACGGCGGTGCCGCGTGAAGAGGCACCCCTGCCACACCTGCTGGGAGACCGGAAGTGTTTGAATTCAGAGGGCTTCCCCCTCGTCCCAAGAGAAGTGCCCGACACTGGCACGGAACGTGCTTTGTCAGGCACTCAGGAGGAGGAGGAACCATGAGTACGGCGCTCGCCACTCGGCTCGATTCGAACCCGACGGAGAAGGTCACGATCCAGACCACCCTGTTGGAGTTGGTTCGGGCCGTCTCGGAGACCACGGACGACGACACCGAGGTCGTGGGCACGATCGTTCACATGCTGCGGACCGGGAGCGTCGAGCTCTGCGGGACCTTCCGGAACGAGCCGATCGAGAGCTTCTAAGCCCTCGTCCAGAACGAGCCGATCGAGAGCTTCTAAGCCCTCGCCTCCAAAGACCCCGCCTCGCCCCAGGCCGCGCGCCGCGCCGGCGCCTGGCCCTCCATCGGAACACACGACCTCGTTCGCGCCTGCCCGAGCCGCGGAGCCCGCGCTCTCGCGGCGATTTCCCATGCCCGCTTGACCGCAGTGCCTCGGGGCGGGATCTTCCTCACGTCCATCACGCCGGGGGGGTGAGCGATGGCCGACCAGGAGGAGTTCGCCTTCGGCGCCGCGCGTGCGGGAGGCGAATTCGTGAAGAAATCAGGCAGCAAGGCGGGCCACAAGAAGAAGGCGCCCGCCCGCAAGACGCCCAAGAAGAAGGCCCAGGCCAAGAAGCCGCGCGCCAAGGCGCCGCGTGCGCGCCAGACCGCCCAGGATCTGGCCGGCGGCGCGCGCGACATCTCGGTCTCCGAGTTCTTCGCGAAGAACCGGCACCTGCTCGGCTTCGACAACCCCAGCAAGGCGCTCCTCACCACGGTGAAGGAGGGCGTGGACAACTCCCTCGACGCCTGCGAAGAGGCGGGGATCGTCCCGGAGATCCGCGTCGAGATCCAGCAGAAGGACGAGAACCGCTTCCGCATCGCCATCGAGGACAACGGGCCGGGCATCGTTCGCGAGCAGGCACCAAAAATATTTGGGCGGCTGCTCTACGGCTCGAAGTTCCATCGCTTGCGGCAGAGCCGTGGCCAGCAGGGCATCGGCATCAGCGCCGCCGGCATGTACGGCCTGCTGACCACGGGCAAGCCGATCGAGGTCATCACTCGCACGGGCAAGAAGAAGAAAGCTCACCACTTCGCCCTCGTCATGGACACGCGCAGCAACGAGCCGCGGGTCAAGAAGGACGCCGAGGTCGACTGGCACCGCGACCACGGCACCCGCGTCGAGATCGAACTCGAAGGCAACTACCGCGGCGGCCAGCACTCGGTGGACAACTACATCCGCCAGATCTCGCTGGCGAACCCGCACGCGGAGATCACGTTCCAGCCGCCCAAGGCCGAGGCCTACGGCGCCGAGCACGTCTTCCCACGGGTCACCAACGAACTCCCGCCCGAGACGGAAGAGATCAAGCCGCACCCCTATGGCGTCGAGCTCGGTGTGATGATGCAGATGTTCCGCGACACGAAGTCCCGGAACGTCCGAGGTTGCCTGACGGCCGACTTCAGTCGCGTGTCGGGCCGGATCGCCGACGAGATCCTCAAGACGGCCAAGGTCGCGCCATCGCGCCGGCCGCGAGAGATCACGCGCGAGGAAGCCGAGAAGATCCACAAGGCCGTCCAGAAGACGAAGATCATGGCGCCGTCGGCGGATTGCATCGCGCCGATCGGCGAGGAGCTGATCGAAAAGGCGCTCCGCGCTGAGGTGAAGGCCGACTTCTATGCCTCGGCCACGCGGAAGCCGACGGTCTACCGCGGCAACCCGTTCATGATCGAGGTTGGCCTCGCCTACGGCGGCGATCTCAGTGGCGACGACTCGGCCACCGTCTACCGCTACGCCAACCGCGTGCCGCTCCAATACCAGCAAGGCGCCTGCGCCGTCACCAAGGCCGTCACCGGGACGGACTGGCGTGGGTATCAGATGCAGCAACCCCGCGGCGCCCTGCCCGTCGGGCCGATGCTCATCATGGTCCACATCGCGAGCGTCTGGGTGCCGTTCACCTCCGAGAGCAAGGAGGCGATCGCGCACTACCCGGAGATCATCAAGGAGATGCGTCTCGGCCTGCAGGAGTGTGGCCGCCAGGTCGCCATCTACATCCGACGCCAGAAACGCGCCGCAGACGAAGAGAAGAAGCGCGCCTACATCGTGAAGTACATCCCGCAGCTCGCGATTGGCGTGCAGAACATCCTCGAGCTCGACGACAAGCAGCGCGACAAGATCGTCGCCAACCTGTCCGACGTGCTCGAGCGCAGCCGCAATCCCTAGGAGCCGCCATGGCCGCCCGCCGCACCACCAAGAAGAAGGCCGCCACCAAGAAGGTGACGAAGAAGAAGTCGCCCGCCCGGAAGAAGCGCAAGAGCGTCGTCGCCGACATCGCTGCGGTGAAGAAGCGGAACGCCGCTCTCGACAAGCTCGCGGTCAAGAAGATCATCGGCGCCGCCACAGATGTGTATCAACACATCCTGAAGCGTCAGAAGCCCGACCTCTCGTTCCCGGTGCGCTCGCTCGGAAACGTCCAGTACTCGAAGAAGCAGGGCTACTTCTCGATCGGCAAGCAGAAGAAGGTGCGGACGCTCACGGTGAACACCGTGAAGGGCTTCGCCCAGACCCTGCGCATGATGGGCCTCTCGAAGGAGATGATCGAGACCAACGACTTCGCCACGAAGCGAGACGCCTACTACCAGAGCAAGAACTGGGAAGACGCGCGCTTCGACGAGCAGACCGAGTCGGACTCGGTCATGGACGACATCGAGGCGCTCTTCTCGGTCGATGGCGTCTCACGCGAGCAGCTCCGCTTCGTGCCCGACGACCACGGCGGCGCCGTGGCCGGGAACCTGATGGTGATCGACCCGGACCGCGACACAGGCGTGGTCGAACGCATCGACTGCACGCGCTTCGGCTCGGGCGCCTACTCGATCCCGAGCAACGTCGAGCATCTATCCTTCGAGACGGACGCCGACTTCGTGCTCGTCATCGAGACCGGCGGTGTGTTCCAGCGCCTGCAGAGCCACAAGTTCTGGCAGACCAGCAACTGCATCCTCGTCTCCATGGCCGGCGTGCCCACGCGCGCCACACGCCGGTTCGTGCGCAAGCTCTCGGACGAGTGCACCCTGCCCGTCTACGCCTTCGTCGATTGCGACCCCTACGGGATCAGCAACATCTACCGCACGCTGAAGGTCGGCTCGGGCAACGCGGCCCACCTCTCACAGTTCTTCTGCGTGCCCCAGGCGAGCTACCTCGGCGTCACGCCCCAGGACATCATCGACTACGACCTGCCGACCCACCCGCTCCACGACGTCGACATCAAGCGCGCCAAGGATGCCCTCAAGAACGACCCGTTCTTCAAGGAGCACAAGGAATGGCAGAAGGCCATCCAGCAACTCCTCAAGATGGGCGTCCGCGCGGAGCAGCAGGCTCTGGCGAAGTGGGGGCTCAACTACGTGATCGAGGAGTACCTGCCGCGCAAGCTCGAGCAGACCGCGCGGTTCCTGCCCTAGCCAGCCAGCACGATCCGTGTCAAGCACACGAGCCAACGTCGCCCTGATCGGAATGCCCGGTGTGGGAAAGAGCACCGTCGGTGTCTTGCTCGCCAAGGCGATGCGTCGCGCGTTCCTCGACTGCGACCTGCTCATTCAAGAACGCGAGCGTCAGCCCCTGCAGACACTCCTGGCCGAG
>JAFDDA010000226.1 GCA_019311105.1 Deltaproteobacteria bacterium
GGTTCTGGACGTCGGATGGAACGTGCGGATCGAAGGCTATGACTGGAGCATGGACAACAGCGCCGAGATCGAGAAGGGCTGGATCCAGAGCGCGGATACGATCGCCGAGCTGGCGGTCAAGATCGGCGTCGATGCCACGACGCTCGAGGAAACGGTCGCGCGCTACAATCGGGCCTGCGAGGCAAAGGTCGACGAAGCCTTTGGTCGTTCGGCCGCCACGCTCGTCCCCGTCGTCGACCCTCCCTTCTATGGTTTCGAGTCGGCACCGCTGCTCGGATGGAGCAACGGGGGCCCCCGGCGCAACGAGAAGTCCCAGGTCCTCGATCCCTTCGCCGCAGTCATCCCGCGTCTCTACGCGGCGGGTTGCATCAGCTCGACGTACAGCTGGAACAAGGACGGCGGGATGCACATCGCCGACTCGCTGGCCTTCGGCCGCGTCGCGGGACGAACGGCCGCCGAAGAGGCGCCATCCTAGACCGGCCCGACGCCTCTCTGGCCAGACGAGCGGGCTGTCCCACATGGCCCGAGGACAAGCGCAAGAAGAAAGGCCCCGCTCAGCAGAGCCCCACCCGCGCACCTTGAAGTCGCCCGCCGCGGGGTCTGGGTTGGGGTTTGATACAAGGCTCATACTCGGGCGTCGAACCAGAACGCAGCTTGTATTGCCTTATGCTCATGCTCACGGTCTCGATTGCCCCTCACTCCACCCCCAACCGCGGGCATGGATCGTCGGGGTACACTCCCACACAACGTGACCGAAGCCGGGTGACCTGGGTCTCCGAGCCCGTGCCCCGAAGCCGCCGGAGTCAGCGTCGGTCATGGATGCTGGGAGACGAGGAGGGCCTGTCCTGTCCGCGCATACGCTGAATTCCCCGAGTGTCGCGGGCCTCCTGGCCCTGCTGCTCGTCGTTCCGGGCACGCTTCTCGCCCCGACTGCGCTCGCCCAGCCGCGTCCCGGCCAGGAGCACCGGCCGCGCCACCTGACGGCGCCCTCTAGCCGCGATGCGCTCGAGATTGGCGCCGACTATCTGCGCGAGCACGTGCCTGGAATGGGGCTGGCCGACGACGATCTGGACGAGCTGCAGGTGATGGATCGCTTCGTCACCCGGCAGACCGGCATGACGCACCTCCATCTGCGTCAGCACGTGCACGGCATCGAGGTCGAGGGTGCGGACGTGGGCCTCGCGGTCGATGCGGCCGGGCGCATGCTCGCGCTGCGCGACGGGCTGGTGCGCGGACTCCGCGGTCGCGTGCGCGCGCGCCGGGCCGGCATCGACGCCGAGCAAGCGATTCTGGCTGCGGCCCGGCATCTCGACATCGCGCCCGAGGGCGCTCCGACCCGGCGGTCGGGGCTGCCGGGTCCGGCCCGCGCCGCGGTCCATGCCGCCGCGGGTATCTCGCGCGACGACATCCCGGTCAAGCTCGTCTACGTGGTCGATGACTTCGGCTCGCTGCAGCTGTGTTGGAACGTGGTGATCCGCACGCCGGACGGCCGACATTGGTGGAACCTCTACGTGGACGCCGTGCGCGGTGAGGTGCTGCGACGCAACGACTGGATCGCCCACGACACCTACCGCGTCCATCCCCTGCCGCAAGCGAGTCCGGATGAAGGACCCCGTGCGCTGCTCGTCGACGCGGCCAACACGCTGGCCTCTCCCTTCGGCTGGCACGATACGAACGGCGTTGCGGGCGCCGAGTTCACGGACACCCGCGGCAACAACGCGTGGGCCCAGGACGACATCGATGCCAACGATGTCGGCGGGGTGCGTCCGGATGGCGGCGCCGGTCTGGACTTCGACCCTCCGCTCGATCTCGACACCCAGCCCGGCAACCACCTCGAGGCCTCAGTGGCCCAGCTCTTCTACTTCAACAACGTCATCCACGACGTGATGTACCACTACGGCTTCGACGAGGCCGCAGGGAACTTCCAGCAGAACAACTACGGCAACGGCGGCCTGCAGGGCGACCCCGTCCGGGCCGACAGCCAGGATGGCTCGGGCGTCGACAACGCCCAGTTCGGGACGCCCCCTGACGGGCTCGACCCGCGCATGGAGATGTTTCGTTGGGTCCAGCTCCCGTCGCCGCATCTCGCAATCACCACGCCGGGTCCGATCGCGGGCACCTATGCGGCTTCGCCCGGCCGCTTCGGTGGCGGAACTGCTGGGCTTGCCGGGACGCTGGTACAGGCCCTCGATCCCTCCGACATCGCCGGCCCGTCGACTACGGATGCCTGCTCCCCGCTCACCAACGCAGCCGCAGTCGTCGGCAAGATTGCGCTGATCGATCGCGGCATCTGCACCTTCGTCACCAAGGTGGGCAACGCCCAGGCGGCCGGCGCCATCGGCGTCGTCATCGCCAACAATGCGGGGAACGGGCTGGTCGACATGGCGGGCGTCGACTCGAGCCTGGAGATTCCCGCCATCTTCATCGGCCAGAGTGACGGCGCGAGCATCGCGGCGCAGCTAGGCGTCGGCGTGACCGGGGACATCGTGAGTGTCGCGGACCGGGATTCCTCGCTCGATGCGGCCATCGTGGTGCACGAGTACGCCCACGGCATCACCAACCGGCTCACCGGCGGACCCTCCAACGTGAACTGCATGGACGCCCCGGAGAGCGGCGGGATGGGAGAGGGATTCAGCGACTGGTTCGCGCTGGTGATGACCGCACTGCCCAGTGACCAGGCGACCGACGCCCGGGGCGTCTCCCCCTACCTGCTCGGGCAGCCGCCGTCCGGCGGTGGCATTCGCAATGAGCCCTACAGCACCGACCTCGGCGTGAGCCCCTTCACCTACGCGGACATCTCGGGTCTCAACCAGCCCCACGGTGTCGGCGAGGTCTGGGCG
>JAFDDA010000137.1 GCA_019311105.1 Deltaproteobacteria bacterium
CGCGACGGCTTCGAGTATCTTCCTCACGACCGCAACGGACGTAGTGAGCATGGGCCTGCTGCTCGGCTTCGCGACGATGTTCCTGCTCTAGGACGGGGTGCACACCGGCAACGGTTGTGCAGGTTCGGCGGTCGATACGACCGATCTGGGCGCAACGTCGGACGCTGCGCCACTCGCGTCTCGCGAATAGCGACACGAGTGGGTGTAGAGTCCGATTCTTCTTTCCGTTTCACGCGACGGATCGGTTACAACCTACTCGCGCGCCACGCGGCCTTCCCTGGACTCGTGTTCCAATGCGGGAGCGGAATCATGCAGCGGCTGGACCCGGATCGAGAGTGATTGCTTCGGCCACGCGACTGTTTGCCGAACGCGGCACGGAAGGCGCTTCGGTCCGCGAGGTGGCGGCGGGTGCCGGCGTGAACCACGCCCTCGTGTTCCGCCATTTCGGTTCGAAGGAACGGTTGGTCCGTGTCGTCCTCGATCGGCAACTCGACGGCCTGCTCGCCCAGTTCCGACAGGCCGGGTTGGACCCGGCTGCCCTGGCCGCTGTGGGGGAGGGCGTCGCTGAACGCGAGTTGCTCTGGAAGCTCATGACCCGCGCGGTAATGGACGGCGAGATCGACTTTCTCACCGAGCGTTCGTTCCCAGAGATGAGCAGCGTGCTCGAAGCCATCGAGCGGGGTGCCGAAGCGGGCGGGGTTCCGAAGGAAGTGGAGCCCCAGCAGCTGTTGCTCGTCGTCCTGTCCGGCGCCCTCGGATGGGCGTTGCTCGACCCGGTCCTGGCCGAGGTCGTCGGCGCGCCGGGCGAGACGCCCGAGCGTCGCCGCGAGCTGGCCCGAAGCGCCTTCAGCGAGCTCCTCGGGATCTTCCCGGCCGGTGCGACCCGCCTGAGCGAAAGCGAGGAGGCCTCGGCTGCGGTCCCCACGAAGGCGCCGGCTGCTGCGTTCGCAAAGGCCCAGGCCGCAACGAAGCCGGCTTGGTCGGCGGCTGCGGGCCAGCCGCCGCGGGGCCGTGAGCAGGTCTGCGATGCGCTGGTTGCCGCCGCCATGGAGCTGTTTTCACTGCGCGGTCCGACCGCGGTCTCCGTCCGACAAGTCGCCGCCCGGGCCGGCGTGAACCACGCTCTCGTCTTCCGTCACTTCGGCTCCAAGGATGGCCTGATCCAGGCGGTCTGGGATCGCGTGGTGGAGGATCTCGCCGGGCGGGTCGTGCGCGCACCCGACTACCAGGGGTTCACCGCCCTGACGGAAGCCCTGGCCGAGAGTGAGACGATCTGGCGCCTGCTCGTGCGCGCCATCCTCGACGGCAAGGGCGAGACCATCGCCGCCAACCCATACCGCTTCGTCGACGCCATGGTCTGGGCGACGGCGCGCGGCCAGGAGGCAGGGATGGTCGAGACGCGCATCCACGCACGCCTGGTGGTCGCGATGGTCTGCGCCATGGGCATCGGCTGGCTGATCTTCCACCCGGTGCTGATCCCGCTGCTCGGGCTTCCCGACCGCGAGCCCGCCCAGCATCGCCAGGCTCTGCGAAATACGGCCGTGCAGTTGCTCGGCTGGCACGGCGCGCCGCCGCTGGCCGGCCACTCGCACTAGTCGCTGCGGAAGCTCTCCCCCGCGCACTCGCACTAGTCGCTGCGGAAGCTCTCCCGCGCGCGCCCGGCGCGCGATGCCTCCACGAGCAGGTCTCCATCGGACTCCGCGACGTCGCCGAGGGCGGCACGCGCTGCGTAGGCGCGCAGCTGGGTCTTCGTCATGTGAACCGCGACTTCCGGCATTGCGGCGAGGGAGGCGGCCCACTCGGCCACGGTATCGTCGAGCTCTGACACGGGGACGGCACGGTGCGCCACGCCGAGCGCCTCCGCCCGGCGGCCGTCGAAACGTTCGCATCGGAGCAGGATCTCCCGGGCCCGCGCAGCACCGATCTCGTGGATCAATCGCGGCACGCCTCCCCAGGTCAGCGGAACGCCGAGTTCGACCTCGGGCACGTGGAACGACGCATCCTCTGCCGCGATTCGGAAGTCGCATGCGAGGGCAAGAACGAAGCCGCCTCCCACCGCGTGGCCGTGAACTCGCGCCACGGTCAAGGGCTCCGCCCTCTCGATGGCCCGGGCGGCGCGCAGGCCGAGCTGGGAGGTGTGGCGCCGTTCGCGCGCCGTAGCGTCGGAGTTCGCGCGCATGCGCTCGAACCCCGGCGGCGCGCTGCGGTCGGCGCCGCCGCAGAACGAAGGGCCGCGCCCGCCCAGGATTACCACCCGCGTCTCGAAATCGCGGGCAAGCCCCGTAAAGAGCGCTTCGATCTCTTCGAGGGTCTGGGTGTCGAGGGCGTTGCGCTTCTCGGGTCGGTCCAGCCAAACCCGCAGGATCGGCGCCTCGCGCTCGAGGGTCAGGCGTTCGAATCGTTCGTCTGCCACGGTGCTCCCGCTACAGCTCGATGCCGAGGGTTTTGCTGTGGGCTTCGAGGTAGGCGTCGATCTGCGCGGCGACCTCGTCTTTGTAGACGTCTTCGAGTCGGCGGATGCGGCCGCCGTCGAACTCCACGGTCTCCTCGAGGTCGAGATAGACGTCCGGAACGTCCGCAGCGGTATAGGTCACGCCCCCGTGGATCCAGACACTTCCGCCTTCGAGGCGTGGGCCCTCGATCAGGTTGATCGTGCGGGTGGCGAAGCGCCGGTCGAAGTTGTTCAGGACTCGGTCGAAGTACTCGAGGATCGCGTCTCGCCCGGTGAAGGTGCCGCCGAGGGGTTCGGTCAGGCCGACGACGTAGACGGCGTCCTCGTGGAAGAAGGGTTCGAGGATTGCCCAGTCGTTGGCTTCGTAGGCCTTCTCGAAGGCGGCGGCGTATGCAGCGAACTGTTCGATCTCACTCATGCTAAGGCCTCACGCTCAGGAGTTCGTCGATCTTGGCCAGCAGGGCCGGGGCGTCGGGCGGCGTCCTGGGACTGAAGCGTGCCACCACACGGCCGCTGCGATCCACCAGGAATTTCTGGAAGTTCCACTCGATCTCCCCGCCGAGCGGTTCGGGAAGCGAGGTGAGGTGCTCGTAGAGCGGGTGGATGCCCGGCCCCTTGACCACGATCTTCGAGAACATGGGGAACTTCACTCCGTAGGTGGAGCGGCAGAAGTCTGCGATCTCTCGGTCGCTTCCGGGCTCCTGGCCTGCGAACTCGTTGGCGGGAAAGCCGAGGACTGTGAAACCGTCCTGCTTCTTGGCTTCGTACAGGCTTTCCAGGCCGTCGTACTGCGGCGTCAGCCCGCAGCGGCTCGCCACGTTCACCAGCAGCAGCACCTGTCCCTCGTAGTCGCCCAGATCCTGCGCCTGTCCATGGATGCGGTTCATGCGATGGTCGAGGACGCCGCGTTCGCCGGGAGAAGGTGCCTCGTCGCTTGCTGCGCTCGCTCCGGAGAAGAGCAAGGCCAGCAAGGCGACGGCCACGTGGCGTTCGCGGTTGGGCTGCACAGCGCGAGCCTAGCAGGGGCGTTGTGCCCGTCGATCCGACGGCCGCGCAGGGTGCCGCGACGCCACTGCATTCCTCGGGGACTCGCGGCGGGCTAGGCTGCGTCGGCATGTCCAATGACGCGTGGTCCGTTGGGCGCAGCATTGCGCCGCTCCTGGGCCTGAACGCATTCGCCATCTACTTGACGACCACGCAAGCCGTGGTGAGCCCCTTCCTCGCGGAGGCGTGGGGCCTCGACGATTCCGAGATCACGTTCCTGGCGGGCATCATCTCCTTGGGCCTGATCGGGACGCTCGCGTTGACCCGCATGGCGGACCGCAGGGGCAGGCGGCGGTCGCTGCTGCTGGGCTTCCTGTGCGCGATGGGTCTGTCGGTTGCCTCGGGGCTTGCGCCGGGGGTTGCGAGCTACGCGGCCCTCCAACTCCTCCTGCTCGCCGCAGCCGGTGCGGTCCAGGTGGGGACCGCCGTCGCCGTGGCCGAGGAAGTTTCGGAAGACGCCCGCCCGGTGGGTCAGTCGTGGTGGGGGCTGACGGGTGCCCTCGGCGGTGGGGTGCCCTTCCTCGTGGCGCCCGCACTGGCCGGGTTCGCCGGGGGCTGGCGTTGGATGTGGCTGATGGCGGGCGCAATGCTGCTCTTCGGTCCGAAGATCCGCCGGAGCCTCGGTGAAACGAGCCGCTTCACTCGGGCCGAGCGCTCCGGCGCCACCGAGCGCGCCCAGATCCGCGATCTGTTCGGCGAGCGCTACGGCCGCCGGACGGTGGGGCTCTTGCTCGCGGGCACGCTGCGCCCGATCTCCATCATCGCGACCTTTACCTGGTCCTACTACCACATGGTCCAGACGCTCGGCTTCTCGGCCGGCACCGCATCGGGAATCGTGATCGGCGCAGGGGCGGTGGGTCTCCTCGGGAACCCGCTCGGCGCCAGACTGGCGGCGACCTGGGGGCGGCGCCCGACCGTGGTCGTGGGCGCGAGCGTCGCGGTCCTCTCGGGCATCGCTTTCTACTTCGTGCCGACGGACTTTCCGGGTGGGCAGGTCGTCGGTCTCATGGCGGTCTTCTGCGTCAACCAGATCGGCGGCAATGCCTTCGGCGTCGCCGATCGCTGCATCGACACCGAGCTCTTCCCGACGGCTCTCCGAGCGACCTACGCCGGGATGGCGCGGCTCTGCGCTGCGATCGCCACCGTGGTGTGCCAGTTCTCCCTCTCGGGGCTCACCGGCATCGTGGGCGGGCTCCCCGAAGCGATCGCGGTGCTCTCTCTGGCCACGTTCCTCCCCTCGATCCCGATCTTCCTGTGGGCAGCCCCGGAGACCCGTGGGCTCTCCCTCGACGAGGCCGCGATGGAAGATGTGGCCGCCTGAGCCGGTGCCTGCCACCTCCGACCTGCTGTAGTCTCGCCGGCCGGGTTCTGGAGGAGTGAGGCTTGGCTCTCGAACGGATCGTGGTGGTCGGTGGCTCTCTCGCCGGATTGCGCGCGGTGGAGACGCTGCGGCGTGAAGGCTACGAGGGTTCCCTCGTCGTGGTCGGCGATGAAGTCCACCGACCCTATGACCGGCCGCCGCTCTCCAAGCAGATCCTGACCGGGCAGTGGGAGGTCGAGAAGACCGCGCTCCCCGGGTCCGCCGAAGACCATGGCGCCGAGTGGAAGCTCGGCACCCGCGCCGTCCGCCTCGACCCAGCAGCGCGGGAGCTCGAACTCTCGACCGGCGAGCGGGTGGGCTACGACGGCCTGATCGCCGCCACCGGTTCTCGCGTGCGCGAGATTCCGAGCACGCCGCCGCTGGCCGGCATTCACAGTCTGCGTACCCTCGACGATGCCTTGGCCGTGCGGTCGGCTCTCGAGGGCAGCCCGCGGGTCTGTGTGGTCGGCGCGGGCTTCATCGGTGCCGAGGTGGCGGCTTCGTGTCGCGCGCGGGGGCTCGACGTGACCCTGGTCGAGGCGCTTCCCGTTCCTCTTGGGCGGGTGCTCGGGGATCGGACGGGCGCCCACATGGCGAAGCTCCACCGCGATCACGGGGTCGACCTGCGCTGCGGTGTCGGCGTCGACGGATTCGAGGGCTCCGAGCGCGTCGAGGCCGTGCGGCTGAGCGATGGCACGCGCATCCCTGCCGACCTCGTGGTGGTGGGGATCGGCGTGATCCCCAACGTCGAATGGCTCGCCGACACCGGACTCGACCTCCGCGATGGCGTGGCCTGCGACGCGACCTGCGCGACGGCGCTGCCGGGCGTCTTCGCAGCGGGTGACATCGCCTGCTGGGAGAACCCGCTCTATGGCACAGCCATGCGGGTCGAGCACTGGACCCATGCGGTGGAGCAGGGCATCGCGGCCGCCGAGAATCTGCTCGCCGGGGAGGGAGCGCAACCCTTTGCCTCGGTCCCATTCTTCTGGTCGGACCAGTACGACACCAAGATCCAGATGGCCGGCCGCCCGCTCCCCACCGATGAGGTCGAGGTCGTTCACGGCGAAGAAGGGGATCATCGCTTCGTGGTTCTGTACGGGCGTGAGGGTCGGCTGGTTGCCGCTCTCGGCTTCAACCGCCCCCGCTCCGTCGTGCAGTACCGCCGCGCGATCGGTGAGGGCAAAGGCTTCGCCGACGCGGTTGCCGACGCCCGCCAAGCCTGACCGGGCTAGCTCGTCGAGACGAGCGGCGTGACGAGGCTCGAAGGCGTCCCGATCGACGTGAGCCACAACTGGTGGACCGCGCGCGTGGCGCCGACATGGAGGCGGCGGCGCGCCTCGTTCGTTTCGGGGTAGGCCTCGGCGTCGGTGTCGGTGAGCACGACGTAGTCGAACTCGAGGCCCTTGGCCTGCTCGACCTCGGTCACCTCGACCCCCGGAGCGAACTCGAAATCCTGGTCGGCCACGAGCCGGAGGCGCGGCAGCTCGCAGCGCTCGAGCCCATCGTGATAGGCGAGTGTATGGGCGCGGGAGGGCGTGAGGATGGCAACGGAAGCGAGCGGCTCTGCCTGGGCCAGGTCGCGGAGGGCGTCGGCCAGGAAGGCCACGGTCGCGCCGCGGTCGGTGAAGCGGAACAACTCGACCGGTGGCCCCGAGCGCGTCGCCATGGGTGGCGTCTCGTCCTCGCGGATCGGGCCGAGCACGGCCTGGGCGAAGCTCGCGATCTCGTGGGACGAGCGATAGCTCACCCGTAGCGTCTCGACCTCCGCACCGGTCACGCCGAGCCGCGCGAGGAACTCGGTCCACGAGGTGAAGCCGCTCGAGGGCATCAGGTGCTGGTGGGTGTCACCGGCGAGCGTGATGCTTCGGCTTTCGTCGAGCGTGTCGAGCAAGACCTGCACCTCGATGGGCGCGAAGTCCTGCACCTCATCGATGGCCACGTGTCGATACTCGAGCTTCCGGCCCGGGCGCCCGTGCAGCGGGCCCACGCGCAGCTGCCACGCTCGAAGCAGCAGCGCGTCGTCCTCGGCATCGAGAATGGCCGGGTTCTCGCGGTCGCCCTCGCCCCAGGCGAAGATCTCTTCGTTGCGCCGCCGCCCCCAGTCGACGAAACGCGAAAGCACGGCGGGCTGGAGCGCGTCAGGCGCCTCGCGGTCGAAGGTCTCACGCAGGAGCCGCTCGTTGGTGAGGACGCTCGCCCAGTCGTCGAGGGCCTGCTCGGGGGTCGACAAGCCCGGGTGGGTTTCGATCTGGGTCGCGAGCGCGGTGGCGAGGGTGGGGTGGAGCTTCAGCCGTGCGATCTCGAGCGGGGTGTCCTGGCGGACGTCTCGGGGCAGGGCGGGGTAGTGGCGTCGACGCGCCGTGGTGGCCCAATCGCGCCAGGTCTGGATCTTCACGTTGCTGACGCCGAGCGACGGGAGGACGTGCTCGACGTAGCGGCACAGCGCCGCCGAAAAGACGAGGAAGAGCGTTCGCTCGGAGTCGAAGCGGGGGTCGTCGTAGGCGAGGTAGGCGATCCGGTGGAGGGCGACGGTTGTCTTCCCGGAGCCGGCCGTGCCGCGGATCAACAGGAACCCCGCGTGATCACGGGTGATGAGATCGAACTGATGCGTATCGATCAGGCTCGTGATCTCGGGGAGCCGCTTGTCCGCGCGTCGCCGGTCGCCCGAGAGTTCGGTGCCGAGGCGCCGCATCCCCGCAGCGACGGGGCCGTCGTGGGCGCGCAGCGCCGATGCCTCGCCTCCGGACAGCCGGGCCGGCTCGCGAACCGAGTGGCTCCACTCCCCGTTGCCGTCGTCGCAGACGAAGGTGCCTTCCGGTGCCTCGACGCGATCGAGGGCGCCATCCCGGATGCGAACCGTCCTTCGCGCGACCACGTCGCCCGTCCGCACTCCGCCGCCGAAGGTCTCTTCGTAGTCGTCGCCCTGGCGGTAGCCGTAGAAGATCCGCGAGATCGGCGCGTTCCTCCAATCGACGATGCGGACGCCGCGTTCGATGCAGGTCGCACGCCCAAGGCAGAGGTCACGCTCTCCCGACTCTTCGGCCAGGCGAAGGTGGGCGAAGTAGGGCGAGCGGGGGTCGACCTCCGGAGTCTCCTTCGAACGGCGTAGCTGGCGGAGCAGCGAACTCTGCCGGTGCCACTGCTCGGTGAGCGCGACGACATCCTTGCGGTCGCTGCCGGAGACGAGGGCTTCTCGCAGGCGTTCGAGCTCGCGGACCACCGGGGCCTCCGAGGGGCCTCGGGCCTGGGGCAAATCCTCCAGCAGGGCGGTGACCCGGGCCAGGAGGGCCAGCTCCTCGTCGACGATCATGTGCGGCATCCGTCTCTGCTCCGCGCTCCACTGGGCGATCCGCTCGTCTCGACTCCGCGACAGACTTCGAGATCGACTGGGTGCAGCCGATCACGGCGGCCGAGAATCGTAGCGCAGGCCGCGTCGGCGCCCGCGGCTCGGACTACTGCGAGCGGAGTGCCTCGGCGGGCGGGATTCGGGCCGCGCGCCAGGCCGGGATCACGCCGGCGGCGATGCCCACCGAGACGAGGATCGTGACGAGCAGGGCGATCCGCACCGGGTCGATCTCCGGCGGGGACGTGAAGCGCTGATCGGGCGGAGTTCCATGCACGATGGCCAGCGCGAGGCCGACCCCGAGCCCGGCCCCGAGCAGGCCCGAAGCAATGCAGAAGCAAGCCGTCTCGGCGAGGAAGGAACGGAAGATCGCCGAGCTGGATGCCCCGACGGCCTTCCGGAGGCCAATCTCGCGCGTCCGCTCCAGCTGCTCGCAGAAGCGCGCTACGACGTCCGAAAACAGCCGGAAACCCGGCGCCGGGTTCCCGATGCTCGGGTTGGCGCCCGGAGGAGACCCCATGAACGGACCGACTGATTTGTCGATCGACTTCAGCATCACGCGCTGCAGCTTGGGCCGAATGCTCGTGGCCGGCACACGC
>JAFDDA010000138.1 GCA_019311105.1 Deltaproteobacteria bacterium
GCGACCCACTGGGTCGGGTCGACGGCGATGCCGTGCCCCATGAAGACGGCGCCGCGCGCGCGGCCCGGGTGGTCCGCCGCGAAGGTTGCCGCCACCACGCCCCCCGCCGAGTGTCCGGCGATGACGGCGCGCTCGATCTCGAGGGCATCGAGGACGTCGAGGGCCTGCTGCTCCCAGAGCGCGTTGCCGTATCGCCAGCCGTGCGAGCGATCCGAGAGGCCGAAGCCGTAGTTGTCGAACGCCACGACACGGTGTCCCCGCTCGACGAGACGCGCGGCGAGGCCCTCCTGCCAGTCGGCGACGCTTCGGCCCGAGCCGTGGGTCAGCAGGACGATGGGGCCAGTCCCCACGTCGAGCACGTGGGTGCGCCCAGATCGGGTGGCCACGAAGCGGGTCTCCGCGCTCCAGGGTTCGACCGGGGCGGCGACGGTCTCGTGACGTGCCATTTGACCGCGCCCCGACAGGCCGAGGAGCCCGAGAGCGACCGCCGACACGAGCAAAAGACCAACAAGGAGGCGTGTCATCCGTCGGATTCTACCAGCTGGGCGCGCAGCGTCGCGGGCCGCGTGGGGGGGGGCTAGAACGCTGCGTTCACGCGAGCGGTGGCCGCGAGCAGATCCCCGACCTCGTAGTAGTCGACGGTGATGAAGTTCGGGACCCGGCTGTAGAGGCCGCCGCAGAGCAGAGCGCGGTCGCCCAGGTCGGGTTCGAAATTCACGGCGGCCGCGAGGGTCGGGTGGCCGGCCGTGGCGGTGATGAAGTGGTTCAGGATGAACAGCGGGCTCGCGGACGTGCCGCGGTTCACGGCGCAGCCCTCGACGGAGAACATCAGGTCGACGAGGAACTCGAGCGTGTAGTCGAAGACACTGAAGTTGTAGTCGGTCTCGAAGGCGTGGGTCCACATGTAGTGGTGCCAGGGCAGGCTCGCTGAGCTGTCGCCTGTGAGGACGACGAGGCGTCGCCCGTTTCGGATCATCTCGCGCAAGGTGGGCCAGGGCTGGCCGGGGGTCTGTGAGTGCACGTGGTCAATCAGGCCACTTGCGACGAAGGCCGCCTCCGTGTCGGCCTCGGAGATGTACGACTCGAGGATGATCGTGACCACCGAGCCCGGGTTCTCGCGGAGGTGGGTGTCGATCCAACCGAGCCCCTCGACCAGGTCGATCCGGCCGAGCAAGGTGCTGCCCAGGAAGCAGCTGCTGTGGCAAAGCCACGTGTTGCCGAGGTCGTAGTGGGTGTCGAGCATGAACCCGCGCACGCCATCGATGAGCTGCTGGCGCATGCCCGAGGTGTGGTTGGCCGCGAGCGGGTCGAAGCCATCCTGGAGCGCGGAGAATCCATTGTGGGTGGTCGGGTAGGCGACCTGGTCGAAGCGTCGATCACACAAAGTCATGTCGCCGTTGCAGGCGAGGTCTGCGAAGTAGGAGGCCGCGAAGTCGCGGTCGGCGTGGGTCACGGCGCCGTCGCCGTCGAGGTCCGCCGAAAGGCAGGGGAGGCCGGCGAGCGGGTCGATGCCCAGGCAGGCGAGCACGAAGGCCGCATCCGCACCGTCGACCACGCCATCGAGGTTCGCGTCGCCCGGTAGGCCGCCGCAGCGGTAGGAGCCGAGGGTCATGGCAGCGACGGCGAGGAGGAGCAGAGTGCGCGGCATCGGGGGATCCTACCCCCAGCGGGCGGGAGTGCCGGCCGCTCCCGGCGCGGCGGGTGCCAAGTGCCCGTTATTCCCGGCTTTTTCACTCTCACGAGACTCACGCTTTGAGTTTCGCTTTACTTTCGTCAATGCGTCCGCGCGGCACCCTCAGCAACCCGCCCAACCGCTTCGAGCGGCAGCACGTCGAGATCGACCCGGCCTTCGCACCGAGCGAGGCGGAGCTGCCCGGCGTCGAGTTGATCCGCGACCCGTCGCGCTCGGTGGTGGCCACGAACTCGAGCCCCGACGTCGGCTTCGACGCGAGCGTGAACCCGTACCGCGGTTGCAGCCACGCCTGCCCGTACTGCTTTGCGCGGCCCTTCCACGAATATCTCGGCTATTCGGCGGGCCTCGACTTCGAGACCAAGATCCTGTTCAAGCCCGAAGCGCCGGAGTTGCTGCGGCGCAAGCTCGCGTCGCCGCGCTGGCAGCCGAAGACCGTCGCGCTCTCAGGCGTGACCGATTGCTATCAGCCCGCCGAGCAGGGGCTGCGGATCACGCGCGGTTGCCTCGCGGTGCTCGCCGAGTTCCGCAACCCGGCGGCCATCGTCACCAAGGGATGGCTCGTGACGCGCGACGCCGACATCCTGGCCGAACTCGCTGCCCACGAGGCGGCGGCGGTGCTGGTCTCGGTGACGACCCTCGACCGCGACCTCCAGCGCGTCATGGAGCCAGGCGCTTCGCCGCCCGCGAAGCGCCTCGAAGCCATCGAGACGCTCGCCCGCGCGGGTGTGCCGGTGGGGGTTCTCGTGGCGCCGGTGATCCCCGCGATCAACGACCACGAGATCCCGAACATCATCGCGGCGGTAGCGTCGGCGGGGGCGGGCTGGGCGACGAAGGTCATGCTGCGGCTGCCTCACGGCGTGGCGCCGCTCTTCACGGAGTGGCTCGATCGACACTTCCCCGAGCGCCGAAAGAAGGTGCTCTCGAAGATCCGGTCCATGCGAAGCGGGGGGCTCTACGATTCGCGCTTCGGCGTCCGTGGGGTGGGAGAGGGGGTCTATGCCGAGCACACCCAGGCACTCTTCGATCTTGCCTGCCGCCGCCACGGCCTCGCATCGAAGGGCCCCGAACTCTCCACCACCGCCTTCCGCCGCCCGGGCGCCGACCAGCTCCCCCTCCTCTAAGGGTTTCCCCCTGTCGAAGGGGACGGTTCTATTTGATGACGAAACCCGGGACCAGGCCAGGGCGCCTCGGTCTTAGTGGTTTCGTCATCAAATAGAACCGTCCCCTTCGACAGGGGGCGCTCAACGGGACGGGGGGAATTGCCGATGTGGAGGCATGAGCGACTCCAAGGTCCCGCTTCTCGGACGGCTCGCCGTCCACTACAAACTGATCACCCAGGCCCAGCTTTCCCAGGCGCTTGCCGACCAGGGTGACCACTCGAAACTCGGCGAGCACCTCGTCGCCGAAGGTCATCTCCAGGCGAAGCAGCTCGACAGGTTGCTGAAGATCCAGCAGGACATGCTGGTCAAGCATCGCGCGGCGAAGGCGACGGAAGCGGCGAGCCCAGAGCCGGAAGCAGGCGCGGCAAGCCCGACGCCCGCGCGTCTGCCGAGCCCGGTGGTCGAGAAGATGCCGCTGCCGCGCCCGCCCCGGACTGCACCGCTCGAAGAGCGGCCGTCCCGCAACGCACCGAAGCCGAGCAATGCCTTGCCCGGCTCGGACGACACCTTCAGCCCTCGCGCGCTCGAAAAGCAGGCGCCCGTGAAGGAGCGCCGAAAGGTCCAGCTCTCCATGGTGGACGGCGAGACCGATCGCCCGGTCGCCACAGCTGCAGGGGAGGTCGCTCCGGTCGCCACGGCTGCAGGGGAGGTCGCTCCGGCCGCCACGGCTACGCAGGAGGTCGCTCCGGTCGCCACGCCGACGGCCGAGGTCGCCACCGTCGAGGTGGGCGCGCCGCCGCGGCCCGCGGGTTGCGAGGGCCGCAAGGAGCAGCTGCACGATCTCCTTCGCCAGGCCTCCGAAGCCCGCGCCAGCGACTTGCACATCCACTCGGGTGCGCGGCTGCAGTTTCGCGTGCATGGCGAGCTGACCGATCAAGGTGACGCCGTCCTCGAGCGCGCCGACTGTGAGGCGATGCTCGTCGACACCCTCGACGACACGCAGTGGAGCCTGCTCGCCAAGCACGGCCAGGTCGACTTCGCCTACTCCCTCGAAGGCGTCGGTCGCTTCCGTTGCAACTTCTACCGTCAGCAGCGTGGCCTCGACGGCACGTTCCGCCTGATCACGCCGCGGCCGCCCACCCTCGACGATCTCGGCCTGCCCGCGATGCTCGGAAAGTTCACGGGCTTTCATCAGGGGATGGTGCTGCTCACGGGCCCGGCGGGCTGCGGCAAGTCCGCGACCATGGCGGCCCTCGTCGACATGGTGAACGAGACGCGCGAGGAGCACATCATCACCGTCGAGGATCCGATCGAGGTCGTGCATCCCTCGAAGAAGTGCCTGGTGAACCAACGCCAGGTCGGGCCTCACACCGAGACGTTCGCGCGTGCCCTGCGCGCCGCCCTACGCGAAGACCCGGACGTCATCAGCATCGGCGAGCTGCGCGACCTCGAGACGATCTCGCTCGCGCTCACCGCAGCCGAGACGGGCCACTTCGTCCTGGCGACGCTCCACACGAACTCGGCCATGCGCACGATCAATCGCCTGATCGGCGTCTTCCCACCGAATCAGCAGAGCCAGATCCGCACGATGGTCTCCGAATCCCTGCGGGCCGTGATCTCGCAACGCTTGGTGGTGCGGCAGGACGGCAAGGGTCGCGTTCCGGCGCTCGAGGTCATGATCGTAAACCACGCGATCGGAAACCTGATCCGCGAGAACAAGACGGTGCAGCTCCAGTCGATCCTCCAGACCGGCGCGTCCCACGGGATGTGCCTGCTGGACGACTCGCTGACCAAGCTCGTCGGGAACGGAACCATCACGAAGGAAGAGGCGCTGCGTCACTGCGACGACCGGCGACGCTTCGACGGAACGCAGCAGCACGGAGCGCAAGAGTAATGGCCGAGATCGATCGCCTTCTCACGTATCTGAAGGAAGAGGACGGGTCCGACCTCCATCTGGCGGCGGGGCTCGAGCCGCGCGTTCGTGCGTCGGGGCGACTCGCCGCGGTCGCGGGCGAGCAACGCCTGACCGACGAGATGCTGCGCGAGCTGCTCGAGGAGATCACCACCGAGAAGCAGTGGGACGAATACACCGGGTGCGGCGACCTCGACTTCGCCCATGCGATCCCGGGTGTGGCGCGCTTCCGCGCCAACTACTTCATCCAGGAGAACGGGGCCGGCGCCGTCTTTCGCATCATCCCCGAGGAGATCATCCCCGCGGAGAAGCTCGGTGTCCCCGAGGCGATCGTGAACCTCGCGGACCTCGAGAGCGGCCTGGTCCTGGTGACCGGCCCGACGGGTTCGGGCAAGTCGACCACCCTCGCGGCGATCATCCACCACATCAACCTGACCCAGCGCAAGCACATCGTCACCATCGAGGACCCGGTCGAGTTCGTGCACCAGAACCGCGAGTGCGTGATCAGCCACCGCGAGGTCGGAGACCACACGGATGGCTTCGGCGGGGCCTTGCGCGCCGTGATCCGACAGGATGCGAACATCATCCTCGTGGGCGAAATGCGCGACTACGAGACGATCTCGCTCGCGATCACCGCCGCCGAGATGGGCTCACTGGTCTTCGGCACGCTCCACACCAACAGCGCCGCCAAGACCATCGACCGCATCGTCGATGCCTTCCCTGCCGACGAGCAGAGTCAGGTGCGACTCAGCCTGGGCGACAGTCTCTCCGCCGTGGTGTCACAGTTGTTGCTGCCCACCGCCGACGGGAAGGGCCGCTGCGCGGCCCACGAGATCCTGTTGCGAAGCGCAGGCCTCGGCAACGTCATTCGCGAGGGCAACACGCCGATGATCGCCTCGATCATCCAGGGTGGGAAGAAGGTCGGCATGCAGTCCATGGACGACTGCTTGATGGGGCTCGTGGAGAACGGGAAGGTGAAAGCGAAGGACGCCATGCTGAAGGCGACCGACAAGACGCGCTTCGAGCCTCTCGTGAACGCCGAGAAGTAAGCCCGGCCGCTAGCCGTCCCGGTTCGCCAGCCAGCGACTGAAGCCCGGCAGGGCGCGCTTGCGGAACTCCGTATTCAGATCGAAGCGTTCGAGGGTCTGCTGGAGCGTGCGCTTCCCCGTCGGCACCGGGTTCTTCCGGAAGAACACCGAAACCTCGCGCCGATGCTTCACGGTCTGCAGTTCGGGCAGGGCTTCGATCACCCGGGTCACGAGCGCCGGAGGGAAGCGGCGCGAGAGCTTTCCCCAACGCTTCTGCACGAACGTCCAGGTGTCTTCGCGGGCTGCCGGGTTCCCGAGCATCCGGGTCAGCAGGAAGGGCATGTCCTGCACCGCGACGTCGGCGAGGCAGGCTTTGCGCGTGCGATCCAGCAGCTTCCGGTCCTGGAAGTCCGCCAGGCCGAGCAGGAAGCGCCGCCGTTCCTGGGGGGTCGTCGCGCCGCGATGGGCTTTCTCGAATCGATCGTAGAGGTCGGCGTCGCCCTGCCGCGCAGCGAGCGCCACCACCGGGTCGGCGAGGTTCGGCTCGAGGCTCGACCGGTCGTCGAGGTAGGCATCGCACTTCTCGCCAACGACCTCGGTGACCGCCTCCCAGCGGGCGACGTCGCCGAGCAACGAGATCGCGACGGCGCGCCGCACGTGGGTGCGCTCGTCTTCACCCCGGCTGGGGCGCCAGCCCAGCTCGAGCAAGTGTTCGCCGAACAGATCGATGAGGTAGCTCCGCCATGCGTTCTGGGTCTGCTCGCTGGCGTTCGCAGCGAGCTGGCTGCCGGCGAAGGAAAGCGCGCCGCGCAGGGCGACGAGCAGGTCGGGCTCCGTCTGGCCGCCGAGTACCGAGGAAAGCTCGAGGAAGGTCTCGATCGGGGCACGGCCCGCACGTGCCAGGGCCCACTGATCCGAAACGAGGCAGAGCCGTTCCACGTCCGACAGCGAGTCGAGCCCCGCCGCGAGGTCGCGCAGCATCGCTGCGTCGTGGTCGGTGCGGTAGAACCCGGAGGCCTCGGCATTGCCATGGACGAAGCGCGGTGCGTTCTTGCCGAGTGCGATGCGGCTGCGCGCGCCGGTGAGCACCTGCCGTTCGAGCTTCGTCTTGCCCTTGCGCGCACCCCCGATCCGACCCACCCACGGGATCGGCCAGCGTGAACGGTCGCGTCCGCGCCCGCTCGGGCCGGCAACGAACCGCTCCTGCGAGGCGTGCAACACGCTCTTCCCACGTTCGCGCGCGTGGCGCAGCGAAAGCACCGGGAAGCCCGGCTGCTCGATCCAGGCTCGGACCACCGGTTCGACTTCCTGCTTCGACGCCTTCGACAGCGCGTTCCACAGGTCGGCCGCCACGGTGTTGCCCTCGGCGTGGTCGCGGACGTAGCGCCGCACGCCGCGTCGGAAGGCCGTCGCCCCGAGCCAGTTCTCGACCATGCGGACGACGGAGGCGCCCTTCTCGTAGGTGATCAGGTCGAAGTTCTCGGTGGCCTCGTCCGGGGTTTTCACCTCGACGTAGATCGGGTGCGTGTTGTCGAGGGCGTCGAGGCTGAGCGCCGCGCCGCGGTAGTGCTGGAAGTCGAGCCACATCTTCCACTCGGGCTTCCAGTCGTCGACGATGGCGAAGGCCATCCAGGTCGCGAAGGCCTCGTTCAGCCACAGGTCGTCCCACCACGCCATGGTGACGAGGTCGCCGTACCACATGTGTGCGAGCTCGTGGCAGACGACCTCGGCCACGCGCTTCTTCTCCGCGAGGGTGACGGTCTTCTTGTCCACGAGCAGCAGCGTCTCACGGAAGAAGACCGCGCCGGCGTTCTCCATGGCGCCAGCTTCGAAGTCGGGCACAGCGACGAGGTCGAGCTTCTCGTAGGGGTAGGGCAGGTCGAAGTAGGCTTCGAGCCGCTGGAGCGTCTCCTTCGCACACTCGAGGGCGAAGCCCGTGAGCGCACGCTTGCCGGGGACGTGCCAGATGCGGATCGGTGTGTCACCGAGCTTCACGGCCTTCGATGCCTCGAGCTCGCCCACAGCCAGGGCGACCAGATACGTCGAGAGCGGCGGGGTCGGCCGGAACGTCACGAGCTTTCGCCCGCGCGAGAGCTTCTTCGTGCGGGCGACCGGCGCGTTCGAGAGCACGGTGTTCTTCTGGGACGTCGTGACCGACATCGTGAAGCGCGCTTTCAGGGTCGGCTCGTCGAAGCAGGGGAAGAAGCGCCGGGCGTCGGTGGCTTCGAGCTGGGTGAATCCGTACTTCCGCTTCCCGGCCGTCGAGGCGTAGAAGCCACGCAGGTCCTGACGGAGGGCGCCCGCGAACTCGAGCACCAGGGTCGCGCGCCCGGCCGGGATCCGCTCCGGCAGTCGAATGCGGAGGGTCTCGAACTCCGGGTGTTCGCTGATCTTCCCGGGCAGGGTGCGCCCGTCGACGGTGACGCGAGCGCCCGAGACCGTGAGGTCGTCTGCGTGGAGTTCGAGGGTCGTCTGGGCCGTGTCGAGCGCGAGCTCGATCGTGACCTCCCCCTCGTAGGTGTCGCGCTTCTGGGGGTCGACTTCGACATGGACCGAAACGTCCGTGGGGCGGACGTCGGTCGTGAGCCGATGGGGCCGGACGGTCTTGGTGGCGCCGCGAGCATGCACGGGGCGCTACGTGTCTTCGGGTCGGGGCGCCGGGAAGCGCAGGTTCGCGGGTTCAGGGGGCTTCATCGCGCCGGAGGATACCCCACAGATCCGGTCCGATCGCGGGTTCCCTCGTCGATGGTTGCGCTAGATCGCGGGCCGGACGAAGCGCGCGCCCAAGGCCTCGACGCCTTCGGTCGGCCAGTCGCGCTCGCCGCCCAGCTCGATCTGGACGGGCCCTTCGTCGGCGTCCGGATGCA
>JAFDDA010000227.1 GCA_019311105.1 Deltaproteobacteria bacterium
GACGTTCCGGCCCTGCATCGTGCTCGGCCCCGACGACCCGGCGAGCCTGACGCTCTTCCGCGCGGCCGCGTCGGGGGCGGGCATCCGCGTCGCGGGCGACCCACAGCGCCTCTCTTTCGTGGATGTCCGCGACGTCGTCTCCGCGCTGGTCTGCATGGCAGGGGACACACGGGAGGGACACTTCATCTACTACGTGAGCCACCCGGACCCGATCGACATCCGCATCCTCTGGCGCGGGCTCTCGCAAGCGGTCGGGAAGCGTGTGTTGGTGGTCCCGATTCCGAAGCCCGTGCTCTGGGGGGCGATGAAACTCGCGACCCTGGCCTCGCGCGTGGTCCCCTTCACCAACCAGCTCGACGTCAAGCAGTACGCCCAGATGGTCGCGCCCGCATTTCTCTGCTCCAGCGAAGCGCTTCGCACGGAGCTCGGATGGCAGCCGCAGCACGGGCTCGACGACTGCCTGGCCCATGCGGCGGCCGGCTATCGCCTCTCGGGCTTGCTGGCTGGCGGACGGGGCTAGGGCTGCACGGCAGCAGCGCGGGCCTCGGCCTTTGCCTGCCCGGGGCTGGCAGAGAAAAGTCGGAATCAGCCGGCGTGGAGCGCGGCGATCGTGCAGGCGACGTAGAACGAGGCCATCGCGATGGAATGCGATGGCCCGTGGTTCCTCGAGAAATACTCCCAACGGAAACACCACAGGTTCTGGGCCTCGAATCGCCGCAGCGTCGGGAGGAACGGACGGACCTCCCGACAGTACGCTTCGTAGTCCGCGCCGAAGATCCTCCGCAGTTTCGCCTCTTCGCGCCCGACGCGATTCACCAGGTAGAGGTGGTAGATCCCGGCGAGCCAGAGATTCCCCGGGAGAAGCAGCGCGCCGAACAAGACGAGAAAGCGGGCCAGGTACATCGGGTTCCGAACGAACAGGTAGGGCCCGCGAGTCGCCAGGATCTTGTGCGTCTTGATGCTCCCGAAGCACCAGAGCTGCAGGATCGTGCCCGTGCCGGAGATCGCGAGCGCAAAGGGAAACCAGGCCGGGTCGAGGGAATGGACCAGCACGCCGGCGAGCAGGCAGGCGAGGGGGAGACGCACGTTCAGATGCGCGGCGCGGAGCCCCTCGTTGTTGAACGCGTCGTGAATCGAGCTCATCGGCGGCCCTCTCTGCCGAGGGCAGTCTACCTATGCGCTGGGAGCAATGTCCATCGCAACGGCATCCGCCTCCCGACCCGATACGGGAAGGTCTAGAGTTGTCGCGACCAGCGCACCGAAGGGGACGCCATGAAGACGATCGCCGTCCCCGGCCGCTGCCGATGCGGCCGGGTGACGTTTATGCTGCACGAGGAACCGCTGTCGTTCTATCTCTGTCACTGCACGGACTGTCAGGCCGAGTCGGGTTCGGCCTTCGGCCAATCCATGCACGTTCGCCGCAAGGCCATCGACTCCGTCGACGGTGTGGTGCAGGAACACGCCTACGAGGGGCCGTCAGGCGTCCGGAACATCCTGACCCACTGCGCCGAGTGCATGACGATCATTTGGGGCGGCCGGCCCGACATGCCCCAGGTCGTCGGCTTGAATGCGGGGAGCCTGAAGGACATCGCCGGCCTGATGCCACACGGCAACATGTGGACGCGGAGCGCGCGGCCTTGGGTCACCTTCGCGCCGGGGCCACGCTTCGAGCAGCAACCCGAAGACCCGCTCGCCCTGGTTCGCGCATGGCAGGAGCATCGAAGCAACGAGGCCTGACCGAAACCAGACCGCCCGCCTCGGACGAGCCGAAGCGGGCGGTCTCATTTCGTCACGGCCTCTGGGATCAGAAAATCTCGAAGAGCCCCGCGGCGCCCTGGCCGCCGCCGATGCACATGGTGACGACGCCCCACTTCGCCTTGCGGCGCCGGCCTTCCAGCAGCAGGTGGCCGACGCAGCGCGCGCCGGTCATGCCGAAGGGGTGCCCGATCGAGATCGAGCCGCCGTTGACGTTGTACTTCTCCGGGTCGATCCCGAGCGTGTCGCGGCAGTAGAGGCACTGGCTCGCGAAGGCTTCGTTCAGCTCCCAGAGGTCGATGTCGTCGACCTTCAGGCCCGCCCGGTCGAGCAGTCGCGGCACGGCGACCACGGGCCCGATCCCCATCTCGTCGGGCTTGCAACCCCCCACGGCGAAGCCGCGGAACGCGCCGAGGGGCTCGATGCCACGGCTCTTGGCTTCGCCGGCCTCCATCATCACGACCGAGGCCGCGCCGTCCGAAAGCTGCGAGGCGTTGCCCGCGGTGATGTAGTGCTCTTCGCCGCGGATCGGCTTCAGGCCCGAGAGCCCTTCGAGGGTCGTCGTCGGGCGATTGCACTCGTCCTTGGTCACGGTGTAGTCGACCACCGACGTCTCGCCCGATTCCTTGTCCTTGACCACCATCTTCGTGTCCATCGGGACGATCTCGTCGTCGAAGACCCCGGCGTCCTGGGCCGCCGCCGTGCGCTTCTGACTCTCGAGCGAGTACTCGTCCTGATATTCACGGCTGATCTTGTAACGGTCGGCCACGATGTCCGCAGTCTCGATCATGGGCATCCAGAGGCCCGGGTATTGCTCCGCCAGCGGCTTGTCGACCTGATGGGAAAACTTGCCCCCCATGCTCAGGCTGATCGATTCGACGCCCGCGCCAACCACGATGTCTTCGCCGTCGACGATGATGCGGCCCGCCGCCGTGGCGATGGCGTTGAGGCCCGACGAGCAGTGCCGGCTCACCGTCACGCCCGTGGTCGTGACGGGGCAGCCCGCCTTCAGCGCGGCCACGCGACCGATGTTGTTGCCGGTCGTGCCCTGGGGCGTCCCGCAGCCGAGGACGACCTCGGACACCTCGCCGGGGTCGATGCCCGCGCGCTCGATGGAGTGCTGGATGGCATGGCCCGCCATGGCGGCCCCACCCGTGTTGTTGAACCCGCCGCGATGGGACTTTGCAAGTCCGGTCCGGGCGGTCGAAACGATGACGGCTTCACGCATCTGCCTGCTTCTCCTGATTTGGGTGCAGGCGCGCGGCCCGCGGGAATGGGCGCCTCGCGGGTCGGGGTCGCCGTTTCGGTGATCGAGACGGCGGATGCTAGCAGGGCTGGCCTAGTAGCCGAAGTGGAGCTGGAACCAGAACCGCCAGTGATCCGCAGGCCCCCGAGGGCGGCCATCGAACCACGCGAACTTCGTGAGTGCGGTGAGGCGCTGGGTCAGCGGGCGCTCGAGAACTGCGTCGAGTTCGCGACCGAGGTGATGGCCGACGCGGTCGCTTCAGAACTCGTGGGGTGCGGAGCACAGGCCGCCTTCCGCGCCGCACGGCCGGCCCTCGCAGGCGCCTCAGCGGCCCAGCGACCACACGCGCCGGACCATCCCCTTCTCCTCGTCGTTCAGGACGTTCGCGTGCCAGAGGATGAGGCCCAGGGCAGCGACGAAGGCCGCCCCGCGCACCGCGAGCCGCGCGGCAATGGGGAGATCCGCGAGCGGCAGCAGCCACACGGCGAGCGCCACCGCGGCGCTCGTGAGCAGGACGAGGCCGAGC
>JAFDDA010000050.1 GCA_019311105.1 Deltaproteobacteria bacterium
GCTTCTCGCGCGACTACCTGCCGCGGGTCTTCGAGATCTTCGCGGAGAACGTCCTTCACTTCGAAGCCGGGGAGCCGCTCCGCAACGAGATCGACCGCGAGCAGGGATACTAGGCCCGAGGCGAAAAGACGACTGAGCGCTGCTGCGCCCCTGGAATACGACCCCTATTCCTACAAGCTCGACGAAGACCCCTACCCCACCTACCGCTGGATGCAGGACCATGCACCGGCCTACTACAACGCCGAGCACGACTTCTATGCGCTGACCCGTTTCCAGGATTGCCACAAGGCCCTGGTGGATTTCGAGACCTACAGCTCGGCCTACGGCACCGTGCTCGAGTTGATGAACGGCGAGCCCTTCGAGGCGCCCATGATCATTTTCATGGACCCGCCGCGTCAGACGCGTGTGCGCAACCTCGTGAGCAAGGCCTTCCCGCCGCGCCGCATCTCGGAACTGGAGCCGAAGATTCGTGCCATTGCGGCGGGCTATCTCGACCCGCTCGTCGGCGCCAGCCGCGTGGACATCGTGAAGGAGTTCACGGCCAAGCTGCCGATGGACGTGATCAGCACCCTGCTCGGCATCCCCGAAGGCGATCGCGACCCCGTGCGCAACGCCTCCAACCGCATCCTGCACCGTGAGCCCGGCAGCCCCCTGCCCGGGCCCGACGGCCTCGCCGCCCAGGGCGAGTTGATGGAGTACTTCGACGCCGCCATCGCCGAGCGGCGGGCTCGGCCGCGCGACGACATCATGACGCTGCTGATCGAGGCCGACCTGCCGGCCTCGGATGGCCGCCGGCAACGAGACGGTGACGAAGCTGCTGGCCACGGCGTTCTACTGGCTCGCGGAGTTCCCGGGCGAGCGTCAGGCCCTGATCGACGAGCCGGGCCTGGCTGCGGGCGCCGTCGAGGAGTTCTTGCGCTTCGACCCGCCCTCCCACTACCAGGCCCGCACCCTCACGCGCCCGGTCAGCCTGCACGGCATCGAGATGCCGAAGGGCGCCCGCGTGGCCATCATCAACGGCGCCTCGGGGCGGGACCCACGCCAGTTCGAGGAGCCCGATCGCCTCGACGTCCGCCGCGAGATCGACCTCCACCTCGGTTTCGGCTTCGGGCGGCACGTCTGCCTGGGCGCCAGCCTGGCGCGGCTCGAGTCGCGCATCGCCCTCGTCGAGTTTCTCGCACGCTTCCCGGCCTACGAGGTCACAGGCGTCGAGCGGATGCACTCGAGCAATGTGCGCGGCCTCTCCGGCCTGACCCTGCAATACTGAGGCGCCACCGGAGGCCCCATTGAACTGGCTCGACTTCGACGACACCGGCGAGCGCCTGCTCGGCCGGGCCCTGCGGACCCAGGCCGAGGCGATCCCCGACCTCCCCTACCTCGTGACCGAGGACCGCACGCTCAGCTACGCCCACGTGAACGACCTCGCCAACGGCTGGGCCCGTGGCCTCGTGGGCCTGGGGGCGGCGGCCGGCGAGCCCGTGGCCCTCTTCATGGAATCGAGCCCCGAGTGCGTGCTGGCCGCCCTCGGCACGAACAAGCTCGGCGGCTTCTGGGTGCCCACCAATACCGACTACAAGGGCACCTGGCTGGCGGAGACTTTCGACGACGGCGGCGCCCGCATCCTGGTCGCCGATGGCGCCCTGCTGCCCAAGGTGGCCGAGCTCGCGGCTCAGCCCTTCGAGACGATCGTCGTTCACGGCGAAGCCGCCTGCGACGTGCCCGGGGCGCGCCTGGTGCAGGCCACGGAGCTGTCGGTTACCGGCGCACCCGAGCCCGACGATGCCGGGCTCGACTACGGCGACACCGCCGCCGTCCTCTGGACCTCCGGCACCACCGGCCGCTCCAAGGGCGTCATGCAGAGCCACAACACCTGGATCCGTGCTTCGGTGAACGGCGCCCAGACGGCGGGCCTCCGGGAAGACGAAGTCCTCTACAACTGTCTCCCCATGTACAACTCGGCCGCCTGGGTGACCAACGTCTTCCGCGCGCTCGTGGCCGGCCGCCCCTGCGCCATGGACCGCCGCTTCTCCGCCACCGAGTTCTGGGATCGCTGCCGACGCTTCGACGCCACCATGGTCTTCACCCTCGGCGCGATGCACATGTTCCTGTGGAACGCGCCCGAACGGCCGGACGACGCCGACAACCCCGTCCGCAGCGCCACCATGATCCCCATGCCCGAGGACATTGTCGGCCCCTTCAAGGAGCGCTTCGGGATCGAGGCGATCCATCAGGGCTACGGCCAGAGCGAATGCATGTCGCTCTTCAGTCGCCCCGACGACGGCAAGCCCAAGAAGCCCAACTCCCTCGGCTCGCCCGCCGCGGGCATCGAGGTCGCCCTGCTGGACGACGAGGATCTGCCCGTTGCGGAAGGCCAGGCCGGCGAGCTCTGCGTGCGACCCACCGAGCCCCACGTCGTGATGAACGGCTACTACCGCAACCCCGAGGCCACGCTCGCTGCCTTCAGCAACCTCTGGTACCACACGGGCGACTTGTTGCGCCGCGACGAGGACGGCGATTGGTTCTTCGTCGACCGCAAGCAGGACTACATCCGCTTCAAGGGTCGGAACCTCTCGTCCTTCGCCGTCGAGCACACGGTGAACGCACACCCCGCCGTGGCCGAGACGGCGGCCCATGGCGTGCAATCGGCGCAGCTCGAGAGCGAAGCCGAGCTCAAGGTGTGTGTGATCCGCAAGCCCGGCGCCGAGGTCACGGCCGAGGAGATTGCTCGCTTCGTGAACGACAACGCGCCGTATTTCTTCGTCCCCCGCTATGTCGAGTTCGTGGACGACCTGCCGCGCACGCCAACCGGGCGCGTGCAGAAGTTCAAGCTGCGCGACCGAGGCGTGACGCCCGAGACCTGGGACGGACAAGCGGAAGGGTTCGAGGTGAAGCGCGGATGAAGATCCTGGTTACGGGGGGGACGGGCTTCATCGGCTCCCACACCGCGGTGGCACTCGCGGCCGCGGGCCACGAAGTCCGCCTGTTGGTGCGGACCCCGGAGAAGGCCAAGCGCGTCTTCGAGGCGCTGGAAGCCGACCTGCCCGAATGCGTGGTGGGCGACATCACCGACGCGGCCTCCGTCGAGACGGCTCTCTCGGGCTGCGACGGCACCTTTCACGCGGCCGCCCTGGTCGCTCTCGAAGCGCGGCAGGCCGAGGCCGTGGCGCGCACCAACTTCGACGGCACGCGCAACGTGGTGGGCCAGGCGCACCGCATGGGCCTCGAGCACATCGTCTACGTGTCGAGCACCTCGGCCCTCTTCGACCCGGAGGGCGGGATGATTGGCCCCGACTCCGAGCCTGCGTCGGTCGCAGGCAGCGTCTACTCCAAGTCGAAGGCCGAGACCGAGGTCTGGCTCCGGAAACTCCAGGCGGGGGGTGCGCCGGTCAGCGCCAGCTACCCCGGTGCCGTCCTCGGCCCCCATGCGCCGGAGCTGACGGAGCTTCACCGCTCGCTGCCCTTGCAGTTGCGCCTGGTGCCCATCACGTCCGGCGGGATCAACTTCGTGGACGTGCGCGATCTCGCCGCCATCCACCGGGCAGCCTTCGAACGCCCGCCCGAAGCCGCGCGCTGGATCGCGGGGGGGGCGTTCCTGACCTGGAGCGATCTGGCCGACCTGCTCGAAGAGATCACCGGGCGCCGCATCCGGCGCATTCGGGCATCCGGCCCGTTGATGCGTGGCCTAGGCCGGGTCGGAGACGCTGTGAAGCGCGTCGTGCCCTTCGGCTTCCCGCTGACCTACGAGGCGATGACCACGGCCACGCGTTGGCCCGGCGTGGACAGCTCGCGCACCCTCGTAGACCTCGACGTCTCGTTCCGCGAACTGCGCGAAACCCTGGCGGACACGATCGTCTGGATGCATGCGGCGGGGCATATCGGCGCCGCCCCGCTCGGCCGCCTCGCTCCTTCTCGCTCCTGAAGTTCCACCTGAAAGAGAAGCGCTGTGCAACAGCGGTCCGGGACGAAAAGTCTTGTTCCAGAAAACTTTGCTGAGATCGGGTTGGAGAGGGGACTCCGGGTCAGAAGTCTCTTCCGCAGTTCAGTTCAGCTCGGCCTTGAAATCGTGCGAAACGGCCTCGCAGAGATCCTCGCCCAGGCATACCCCGAAGCGCAGACGGCCCTCGAGTCGGCCCGGGCCCGCCTCACCCGGCACCTCGGCCAGGAATGCCAGCCGGGTCTCGCTCGCCTCCTCGGCATCATCGCGCACGCGGACGGTCTCGCCCCCGAGCTCCAACCGGGACGGATATTCGAGGCTCAGGTGGTAGTCGCCGCGGGGTTGGACAACGGCGCGCAGGCGCTCCGGTGCCGCGGCGCCGAGGTATTCGATCTCGAGTTCGAAGCGGGCCTCGCGATGCCGATGGATCACGCGGCGGTCGTCGGGGTCTCCGGGGCGGCAGGCGAGGGTGGCGAGGAGCAACGCGGCGAAGACAGCGTACGGGACGCGGGATTTCATTCCGCGAGTATAGGGACCGCCGCTCCGGGCTGCGGGTCCCACGGGGCCGCCGGCGCGCGCCCGGCTCGGTCTGCTCGAGCGGGGCCCAGAGGGCCAGGGCCGTCGGGTGAAGGTGCGAGGCGTCGTCGCCGAGGGTGCCCCTACTCGAAGCCGAGCATCTTGCCGATGCCGAAGCGGTGGCCCGCCGTGAAGCCGCCGTCCACCACCAGGCTGTGCCCGGTCACGAAGGAGGACTCTTCGCAGGCCAGGAAGAGCGCTGCGTTCGCGATCTCCACGGGCTTCCCGAGCCGCCCGAGCATGTGGGCGTCCTTGACCTTGTCCTGGATCACCTTCATCTCCGGGTTCCCGAAGACGTCTTGCAGCAGTGGTGTATCGATGAAGCCCGGGCAGATGCAGTTCACGCGGATGCCCTGGCGCGCATAGTCGATGGCCATGTTCTTGGTGAGGAGCACGACGCCGCCCTTCGACGCATTGTAGGCGCTCGTCAGCTCCATCCCCTCGACGCCTTCGACGCTCGCGAGGTTGATGATGCTTCCGCTCTTTTGCTCGATCATGGCGGGCAGCACGGCCCGGCAGAAGAGGAACGTGCCTTTCAGATTGATGTCGATGACGCGGTCCCACTCTTCGGGTTCGAGCAGGTGCACGTAGCCGCCCGCACCGACGCCTGCGGAGTTGACCAGCACGTCGATGCGTCCGAAGTGTTCACGCACTCGGGCGACGAAGGCTGCGATGGCGTCGGCATCACGCACGTCGCCCGCTTCGAAGAGGGAATCCTTGGCGAGGGCCGTGGCCGTGGCCCAGTCGCCGCCCTCGGCTTCGTTCAAGTCGAAGCCTGCGAGCACCGCGCCCTCCTGGGCGAAGCGCAGGGCGCTGGCGGCTCCCAGGCCGGATGCCGCCCCCGTGATCAGAGCCACCTTGCCGTCCATCCGGCTCATGCCATTTCCTCCAGGACGCCGCGGCGTCTCCAACGGGAACCCGGCGTGAGGGTCTGTGCCCGCGCGGGCCGCGTCAAGAGCCCACACGCGTCAGCCTTCGGCGCGCCTCACTCGGGCAGGGCGAAGGCCATCAGCCGGTCGCCGCGTTCGGTGTCCAGCGTGCTGTGCCCGCCTGCGGCGATCACCACGAACTGGCGACCGTCCGGCCGCAGCCGGTAGGTCATGGGGCCCGCCTGACCGCCCGCGGGCAGATGCGTGCGCCACAACTCTTCGCCCGTCATCGTGTCGTAGGCTCGCAGGTAGCCATCCATGGCCGCGCCGATGAAGACGAGCCCGCTCGCCGTCACCGTCGGGCCGCCCATGCTCGGCATCCCGAACGCGAACCAGAACGGCCACGGCGCTCTGCCGCGTGTGGTTCCGAAGGGGATCTCCCAGATCACTTCGCCTCGCGCGAGGTCGACTCCTTGCAGCGTGCCCCACGGTGGTTTGGTGCACGGGATGCCGAGGGGCGAGAGCGGCACACGCTGGACGAGCAGGTAGGGGGTGCCGATCTGGCGGAACAGACTCACGTGCTTCGGCCGATCCTTGCGGCTGGGCGCTTCGGCTCGCGGGATCAGCTGCTGGCTGTTGGCGATGCGGTTCGAGTTCATGACGGCGACTTGTCGTTCGGGGTCGAAGGCCAGGCCGCCCCAATTGATGCCGCCGGCCACGCCGGGCGAGAGGAGGTTCCCCTCGAGGCTCGGCGGGGTGTAGATGCCGTCCGTGCGCAGGGCTTCGAACGTCCGTCGACACGCGGCGCGGTCGATGGGCGTGAGGCCCCACGCATCGTCCGGCCCGAGGTGGGTGGGCTGGAGCGGCGGCGGATGGGTCGGGAAAGGCTGGGTCGGCGAGAGCCAATCGCCCAGCGGGCCACCCGTCGGGACCGGGCGCTCCTCGACCGGATGAAGCGGGATGCCGGTCTCGCGATCGAGCAGGAACAGGAACCCCATCTTCGTGGCCTGAGCCACCGCAGCGACACGCCGCCCTTCGACCTCTACCTCGATCAACGCGGGCGTTGCTGCCACGTCGTAGTCCCAGAGGTCATGGTGGACCGTCTGGTAGTGCCACACGACCTCTCCCGTCTGCCCGCGCAGCGCGACGACGGAGCTGCCGTAGTAGTCGAGGTCTTCGCGAACGCCGGGGCCGCGGTAGAAATCGGGGCTCGGGTTCCCCATGGGTAGGAAGAGGAGGTCGCGCGTCGGGTCGGTGCTGAACACACCCCAGGCGTTCGGCGTGGCGCGGTGATATTGCGGGCCGTCCTCCGCCGGCGGGAGGGTCGGCCAGTCGGGCGGCACGGGATCGAAGGCCCAGCGCAGGGTGCCGGTGCGTGTGTCGAAGCCGCGGATCACGCCGCCGGGTGGGTTCACCTTGGCGCCGTCTATGACCGAGGCGCCGACCGCCACGACGTCGCCGATCACCGTGGGCACGGAGGTCGGCTCCCAATCGTGGGCCGGGTGCGCGCCGAGGCCTCTGCGCAGGTCGACCTCGCCGCCGTCGCCAAAACCCGCGCAAAGTGCCCCGGTCGCTGCATCGACGGCGATGAGCCGTCCATCCATCGTCCCGGTGAAGATCCTTCGCGCGCAGGCCTCGCCGGAGGTCGCCGTGGGATCGCGCCACAGCGAGACGCCCCGGCACCGCCGCGACCAACGACCGTGGACGACCTTCGGGTCGAAGGCCCAGAGTTCTTCGCCGGTCTCGGCGTCGAGGGCGAACACGCGGTTCATGGGAGAGCAGTAGAAGAGCGCTCCGTCGTCGAGGATCGGCGTCACCTGGTGAGAGGTCTTGGCCTTCTCGTCCTTGGGTGTCACGTCTCCGGTGCGATGGGTCCAGGCCACTTCGAGGTGCTCGACGTTCGCCGCCGTGATCTGCGTAAGCGGCGAGTAGCGTGTGGCGCCGGGGTCGCCGCCGTAGTGGGACCACCCGGCGACCGGGCCGGAGTGATCGAGGGGCGGTGGGGGCTCGCCGCACGCGGCCAGGCCGAGCGTGATCGCAATGAACAGAAAGCAGGGCTTTCGCAACCGGGCTCGCGTCATTCCGTCCCGGCGTGGGCGACGCTCGCGTCGCCCACCGAGCCCGGGTCGAGCCGGATCACGCGCGGCATCCCGCCCTCGATCTGCCATGCCGGCGCGTTGCTGTTGGAGGTCCACACCCGGCCGCGGAGGTCGAAATCGATCTCGCGCGTGTAGGTGACCCGCGTCGGCAAGGGGAAGACCGTGAAGCGTTCGAGCGGGGGCTCGAAGCGGATCAACGAATCGCTGTTGGTGCCGCAGATCCAGATGTCATCGGTGCGTCGGTCGACGTGCAGGGCGTACGGGGTCTCGCCGACGGCATCGGGCATGTCGATCGGCCACTCACGGAAGGCGCGGGTCTCGATGTCGAAGCTCGCGATCTTGCTGTCCGAGAAGCTCGGGATCCAGAGCGTGCCCTTCGAGTCGAAGCGCAGCCGACGGGGCGCAGGGAAGGGCGTCTCCAGCATTTCGATCGAGAAGTCGTCCGGGTCCACCCGGCCGATTCGGTGCACGTTCAACTGGCTGAACCAGATGCCACCGTCCGGCGCCACGTCGATCCCGTAGGGGACCGGCATCGTCGTCGCCCCCTCGGTGTTGGCGGCGAGGTCGCGGATGTCGACGTGACGCCCGATCCACAGGAAGACGGGCAGCAGTCGCATCGTCAGATCCTGGCCGAAGGTCGGCGAAGGCAGCCGCACCTCCCGGCCCGTGCCCGTCGCCGGGTCGAACATCCCGATGTGGTTCGACGCGGCGAGCGTGTACCAGATGCGGCCCCGTGCATCGAAGCGCAGCGTGTGCGGGTAGTAGCCGTCTTCGAGTCGGTGGATCTGCCAGGTCTCGGTCTCCGGGTCGAAGCCGGCGAGCCGGTTGCCGCTGGCCAGGGTGATCCAGACGCGGCCGTCGGGTGCGACCTGGAGCGAGTGCGGGCCGACGTGGGAGTTCGTGTTCGGCATCTCGGGCCGGCTCTTGCTGCGGAACACGCCGCCCCGAGGGAGGCCGTCGTTCGGGATGGGCCAGCTCTGCCGGTCACCGCCCGGGACGGAGGGGTCGACCCGGTAGAGGAGATCCTGCGCCATATCGACCGAGTAGAGGCGGCCCTCCCCACGGTGGAACACGACATCGTGTTGCATGGAGGCGCGGCCACCGAGCTCCCACTCTTCGATCACGGCGGCCCGTACGCGCGGCGGCGGCGGCGGCGCGAAGCCGGGCTTGCCCATGCCGGCCGTGAGCTGCGGCACGGCATTCTCGGGGGCGTAGGCCTCGTTGAAGACCGTCGGGATCGATTCGCGCAGGTTGCGCCCGACCATGCCGCCCATGCGTCCCATCAACGCGACGATCTTGCGCCACTCCTCGGGCTCACGGGTGCGGCGCGTGGCCCAGCTCCCTTGCTGATGGCAGAACGTGCACTGACGCTTCAGCTCCTCGCGTTGGTCCGGGTCGTCGATGCGGTCGAGGACGAGGCGGTACCAGCGGTTCGCCGGTAGTTGGGCTGCCACGGCGGAGGGGTCGGTCTCGCGCTCGAGGGTGAGGTCGAAGGCGGCGACCGGTGCGGGCTGGCCCGTGAGGCGGAGGTCGCGCCAACCGATGCGGCGTGCCCGAACGACGTAGGGCGGCGGCGAGACGAGCTCGGGGGTCGCGAAGTGGCCGCGCTCGTCGCTGAAGACCGTGAGGGAATGGGAAGGGTCGCCGCTCTGGATGGTCACCATGGCACCCACGATGGGCTGGCCGGCCGACGAGGCGACTCGTCCCTGGAAGGAGCGCGCGCCGGCGATGGAGGGTGCCGCAAGCAGGGCGAGGGTTCCGAGCACGGCGAGCCGACCCGGTCGGCGAGGCGAGTGAAGGGCGGGATGCGGCATCGCAGTGAATGCTACCCGACCGCGCTCCACGCGCATGTCACCGCGTGGTCACTCGGGGGGTGCCTCCTGGTATGATCCTCACCCCGATGTCGCCCCAGGATCTCGCCGCAGCGCTGGCTGCCTACGTCCAGGATCAGGTCGAGCGCCTGGCCGCGCGGCACTTCCGCGGGCTCGACCTGCCTCGGGTCTTCGCCGGCCACGCGGTCGGCCCCGATGTCCGGGCCGACCTCGCCTTCACGCTCGCGCACCTTCACGGCTCGGGCCTCGGCGGGCTGGAGGGCGCCGCGGCGCCCGAGACCATCGCCCGGGTGCTGCAGCCCATCGACGGCCCGGCGACCCACTCGTTCTACTCCTACCGTGTGGCCGAGACCCTGGCCGCGTTCGGGCCCTTCGAGGGCAACCCACTGCTCGAGGGCTGGTCCGAGGCCGAGCGCGAGAACCTGGCCGTCGCTTGCGACTCGACGAGCTGGGCGAAGCTCTACGACCGGGGCGTCCTGCCGCGCAACTACGCGGCGGTGCTCGCGCGCTGTGAGCTAGGCCGCCAGCGCCTCGGCCTCGACTTCGACGCGGCGCTGCTCGAGCGCTTGATCGCCGCCGCGAGTGCGATGTTGGCCGAAGGCGAGCGCGGCTTCCTCGACGACTCGCCGGCCCGGGTCTCGCGCTACGACATCTACACGGCCGACGTCTACCTCTTCACCGAACCGCTCGCCCACCTCCTCGGGCCCGCCTGGCGCAAGGGTGCAGAGAGCGCGCTCTCGTTGGTCGCTGCGACGGCGGGCCGCGACGGCACCGCCGTGGCGTGGGGTCGCTCCACCGGTGCGCTCTCGGCGTGCCTGACCATCGAGCTTGCCGCACTGGCCGTGGGCCGGGGCTTGGACGAAGCCCCGGCGCGCTGGCTCGGCCTCGCCTGGAACGCCTTTGCCCGCTACCCGCGTTGGATGAACGACGGGCTCGTCACGGCGCACCAACACCGGAACACATACCGCTACCGAGGCCCCGCGCGTCGCCTCCAGATGACCCTCGACACCCTCGGAAAGCTCGCCTACGCCGCCCTCGAGCTGCGCGAAGCGCCCGACGACCTGGCCCCCTGCCCTGCCGCAGAATGCTTCCCCGATCGCGATCAATGGGTCGCCTTCGCCGACGAACCGCCCGCCGGCGTCTGGAGCTATCGCTCCAAGGCGCTGGCCTTCACCCTGCCCGTCGTCGGCACGACCCGCAGCGACTACTTGCCCGCGCCGCGAAACCCGGGCGTGTTCGAGGTGCCCGTCGACGCCGACCTGCCGACGGCGACGCCCTATGTCACGCGCTTCGGCCAAAACTACGTGGGTGCGCACCAGGCACGTTCGGTTCGCAAGACGGAAGCCGGCCTCGAGGTCTCCTACGACGGGTTCGCGCGCAGCGGGTTGCTCGATTGGCCCGAGGACGCCGCAAGCGTCGCCGGCCAGCGCGACGTGCGCTTCCGTGTAGAGGGTCGGACGCTTCACGCCGAAGAGACCCTGCGCTTCGAGGAGCCGCCCGAGTCCATCGGGCTCCAAGTGGCGGAGACCGCGAGCCAGCCCCTGCACGTCGAGTTCGAGTGCGAGGGCGGCCACCGGGTCGACACGATCGACACCGCAGGCCTCGCTGAGTATCGGAGCTTCTGGTCGGAGCTCCCTCGCGTGCACCAGATCGATCTCGACCCTGCGGAGAGCGTGCAGTTTCGTTGGTCCGTCACTCCGCTCTTCCGCGTGACCGCCGTCGAACACGGCCACCACTATCACCGCAGCCTCTACGACCCGATGGCCCACCGCGCACGCGACGTGCTCTTTCCGCACCGCTTTGCAGGCGACCCCGACTCCGCCGCCGGTTTCCTGCGCGACATCGACCTCTACCACCTCCACTGGCCCGAGTGGTTTCTCGGCCCGGAGCCCGACCTCCACAGGCGCTTCATCGATCGCCTGCGTGCGAGCGACGTGCGCATCGTCTGGACCCAGCACAACCGTCGGCCGCATCGGAAGGCCGACTACGAAGCCGTCTACCAGGTCTGGGCCGAGTCCGCCGACGGCGTCATCCACCACAGCCGGTGGGGCGAGGCGTGGATGCGCAACGACTTCGACTTCGGCGCCCACGCAGAGCACCGTGTGATCCCGCACGGTCACTTCGGGAACTTGATGGAGGAGCTCGCCCAGGTGGACCGTGCCGAGGCCGAGACGGAGCTCGGCCTCGCGCCCTGCACCCTGCGGATCGGCGTCGTCGGTGCGCCGCGTTCGGAGAAGAAGACCCAGATGCTGATGGATGCCTTCGCGCGCGTGCCCAGCGCTGACCTGCAGCTGCTCGTGCTCTCTCTCGGCGAAGACGACCGCGTGCCGGACGACCCGCGCATCCACGCCATCCCCTACGGGATGGTCCCGCGAGATCAGTTCAATCGCCGGCTTGCGACGATCGACGTGCTGGCCATCCCGATCGAGGGCGACGACTATCTGACGACGGGCCAGTTCGCCGATGCCGTGGGGCTCGGCATCCCGGCGATCACGTCGGACTGGCCGTTCTTGACCGAGATGCTCGGGGACGCGGCCATCGTCTATGGCCAGGGAGCCGACGCACTCGAGCGTTGCCTGCGAGACCTCGACCCGGCCCACGTCGAACGTGCCGCGGCGGCCTCGCGCGCGCTTCAATCCCGCTACGACTGGGCACGGATCGCGGAGCAGACCGCCGACCTCTTCGACGCCGTCGGCACGCTCAAGATCTAGAACCCATCTCAAGGGAAGGCCGGATCCGGTCGATGGATTCCCCATGGCACGAGAGCCCCGGATCCTGGCGAGCTTCCTGCACGGCACCCTCGAGGTGATCGACTCCATGGGGGGCGATCTCGGCGAGCGGGTGCGCGCGTCGTTGAAGCCCGAATCCCTGGAAGAGATCGAGAACGCCTGGTCCGCCGGCTGGTTGCCTCTCACCTACGACGTGGAGCTGACCTCCGCCTTCTTCCGACTGGCTGGGCCCGAGCGGGCCTGCGAAGCCATGCGCAAGAACCTGGCCGAGACCTTCAGCAAGCCCACCCTGCGCTCGGTCATCGACGGCGCCGTCCGCATCTTCGGGCTCTCGCCCAGCAAGCTTCTCCGCTGGGGGCCCCGCGTCTGGCCCGTGCTCTTCAAGGACGTGGCCGAAATGCGCGTCGAGGTGGGCGCTGCCGAGGCCACGGTCTGGCTCGAGGGCCTGCCGCCCGAGCTGGCCGGGGACGGCGACTATCTCTCGGGCACCGCAGCGGGCATCGCCGCGGTCTTCGATCTGACCGGTGTGCAGGGCGAGTGCAGGCTGGCGGAGTTCGGCCGCGGCCAGGCCCGCTTCGAGCTCTCCTGGCAGGTCGCCTAGCCCCCTCTTCGCTCTCTCACAAACAGGGTTTACGGCCCGCCCTTCCGAGGTATCCTGCTCCCGATGCGTCACTCCGCCTTCTGGCAGTCCTCCTACTACGCCTGGTTTATGCCGGGGCGAGGGATGTCTGCCTAGATCGCGAAGTCGATCCGAACGATTCCCGAAGCCCCGAGAGCCGAAGCCTCTCGGGGCTTCGTCTTTCGGGCGCCAGATACGAAGAACGGAACTACGTCATGTCTGAGCCCGCTGAGAGCCCCGAAGCCCCGCCCCTCGAGAATGCGAACCTCATTTCCGTCGAGCCGTTGCCGGCGCCGGCCGAGTTGAAGGCGCGCCTGCCCGTGCCCGGGGCCACGGCCGAGACCGTGCTGGCCGCCCGCGCGCGCATTCGCGACGCCCTGCATGGGCGCGACCGCCACCGGCTGGTCGCGATCGTCGGGCCCTGCTCGATCCACGACGGAGAGGCGGCCCTCGACTACGCGCGCCGCCTCCGCACCGTGGCGAAGCGCACCGACGATGCCCTCGTCGTCGTCATGCGGACCTACTTCGAGAAGCCCCGCACCACCGTCGGCTGGAAGGGCCTGCTGAACGACCCCCACCTCGACGGCCGCTGCGACGTCTCGCTCGGGATCGAACGCGCGCGCAAGATCCTGCTCGAGGTCAACGCCCTCGGCATGCCCTGCGCCAGCGAGGCCCTCGACCTGGTGACGCCCGACTACCTGGCCGACCTGCTCGCCTGGACCTCCATCGGCGCCCGCACCGCCGAGAGCCAGACCCACCGGCAGCTGGCCAGCGGGCTCTCGATGCCCGTCGGATTCAAGAACGCGACCGATGGCAACGTCGCGGCCGCGGGCAACGCCATGCTCGCGGCCGGCGAGCCACACAGCTTCCTGGGCGTCTCGCCCGACGGGCGCGCCTCGGTGCTGAAGACCCTCGGCAACCCCGACCGCCACGTCGTCCTGCGCGGCGGGAGCGCCGGCCCGAACCACGACGCCGAGTTCGTGGACGCCGCCGTGCGTCGCGTCTCCGACCAGGGCATCGCCCGGTCGGTGATGGTCGACTGCTCCCACGCCAACTCGGGGAAGGATCCGGCGCGCCAGCCGGGTGTGTGCCGCGACGTGCTGGCCCAGGTCGCCGCAGGCCAGGGCAGCATCCTGGGCGTCATGCTCGAGAGCAACCTCGAAGCCGGCGCCCAGACCTGGAAGCCCGACGGAGAACTCCGCTACGGCGTCTCCATCACCGACGCCTGCATGGGCTGGAGCGAGACGGAGGCCCTGCTCGACGAGATGGCCGAGGCGGTTCGCGGCGGCGCCTAGCCACGGCGCTACTGGCCGGCGAACTGGCCCATGTCGAAGTAGTCGCGCCATGCGGCGATCTTGCCGTCCGCGGAGATCTCGAAGACGCCGCAAACCGGGAGCACGACATCGCCGGTCTTGAGCTTGATCGTGTCGATCCGTTCGTTCAGGACGAGGCGTCCGCTCACGACCTGATTCCGGATCTCGAAGTCGACGGCACTCGCCATCTCGCCCACCAGGTTCCCGACGAAGGCGCGGATCGCCTCCTTGCCCTGGCACGGAGCCATCGGGATGTTGTGGTAGACGGCGTCGTCCGTGAACGACTCGACGATGGCGTCGACGTCGCCCCGCCCCCAGTGCTCACAGAAATCCCGAACGATCCGATCCGCGTCCATGACCTTCTCCTTGGGCCTACCAGGCCGTCCAGCCGCCATCGACGGTGAGGACGGATCCGGTGACGTAGCCGCTGGCCGGCGAGGCCAGGAACAGTAGCGCGCCCGCGAGTTCTTCTGGGTTTCCGAAGCGGCGCAACACGGTGCGCTCCAAGAGGCGGGCGCTGATCTTCTCGTCGGCGATGGCGTCGGCGGTCATCTCCGTCGGGAAGTAACCCGGTGCCAGCGCGTTGACGGTGATGCCGTCGCGGCCCCACTCCACCGCCTGGCTGCGCGTGAGACCGACGACCCCGTGCTTTGCCACGGTGTAAGCCCCGAGGCCGTTCACCACCGATGCACCCAACCCATAGATGGATGAGACGTGGATGACGCGCCCGGCGTCGGAGTCGCAAAGCAGCGGATGGAGGATGCCCGAAAGCCGCCACTGGGAGTGAAGGTTCACTTCGAGATCCTGGCGGAAGGCCTCGGGCGACATCTTTTCGATGCGCGCCACGCTCCAGGTGGAGGCGTTCGCGACGAGGATGTCGCATCCGCCCAGGAGTTCCCGCGCCGCGGTCGCGATGGCGTCGACCTGCTCGCCGTCGGCGAGGTCAGCGGTGTGGGGGACGATGCGCCCAGGCTCTTCCTGCGTCTCTGCAGCGAGTGCCTCGAGGCGCTCGCCGCGCCGAGCGACGGCCAGGACATCCGCCCCCGCCCGGGCCAGCACGCGTGCCATCTCCGCACCGAGGCCGCTCGACGCGCCCGTCACGATGGCCTTCCGGCCAGACGCGCCAAACAGCGCTTCGGTGTAGTCGTGCACCGCCATCGAGCGCGGAGCTTAGCAGCAGGAAAGGCCCCCAGCGGGCGCGGGCCGCGCCGGCGCGGCCTCGGCCGGGGTGGGCTCGGGGGGGTGCTCGCCGAAGGTCTCCGAGTCGGCGAGCACGCGGTACCACTCCCAACGCAGGCCGTCTGGCGCCTGGGCCCAGACCTTGTTGGCCTTGGCGTAGCAGCACGTGGTCTCGTCTTCGATCAGGTCCGCGAGCCCTTGCGTCTTCAGCCGCTCGGTGGCGGCGGTCACGTCCTCGTCGTCGAAGACTTCCACGCCGAGGTGGTTCAGCATCCCGGCCTCTTCGGGGACCTCGAAGAGCACGAGCTTCAGCGGCGGCTCCTCGATGGCGAAGTTCGCGTAGCCGGGCTTCCGCTTGTTCGGTTCGGCGTCGAACATCTTCGAGTAGAAGTCCACGGCCTGGTCGATGTCCTTCACGTTCAGGGCGAGCTGGATTCTCATGTCGTTCTCCTTGGGCGCTAGGGAACCTCTGCGAGGTTCCCTAGCAGGACCCGCCGCAGCAGTTCTCGCCCAGGTAACCCACCAGGGCGTTCATGCTCGCGAAGTCGGGTGCATATCGGATGTGTCGCCCGCTGCGTTCCGAAGTGAGCAGGCGCGCGTTGCGCAGCTCCTTCAGATGGAACGAGAGCGTGGCGGGGGGCGTGTCGAGGGCCGCAGCCAGGGCGCCGGCGGCCATGCCCTCGGGGCCGGCTTGGACGAGCTGCCGGAAGGCATCGAGCCGGGTCTCGTGGGCCAGCGCTGCGAGGGCCGCGATCACGTCTTGCTTTTCCATAATTCGAATTATATGGAAATATCGAATTAATGCAAGGAGGAGAAAAGACAAGTCGATCCAACGGGATGCGAGGCCGCCCGGGCTGGCTACCGTCCGGAGCAACCCCTCGGAGGACTCGCCATGCCGTACTCCAAGCAGGAGATCCTGGACGCCTATGACCGCTATGTCGCCGTGCGCGACCGCGCCGAGCGCGGCGAAGTGGGCTGGGACGCGCTCGCCGAACACTTCACCGAAGACGCCTGGTTTTCCGACCCCGCCTGGGGCCGTGTCGAAGGCCGCCCCGCGATCCGCCAGTTCATGGAGGAGAGCATGACGGGCCTCGAGGGTTGGACCTTCCCGCGCCTCTGGACGAGCGTCGAAGGCGACCAACTCGTCTCTGTCTGGAAGAACCGGCTGCCCGGCACACGCGAAGACGGCAGCTTCTTCGAAGCCAGCGGTGCTTCGGTGATGACCTACGCGGGCAATGGCCAGTGGGCTTCCGAGGAAGACCTGCTCAACATGGCCCATGTGATGGAGCTGATCCGCGAATCCGGCTGGCTGCCGGGCGCGGGTGCCAAGCCGCCGCCCGCGAAGCCGAAGCGCTAGCTATTCCCAGAAGAACCACGCCCCGACGAAGATCCCGAGCATCGTGAACGTGATCGCGAGCTTTGCGGCTAGGCCGAGGGCAAAGCCGATCCAGGTGCCGAGGCCGACACGCCCGGCCTGCTCGAGATTCTGGCGGTAGGCGTACTCGCCGAGTACGGCGCCGAGGAACGGGCCGAACAGGATCCCGGGAAGCCCGAAGAAGATCCCCACCACGGTGCCGAGCGCGGCGCCGAGCACCGCCTGCCGGCTCGCGCCGAACTTCTTGGCGCCGAGCAGGCTCGCGCCGAACTCGATGACGTAGGTCAGCACCGTCAGCCCCCCGAGTAGCGCGACGGTGCCCGTACCGACGCGGACGAAGCCGTCCGTCCAAGCCGCGAGTGCGAGGCCGGCGAAGACGAAGGCGGTGCCGGGGAGGGCCGGGAAGAGCACGCCCGCGAGCCCGGTGCCGACGAGGAGGATCGCCAGGATCAAGGCCGCCACGGTGTTCGCATCCATTGGGGGAGCTTAGTGGACCGAGCCAGCCGTTTCGTCGTCGGCGGGCCAGGTCGTGACGAGGCGAGTGCCCCCGGGCGCGGGGCACTCGACGCGCACCTCGCCGCCGTGGCCGGTGACGATCCCGTACACGATGGCGAGGCCGAGGCCGGAGCCTTCGCCTACGGGCTTCGTGGTGTAGAAGGGGTCGAAGACTCGCGCTCGCGTCGCCTCGTCGATGCCGTGGCCGTCGTCGCTGATCTCGATGGCGATCTGGCCGGCGGGCGCATCGCGCCGCGTCCGGAGCTCGACGCGGCCGGCGGGGCCCGCGGCGTGGTGGGTGTTGTCGACCAGGTTCACCACCACGCGTTCGAACTGGACCGGGTCGGCCCGCACGTGCACCGCGTTGGGCTCGACGGTGAGAACGACGGGTGTGCCTTCGCAATGGTCGAGGATCGAGGGCAGGAGTTGCGCGAGGTCGAGGGCCTTCGGGTGCCCGGGGCCGCGGCGCGCAAAGTCGAGGACGTCGCGCGTGAGGCGGGCGCAATATTCGGCGGAGCTGGCGAGGTCGTCGAGGATCTCGTGGGCGGGGTGCCCTTCGGCCAGGGTCTCGCGTGCGAGATCGGCGTTGCCCAGGACCGACGTCAACTGGTTGTTGAAGTCGTGGGCCACGCCTCCCGCGAAGCCGCCGAGGGTTTCGAGCCGGCGCGCCCGCTCGAGGCTTTCTTGAAGGCGACGCTCCTCGGTCACGTCGCGCAAGAGCCACAGCCGGCCGACGACCTGGCCCTGGGTCGCGGTGACGGTGTGGACGGCGACGCCGATCCGCAGCCCGTTCCGGAGTCGGAGCTCGTGATCGGGCTGCCCGGGGGCCTCGAGCGGCTGCTGGAGCGTCTCCGCATCGGAAGGCTCGAGCTGGTCGATCAGGGCGTCGAGAGCCTGAGCCTCGCGATCGAGCACCGGGACGCCCGGCTGACGCACGATCTTGTGGAACGCCTGGTTCGAAGCGCGCATGGCCCCGCCGTGGTCGAACAGCGCGAGCCCGACCGGCACGGATTCGATCAGCGATGTGAGCACGGCGCGCTCGGTCTCGGCGCGGTCCGCGATGCGTCGGACCAGCGCGATGACCTGCATCCCCGATAGCGCGACGCCCGACATCAGCCAGACGAAGATGCCGATCCAGGGCGGGGCGCCCGACAGAATCCCCCACCCATAGATGGTGGAGGCAGCCGCCACGGAAGGGAAGGTCGCGGCGAGCAGGCGATTCTGCCGTGTCCCGTCGGCGCGGCGTTGGCTCAACAGCAACGCGCTCGACGTGAGGGTCGCCACCCAGATCAGCAACCCGCCGGCGGCTTCGACGGCCGTCGGGTTCAGAAACGGGAGAGTTGCCAGGCGTAGGACCAGAGCTCCGGCGATCGTCCCCCAGACCCAGCGTGGCACGGGTCGGTCGAGAAAACGGAGGGTCCCGGTGACGAACAGGCCGGCGAAGACGACCCCGAGCCCCGAGAGTGCCGCGGTCATGCCGGGCGCCGTGTCGCGCAGCGCGGCCGCGCCCCCGGCCACCCAGACCACGAACCAGGCGAGGGCCCAGTGGCGGCCGCCCGCCCCCTTCCCGAGGCGGATGAGGGCCACCGTCATCACGACCAGGAAGATGAAGCCGGCTGCCAGGAAGGGTTGCTCGCCCACACACCGATTCTAACGGGGGGTGCGCGCCCGGCCTAGCATCGAAGTCGAACCGTTTTCGGCGTGCTCGTGAGGCCCTCCCAGGATCGATCAGGACGCGCTGCGTACCGAGTGCGCTCCGGCGAGGCGGGTGATCGGTCGCCTCAAGCCGCTTCTCGCGGCCACCGATGAGGAGACATGCGCAACGTCCTGGTCATCGTCGCCGTCATCGGCTTGTTCGTCTGGCGCGGCGGGTTCCTGAATGGGACCGTCGACGAGTCGGTCCTGGCCGGCGGCGGACCCGACGAGTGCGCCCGGGCCGAGAAGTGCCTCGCGGTCTACCTCTCACCGTGGTGCCCACAGTGCCGCAAGAGCGGCGAACTCGTGCAGGAGCTGCGCGCCCGCGCGGCCATCTCGCCGGAGTTCGGCTTCAAGGTGATCGTGGGCCGCGACGAAGAGGACGCGCTCGACCGCTACGCCAGTCGCCTCGGTGGCTCGGTCTACTACGACTACGACGGCGAGTTCTACCGCCAGCTCGGCGCCAGCGGTGTGCCGGCGTGGGTCAGCTGGGATTCCGAGGGTCGCATCCTCGAGACGATGTCGGGCCGCCCGCTGGGCGCGCCGACCCACGTCCTGGTCGACCACATGGGCGAAGAGCTCGACCTCACGGACGTGCTCTAGGCCTCCTCAGTCCCACTTCTCCAGTTCCGGCAGGCACGCGCGCGCGAAGAGCTCGACGCTCTGCTGCGCCATCGCGAGCGGCATCCCGCCGTAGTTCGAGACGAGGTTCAACTCGAAGGGGCCGATCAGCTCGCGGCGCGCGCGCAGCTTTTCGAGGATCTCTTCGGGCGTGCCGAAGTTCTGGATCGCGACGTAGGTCTTGACCGCCAGCTCGAGGCCGACGGCCTGGAACATCTCCGAGGCACTCGCGTAGTAGTCGTAGCCCTTCGCGTCCTTGAAGTGCTCGCTCATGATCTCGTAGTGCTCGACGATCGAGAGGAAGTAGTTGGCCATGTACTCCTCGGCCGTCGCCTGGGCTCTGGCCGGGTCTTCGTGGCAATACATCAGGTCACCCGTCATCGGCGGCGGCGCTTCGCGTCCGTGGTGCTTACGAAAGCTCGCCTGATACTCGTCGAGCGTCTCGGTCTTGTAGAGATCCCAAGGCTTCTGTGAGAACGTCATCAGGCGCGCCCCGAGTTGGGCGCATTGCTCGACGGATTCCGGGGACATGCCGACGCAGTAGAAGCGGTCGCGGAAGCCCTCGAGCGGCGCCGGCCGGATCGGTGTGCGTACCTGCTCGTAGTAGGGGCCCTTGCCTTCGATGAATCCGGAGTCGAGGGCGTCGATGATCATGCGCGCCGCCTCGTCGAAGCGGTCGCGCGACTCGCTCATGTCGATGCCGAAGTGGTGATACTCCGTGCGCGCGAGGCCACGCCCGAGGCCCAGGATGGCCCGGCCGCCCGAGAGGTGATCGAGCATCACCATCTTCTCCACGACTCGAAGCGGGTCGTTCCACGGGACGATCACCGCACCCGTCCCCAGGCGGAGCGTGCTCGTGCGGCCGGCGAGCCAGGAGAGGAATTGCACGTTGTCGGGGCAGGCCGAGTAGTTGGTGAAGTGGTGCTCGGCGGGCCAGAGCTTCCGGTAGCCGAGGTCCTCGGCGCGTTCGGCGATGGCCATCTCGCCGCGCACCATGTCGGCGTCGCTGCCCTGGCCTTGGTAGTTCTGGAAGATCATCAGCAGGCCGACGTCCATGGGCTCCTCCCAGGCTTCACAGTTCTTACAGCGTATTATAAGTTCCCGACGGCAAATCTGTGAAGGGGGAGCGATCGATGACGCGTCGAGTTGCCCGGCGACTGCTCTGGCTGGCCCTGGTGTTCGCCGCGCCGGCTCCGATCCTGGCGCTCGGTGAGGGTACGATCCCGGTTGCCCAGCTCCTCTTCATGATGGCGGCCGCGGGCGCCATCGTCGTGACCGAGAGCGCACGCGGCGCGCTCCCACTGTTGTTCCTCGTCTTCGGGCTTCAGGCGCTCGCGTATTCGCTCGTGCATTGGGGCCTCGCGTGGTTGTTTACTCGGTTCACGCCTCCGCCCGTCGGCGCGATCGCGGCGGCTGGCCTCATGGTCGGTGCGGTCTGGGCCTTCAGCACCGGCTTCTATGATGACCCGTTCCGCGCGATGGCGATCACCACCTTCCCGGGGCAGGCGGGCGAGCCGCGTGCCGACTTCGACCCCGCCACGTGGCACCCCGCGCCGGTGCCCGAGCCCGGGCTCGCCTTCGACCGGACCGAATGGCGCGAACCGTGCGACGCGTACGACGTGCAGCGGCAGCTCTTCTGGGGCGACACCCACATCCACACGTCGTACTCGTTCGACGCCTGGGGCCAGGGGACGCGAAACACGCCGCGCGACGCCTATCGATTTGCGAAGGGCGAGGAACTCGGCATCCAGCCCTACGATGCTGCGGGGCGCCCGCTGCGTACGGTGAAGCTCGACCGACCGCTCGACTTCACGCTGCTCTCGGACCACGCCGAGGTGATGGGAGAGGTGCGCATCTGTCAGACCCCCGGCTTGCCGGGTCATGACGCGCTGCCATGTCGCCTCGCGCGGCGTTGGCCGCTGCTCGGCTACGCCATCGTGAACAGCCAGATGATGGACGAGGCCGACCCCGTCCGATACGGCTTCTGTGGGCCGGGCGGGAGCTACTGCCGCGACACGGCGCGTCGCCCGTGGCAGGAGATCCAGGAGGCGGCCGAGGAGGCCTATGACCGCACCTCGGCGTGTCGCTTCACCAGCTTCGTCGGCTTCGAGTGGAGCGGGAACCCCGACTCCTCGATGATCCATCGCAACGTGCTCTTCCGAAACGAGGTCGTCCCGCAACGCCTCAGCAACTTCGTGGACGATCGTACGAACGAGGCCTTCTGGAAGTGGTTGGACGAGAGCTGCCTCGCCAGCGACGGCCGCTGCGATGCCTTGGCGATTCCCCACAACTCGAACCTCGGCAACGGGCGTCTCTTTACGCAGGAGATGGCCGACGGGGCGGCCCTGTCCCGCGAGTACGCGGAGATCCGTGCCCGCATCGAGCTGCTGCTCGAGGTGACGCAGCACAAGGGCGACTCCGAGTGCCGCAAGAACGCGAATGACCCGCTCTGCGACTTCGAGACCCTGGCCTTCGGGCGCATGCGCGAGCAGGCGACGTCCTGGGAGCAGACCGACCCCGCGCCGCTCAGCTATGCGCGCGAGATCCTCGGGGCCGGCCTCGTCGAACAGGCGCGCCTTGGCGTGAATCCGTTCAAGCTCGGTCTCATGGCCGCCACCGACACCCACCTCGGGACGCCCGGCCTCGTCGACGAGCAGAGCTTCCCGGGCCACGGCGCAGGCATCGCCAGCGCGCGGCTCAAGATCCCCAAGCTTCCCGACGACGTGCGCTTCAATCCTGGCGGCCTCCAGGCCGTCTGGGCCGAAGAGAACTCACGTGATTCGCTCTACGCCGGCATGCAACGGCGCGAGACCTACGGCACGAGTGGGCCTCGCATGGTCGTGCGCAGCTTCACGGGCTTCGACCTGCCCGAAGATCTCTGCGAGCGGGGCGACTTCGCTGCGCGCGGCTACGCCCACGGCGTGCCCATGGGGGGCGACCTGGCCGGGGCGCCCTCCGGTGCGGGTGTCTCGGTGGCGGTCCTTGCCCAACGCGACCCCGGCAGCGCCGCCCGGCCGGGCGTGCAGCTCCAACGGCTCCAGGTCGTGAAGCTCTGGGAGCGCGATGGCGGTGCGCACCAGAAGGTCTTCGAGGTCGCGGGCGACCCCGACAACGGCGCGCGCGTCGACCGCAACACCTGCGAAACGAGCGGGCCTGGCTTCGACGATCTCTGTGCGGTCTGGCAGGACCCGGAGTTCGACGCCGACCTCCATGCGGCCTACTACGTGCGTGTGGTGGAGAACCCGACCTGCCGTTGGACGGCCCACGCTTGCAACGCGCAGGGCGTTCGCTGCGAGAACCCGACGACCGCCGAGGGGTTGCTCATCACGTGCTGCGACCCCGACGTGCCGATGACGATCCAGGAGCGCGCCTGGACCTCGCCGGTCTGGTACACGCCCTAGCCGAGGGTCGGGTGGGTCAGGCGGCGACGTCGCCTTCCGGGTCGGCCACGCACAGCCAGGCCCGCGCATCGGCGGCACTGCGGAAGACGCGTACCTCGCGCTGAAGCGAACCGACCAACAGCGAGTACATGCGCGCGAGGCCGAAGGTCAGATCGTCGGGTGCCAGCACGGCAACTCGGACCGGGCCCGTGCGCTCGTCGAAGCGGCGGGCAATGTCCGCCGCACGGCGCACGAATTCGCCACCGACGTCGCCGGGCTCGGCATCGGTGAGGTCGAACCACGATCGATAGCCGGGCCGCAGCCGAACATCCTCTTTGATGCGCGTCAGGTGCGCGAGCAGGGTTTCGGAGTCCACGCTGCCGCTCACGCGGGCGACGACGAGGTTTCGGCTCTCGTCGATTTCATGATCCACGGGCATCGAAGCCCTCCTGGGAAGGTTCGTCCGGGCGCACTCGGAATTGTTGGGACTCGAGGGCCCAAGCCGAAGCTCGCGCCGAAGGACGTCTCACCCACGTCCCCCGAGAAGGGCGGTGGATAGCACATGAATGTGTAGCCACGCGAGGGGTAGGAAATCGAAGCGCTCGAAGAAACCGGGATGGCTTCGACGAAATGGAGATCGGACGTGACGTCGATCTCAGTCCGACTGCGCGCTAACCGCGGGGCCAGTCGGGCTCGCGCTTCTCCAAGAAGGCGCCCATGCCTTCGATCATCTCGGGCCCGAGCAGCAGGCGGCGGAAGAGATTGATGTCCGCGGCGGGGAGACGCCGGTTCATGTCCTCCTTCATCCGCGCGCGGGTCTCCGGGCCGGTCTTGCGGATGCAGTCGAGGGCGTGCTCGACCGCCTCTTCGAAGTGTTCGTGCGGAACGACCTTGCCCACGAGGCCCATGTCGGCGGCTTCGTGGGCGTCGAACTCCTCAGCCGTGAAGATCAGGTATTTGGCCCGGGCCATGCCGACGCTGAGGGCCAGGCGCGACGTGACCCAGGGGTCGGGCGCCCCGCGTAGCAGCTCGGGGATCCGGAACTTCGCCCGGTCGGAGCACACCGAGACGTCGCTGTGGAGCATGAGGTCGAGCCCGCCCGCGTGGCAGAGCCCGTTCACGGCGGCGACGACGATCTTGCGGCAGCGCTCGAGATGCCGGAACGGGAACTGCTCCGTGGGGTCGAGCTCCAAGGCATCGAGCTCCGGGTCGGCGTCCGCCAGGACCGCTGCGCGCTTGATGCCCCGGTACATCTCCTGGGTCATCGCGTTCTTCTTCTTCGCCCGATCGATCCGCACATGCAGGACGCGCGCGTCGATGTGGCCGACGAGCAGGTTGGATCCGAGCTCGACCTTCGACATCTAGAGGCCCTCCGGGTGGGTGCCGATCACCTTGGCTTCGGCCAGCGCGTCGATCTCGGCGTCGCTGAGCCCGAGCTCGGTGAGGAGTTCGCGGTTGTGCTCACCCACCGTCGGGGCCGGGCGGCGCAGCCAGCGGTCGACGCTGGTGTAGCGGAAGGGGACGGTGGGCGTGTGCTGCGGGCCGACGATGGGGTGATCGATCTCTTCGTAGTAGCCGCGCGCTACGAGCTGCGGGTGGCGATGGGTGTCGCGCGGGTCGAAGACCGGGCCTGCGGGGACGCCCGCTGCCACGAGTGCTTCGACCGTGGCCTCCCGCTCGCGGGCCGCGAACCAGGGGCGGAGTTCGGCGTCGATCCGGTCGTGAGCGGCACGGCGTCCCGCGTGGTCGGCGAGCGCCGGGTCGCGTGCCCAGGCCGGCTCCCCCAGCAAAGCGACCAGCGCCCGCCACTGTTCGTCGTTCGCGACCGAGAGCGCCAGCCAGCGTGGGGTCATGGCGGCGTCGTGCCCCTCGCAGGGGTAGAGGCCTTGGGGTGCCGCAGCGGGAGAGCGGTTCCCCTCGCGCGCGAGCCGCCCGCCGTAGGCCGAGAATTCGATGGATGCTTCGGCGGCGGCATTGAGCGCCCCCTCCACCATCGTACATTCCACATGGACGCCTTCACCGCGCCGCTCGCGCTCTTCGAGCGCCACGAGCAGGGAGAACGCGGCGTGCATCCCCGAGAGCGGGTCGCACGGGCCGCGTTGGATGCGCGGCTGGTCGTCGGCGTGGCCGGTGAGCCAGGCCATGCCCGTCATCTGCTCCATGGTCTGGGCGAAGCCCGTGTGGTCACGCCACGGGCCGCTGAGGCCGAAGGCCGGCATGCGCAGGTAGATCGTCTGAGGGTTCAGGGCGTGGATGGCATCCCAGGTGAGGCCGAAGCCATCCATCACGCGCGGGGTGTAGTTCTCGATCACGACGTCGCTGCCCGCGATGAGCTGGCGCGCGATCCCAAGGCCGCGCGGGTCCTGGAGGTTCAACGTGAGCCCGCGCTTGTTCGTGTTCGCTGCCAGGTAGAAGAAGCTGTACTCCCACCAACGTTCCTGTTGGCCGAGGAATGCGCCGCCGGTCATGCGCATGCCGTCGAGGCGTTGGATGGCCTCGACGTGCACGACGTCGGCACCGAGGCTGGCCAGCATCTGGGCCGACGAGGGGCCGGCCCACCACGCGGTGAAGTCGAGGACGCGCAGGCCGTCGAGGGGAAGGCCGGGTTCGCCCGTCGGGGTCGGACGGGCGACGGGGCGTGCTTCGATCCGGCCCGTGTGCTCACCGAGCTTCGGGGCGGGCTGCGGCGGCGGGGCTTTCTCGAAGTCGATCTCGTAGGGAGGGCGGGGCGCGACGAAGCGCCCGGTCGGATCCTTGCGGAATGCGCCGCGCGCCACCAGCTGTTCGTGCTCGAGCACCGCCTCGCCGTCGTTCACCGGCGCGACCGGGATCCGGAGTAGCGATGCCTGCTCGACGATCTCTGCGGTGGAGCGGGTGCGCGTAAAGGCCTTCACGAGGTCCGTCCACCAATCGAAGCGCGCAAGGCGCCCCGGGACCTGGGCGAGCGCGGCGTCCTCGCGCAACTCCGGTTGCTCGATCAGCAACAGGAAGTCCGAGAACTGCTGGGCCGAGTTCGTGCAGAACCCGACATAGCCGTCGCGCGTCGGCTCGATGGAGGGGGTCTCGACACTCTGGGCCGAGCCGCCGAGTTCCGGGCGGCCGGCGAGGCCGAAGAAGAGATCCATGAAGTTGCTCGCCGTGAGGTTCGTGACCTCGAGCAGGGAGAAGTCGACGTGTTCACCGTGCCCGGTGCGGCGTGCGCGCTGCACGGCAGCCAGGGCGGCCACGGCGGAGAACGTCCCGCCGAGCCATTCCGTGACGCGCCCCCCGGCTTGGAAGGGCTCTTGGCCCGGGAGCCCACGCGTCCCGACCGAGCCGGCTTCAGCTTGCAGCGTGAACTCCGTGGCCGGCCGCTGCTCGTACGGGCCGCCGCGACCGAAGGGCGAGATCGAGAGGAGGACGAGCCCCGGGTGCCGCCCGGGCAGGTCGAACGCGTCGATGGCACGGGGCGCGAAGGTTTCGATCACGAGGTCCGCGTCAGCGAACAGGGCTTCGACTTCGGGGTCGCCGGGCTCGCCCACCACCGAGCGTTTGCCCCCGGCGAGGAATTGGAAGAGCGCGCCGTCCTCTTCGGGGCCGAGGTCGCCGCGTGTCGCGGACCAGCGCCGCAGGGGGTCGCCGTCCGGCGGCTCGACCTTCACGACGTCCGCGCCCGCGTCGCACAGGAGTTTGCTCGCGTAGGCGCCCGCGATCCCGGTGGAGAGATCGACGACGCGCAGACGCCGCAGCCAGCTCACCCGTTCGGGCCTTCGACCCGGTAGAGCCGGGCCGCTGTCTCGTGGAACACGCTGCGCAGTATGGCCTCGGGGAGATCGCCGAGGTTCTGGTCCGCGTATTCGGCGGGCTGCTGCGCGGGCGTCCCCGGCGTCGGGTGCATGCTCGTCGGGTGCGGGTAGTCGGTCTCCCACATCAGGTTGCGCGGGAAGCGTTCGAGAGCGGCGCGCGCCGAGGCACGCTCGAACCAGAAGCTCCCATAGATCTGTCGTTCGAAGTATTGGCTCGGCAGCAGCTCGTACTCTGGGTGCTCTTCGACGACGCGTCCGTTCTGCCACTGCCAGTCGAAGGTCTCGAGGGCGAAGGGCAGCCAACCGGCGCCGCTCTCCACGGAGACGAAGTTCACCTCCGGGAAGCGATGGCAGACTCCGCCGAAGATCAGCTCCGAGAGGCAGCGGTAATTGTCGAGGATGATGATGCTCGACGCGCGCCCGAAGTTCGATTTGACCCCGATCTCGCCCAGGTCTTGCATGACCTCGCTGATGTCGCCGCCGACGTGAAAGCTCACGGGCAGGCCCGTGTCGCGGGCGGCGGCCCAGACCGGGTCCCAGTGTCGGTGCTGGAGCACGGGCACGTCGAACGCCTGGGGCTGGCCGCACATCAGGATCGCGCGGTGGCCGAGCGCGGCGGTGCGCTCGATCTCCTTCACCATCGCGCCCACGTCCCAGAACGGCATGGCCGCCGCGCAGAGCAGGCGCCGCGAGTCCGCACTGGCCCACTCGACGAGGAAGTCGTTGTAGGCGCGCACGCACTCGAGCATGAGCTCGGGCTCGCCCAGGCTCAGGAAGCCGGCCGAGCCGAAACCGCCGACGTTCGGGTAGAGCACCTGGGCCCAGATCCGCTGCTCGTCCATCAGGGCCAGGCGCGCATGGGCGTCGTACGCCGCCGCGGGTAGATCTTCGTACGTGTCGCGAAAGTCGGGGTAGCTCCCGGGGTAGCCGGCGGCGGTGTAGGCGCCGGGTGCGCCCACGATCTGGTCGCCGATCCGCCAGACGTCCTTTGCACCCACGCGTTCGATGCGCGGGATGCGGTCACCCCACTTGCTGGCGAGGCGCGACGTCCACAGGTCTGCGGGCTCGGTCAGGTGGGTGTCCATGTCGATCACCGGGAATCGCTCGAAGATGGGTGTGGTCATCGGTTCTTTCCTTCGGCACCGAATGAAGCGTCACCGACCTTCATGGAGCTGCGTTCCATGCTGGGCAGGATGAAGGTGCCTTCGCCTTCGGCCGTGACCTGGCCTGCGGCCGACAAGACACCGCGCGTGACGATGCGTCGCTCGCTCATGCGTTCGAAGCGCTCCATGCGGAAGTCGATGCGTTCGTGGAGTGGCGTCGGCGCGCAATAGCGGACGCGCAGCTCGCCGGTCACCGCCGGCACGTCGTTCAGGATGTTCGCGTGGCCGAGCAGCTGGTCGAGCATCATGGCGACGAAGCCGCCGTGCACGTGGCCCGGCGGGCCCTCCCAGGCGAGGCCGAGGGTGGTGTGCCCCGTGAGAACGCCCCCTTCGAAATGGAGTTCGAGGGGCGGGTGCATCGGGTTCACGTGCCAGCGCGACGCGTCGCTCGGGTAGTAGGGGCGCAGGTCGTCGGGTCCGGGCTCCACGTGGGGCAGCATACGGGGAAGCTCGCCCGTGCGGGCGAGGCCGGTGAGCCGGTCGGCGAGGCCTTCCATTTCGCTCCGGATGCTGGCTAGCTCCGGCGACGCCTCGTCGACGCGCACCATGGTTTCGATCACCCGGCGCACCTCGTCCGACAGGTCGAGCAGCTGCTGGGGCGGGTGGACGCCGAAAAAGCGGGGTTGCTCGTCCAAAGGGCTCCTGGAGTCGGGCGCATCGAGTTACAGCCCGCATTATATCTACAGCCGTCTGTACGAATCAAACCCACGATGTTAGAAAGGGTGGGCCCAACGCCGGGCGAGGAGCGATGAAGATGAAGGACGTACTCGGGTTCGAGGGCAAGACCGTGGTCATCACCGGCTCCGCCTCCGGCATGGGGGCCGCGGCGACGCAGCTCTTGTTGGACCTCGGTGCCGAGGTCCACGCCCTCGACGTGGCCGACACCGCGGCGGCCGTGAAACAGAGCGTGAAGGTCGACCTCGCCGACCCGGCCTCCATCGACGCCGCCGTCGCGAAGCTGCCGGCGAAGATCGACCGGCTCTTCCACTGCGCGGGTGTGCCCGGGCCGCCGCGTTTCGATGCGCTGCAGACGATGCTCGTGAACTTCGTGGGTCTGCGTCACCTCACCGAGGCGGTGGTCGACCGCGTCGTCGACGGCGGTGCGATCGCGGCGATCACCTCGGTGGCGGGCATGGGCTGGCAGAAGAATCTCGAGAACGTGCAGCAGCTGATCGAGATCGAGGGCTACGCCGAGGCGCGCGACTGGTGCGAAGCCCACCCCGACGTGGCCAACGGCTACCTCTTCTCGAAGCAGTGCATCATCTACTACACGAAGCTGCTGGCCGTCCGGCTCCTCGACCGACAGGTTCGCGTGAACTGCCTCTCGCCCTCGCCGACGGATACGCCCATGCTCCCGGACTTCCACGCCCAGGCGGGCGAGGACTTCATCGACGCCCACTTCCGGGCGCCCGTGGGGCGGAACGCGACGGCGGCTGAAATGGCCGGCCCGCTCGTCTTCCTTGGGAGCGACCTCGCCAGCTTCGTCTCCGGCCAGAACCTCTTCGTCGACTTCGGCTATCTGGCTTCCGTCGAGACGGGCTCGAAGGTCGGCTTGCTCTAGCGCGTGGTCGCGGCGCGGACCCGGTCGCACAGGGCAACGAGGGTCGGGTACTTCCCGAGCAGGCCTTGGCCCCCCGGAAACCGGTTGGTGTACATGCCGAAGAGCGCAGCGTAGATCGAGAGGTCGGCGCGCGAGAGTTCGCTCGAATAGAAGAATTCTCGGTCGCCGAGCATCGTGACCAGGTCGCCGATGCGGCGCTCGAACTCGGGGCCCGGGCCCCCATCGCTCGTGTCGAGCATCTCGGTCGTGATCTGGCCGTCCTCGCCGATCAAACCGAGGCGCGCGAGCGGTCCGATGGCCTGCCCCTCGGCATCCGTCTTCGGGCCCGTCTCGCGGCCGACCTTCGCCCTCACCCAGCGCATCATGTAGAAGCCGAACGTCTCGCTGGCCCAATCTTCGAGCCGGCGCTGCTCGCGCGCGGTCTTCGGATCCTTCGACAAGAGCGGCGGATCGTGGACGAGTCGTGGGTGCGTTCGTCGTCGATCGTGATGACGGGGAGGAGGCCCGTCTCCGGGTTCCAGCGGCGGAGGTCTTCCGGACTCGAGGGCTCGATGAATTCGAACTCGAGGTGTTTGAAACGCAACGCGCCCAACACCTTCTCGGTGTAGGGCGTTCCGGCGTTTCCGTAGAGGACGATGCTGGGTTGGCTCACGGCGTTTCGCTTCCGTCCGCGAGGATAGCTCCCGCGCACAGGGTGGCCGCTACGTCGCGGGCATCGAGGCGGTCGCGCGCCTGCTTCCACGGCCGACCGAGCAAGCAGAGATCGGCGCGGGCTCCGGGTTCGATGCGGCGCGGCGGGCCGCCGGGCGCCTCGGCCGGGCTGGTGAAGAGCGCGAGCGCGCGCTCGGGCGAGAGGGCTTCGCGTTCGCCGAGTGCCACCCCTGCAGCACTGCGTCGATCCACGGCCGCTTGCATCGCGAGCCACGGGTCGGGCGAGCCGAAGGGCGCGTCGGTGCCGCCGCCGAGGGCGATGCCCGCCTCGAGGAATCCCCGGCAGCGATAGAGCCACGGAAGATCGCGCGGCTCGACCTCGCGCCGGTAGGCGTCGCCGCGTTCGCGAAGGAAGTTCGGCTGAGTCACGACGGTGACCGGCAGCGCGGCCAGCAGATCGACGAGTTCGGGGGGCGCGACGGAGGCGTGCTCGATGCGGTCGCCGGGGTGCGGGCCGGCGGCGGCGAGGGCGGCGGCCGCCATCACGAGTTCGGTGCGGCTCACGCAGTGGAGCGCCGCGGGCCGGCCGGCGTCGTGGGCGGCTCGGATGCGCTCGATCAGGGCGTCGGGGTCGGGCAGCGCGCGTTCGCGCAGCAGGATCTTGTGCGCGCCCGGGGTCGCAACGTCGAGAGGGCCCATTGCGAGGATGCGTTGTGGGAGTTCCGCGAACCGCGCGAACTCGGCTTCCCCATTCGTCGGCGTGGCATCGGTGGCCGGCCCGTCGCACGGCCGTCGGCCGCTCGCTCGACGCCTTCCGCGTCGACGCCGCGGTCGAGCCCCAGGGCCTCCACCGAGGCGGAGGAGAGACACCAAAGCGCACCACTGCGGTGCTGGACGCGCACCCGCAAACCCGGCGCGAGTGCGTCGAGGGCGTGGCGATCGAGTTCGCCCGCGACCGACTCGTGGTAGCCCACGCCGCGGACCCATCCGTTTCGAGGTGTCGCCGCAGCGAGTGCCGCGCTTAGCTGCTCGCGATTCCGCACGTCGGGAGGGCCGCAACGCGCCGACTCGAGGGAAGCCGCGAGGGAGAGGAGATGGAGATGATGGTCGTGGAGGCCGGGGAGCAATGCGCCGCCCCGGGCGTCCAGGTCGATCTGGCCGGAGAGCCGCGCCCCGACCTCGCCAATGCGGCCGGCCTCGATCCGGACGTCGCAGCGCTGGCCGTCGACTTCGGCGTTGCGGATCAACATGGGAAGCTCTCGGTGTCGGCGCCGAAGGGGCGGGCTCTGCCGTGTGCCGGGCGGGCGCGCGGTGGCATCACGGGGGCGCGCGCACCCTCGCATTCGACCCAGAACGCGCCGTCGTGCCGAACGACCTCGAGCGGAGGTCCGTCGATCGGCCCGAGTGCCTCGCGTGCGGCGCCCGAAAGAGAGACATCCACGAGGCAGCCGCCGCCGTCGTCGAGAGCCCGCCTCGTCTCGACCGCCGCGCGCAGGCCCGCGAGCGGGTCTGCGATGGCGTCGGCGCAGAAGACGGGGTCGCCGGGTTCCCCCGATGCGGAGGCGAGCCCCGCCGCGACGGCCGCATCGTCTCCGAAGGCGACCCACTGGGCGTTCGGCTCACGGCGGCCGTGTCCGGTGATCGAAACCCAGACGAGGCCGGGCCGTTCTGCGAGAGCCGCCTCGGCGTCGATCCCGAGCTGCCGAAGAGCGCGAGGGCGGGAAGCCTCCACGACCACGTCCGCGACTTCGATCCATCGCAGCAACGCGTCGCGTCCCGATGTCGAGCGGAGGTCGAGAGCCACGCTGGCCTTCCCGGCGTTCAAGAGGTCGAAGAAGGCCGGTGCGCCTCGCCGTGCGCCGTCGGGTCGGTGGAGGCTCTCCACCTTCACGACCCGTGCGCCTCCGAGGCCGAGGAGTTGTGTGCAGAGGGGGCCCGCCCAGAGGGAAGAGAGATCGACGACGAGTGGCCGGTCCACGCGCCGCGGCCAGGCCGTGCCGCACGGGTCGACCTCGACGGCGGGGCTCAGCGCATCGGCCGGGGTTTCGGTGGCCGCGACGGCGAGCCCGAGCAGACGACCGCGTTCCACCCACCGGTGCGCGGGCGCCTCGCGAACGGTCTCGGCGACCACACCCCATGGCTCTCGGGTGACCTCGCGTTCGAGCCATGCTGGGAGCAGATCGAAGTCGTCCGCCCGCGCGAGGTTCACCGCGAGGAAGCCTTCGGCGGTGGGGAGCAAGCGGCAGGCCCCACCCGGGGAGACGCGGCCGCGCCGCGCGAGCCCGAGCTGTGCCGCACGCTCGCCAAGCAGCGCCGGCCCGTCGAGGCCGGGTACGTCCGCGCCGGATCGTACGCAGAGTTCGCGCGCCCAACCTGCCGCATGGGCCGCCACCGCCGCCGCCCCGGCCCGCGGCGGCCCGTCTTCGTGCCCGCAGAGGCCCATCGCACCCGAGCGTGCCCAGAGGATCGGGGCGGGTTCGCCCGCCGGTTCGGGCGCGTCGGTCGTCGGAAGCGGAGCGGCCATTCGCGGCCACCATAGCCCGATCCGGCTTCGGCATGCCCCGTGCGTCGGGTACAATGCTCGCGCCATGAAGCTCAAAGCCGGATCGAGATGGAAGAGTGCCGTGTGCGACACCCAGGTGATGGTGGTCGCTGCGCCGGCGAATGATGTCGACGTGACCTGCGGCGGCGCACCGCTGGTCGAACTCGATGCCGACCCGTCTGGGGGCGAGCCGGCGCCGGACGCCTGCGACGGCACCCAGATCGGCAAGCGCTACGTGAACGAAGCCGGGGACGTCGAGCTTCTGTGCACCAAGCCTGGCGCTGGCAGCCTCGCGACCGACGGCCAGGCCCTCGGCCTGAAGGGCGCCAAGCCGCTCCCCAGCTCGGACTGAACATGAACCTGATGATGCTGCTCGAGATGGCCCACGAGAGCCACGGCGAGCGGCGCGTTGCGCAGCAGCCGAGTCCCCACACGGATCGAGTTCCGCGACTCCCTCCCCTACAACGAGACGGGTAAGCTCTTGCGCAGGGAGGTCCGTGGGTGGCTGACGAAGGCCGAGAGCTAGCCGAGGCATCGGCAGCCGGGGTGCTCACCCTGGCCGAGGCGTGCGAATGGCTGCCCTCCGAGGCGTGCGAATGGCTGCCCTCTCCCTATGCCACGGACGAGTATTCGGCGGCCTGCGGCCAGCCGTGGGTTGCGGTCGAACTCACCGGGGCCGGCCCGAGCGACACGGAGCTCGCTGCCCTACGCCGTGCCCTCGCCGGCCTGCCGTGCCCGACCCTCGCCATCGCGCCGGATCGTGAAGCGCCCGCCGCCCGCGAAGCCGCTGCCGCGTTCGACGTGGTGGTGGACTCGGAAGCCGCCCTCGTACCCCTCGTCGATGCGGTGACGCGGGCGCCCTTCGCCGCTACGGCGTTGGCTCAGCTGCTGCGCGGCGGTGACGGCCGGAGCATCGAGCAGGGCCTCGTCGCCGAGTCGTTCGTCTATTCCATGCTCCAGGCCGGTCCCGAGTTCGCGAGCTGGCTCGCCGCCCAGCCGACGCTTCGCCCCGAGCTTCCCGAA
>JAFDDA010000228.1 GCA_019311105.1 Deltaproteobacteria bacterium
CTCTCGATCCGGGTCCAGCCGCTGCATGATTCCGCTCCCGCATTGGAACACGAGTCCAGGGAAGGCCGCGTGGCGCGCGAGTAGGTTGTAACCGATCCGTCGCGTGAAACGGAAGGGAGAATCGCCCGCTACACCCACGCGTGTCGACATTCGCGAGACGCGAGTGGCGCAGCGTCCGACGTTGCACCCAGATCGGTCGTATCGACCGCCGAACCTGCACAGCCGTTGCCGGTGTGCACCCCGTCCTAGAGCAGGAACATCGTCGCGAAGCCGAGCAGCAGGCCCATGCTCACTACGTCCGTTGCGGTCGTGAGGAAGATACTCGAAGCCGTCGCGCCGCTGGCAACGCAGCTGCCGACCATGGCGGCGAAGACGATCACGGCGAGCTTGAGCGGCTCGGGTTCGTCCTGGGCGAAGAAGTACATGGCCCCACCGGCCAGGACGCCCACCACCGCGCCGTTCAGCAGGCCGAGGAGCGCCTCCTTGACGACGATCTTGAGCGGGCTGTGGTTCGAGAGTTCGCCCAGGGCCATCCCTCTCAGGGTCACCGCCAACGCCTGGCAGCCGGTGTTCCCGGACTGGCCGGCGAGGACGGGCAAGAAGGCGGCCAGGGCCGTGACCTGGGCAATCGTGCCCTCGAACAGGCCGACCACGGCACCCGCGACGAAGGCGGTCAACAGGTTCACGAGTAGCCAGGGGTTCCGCAGGCGGAGCGCGCGGGGCCAGGCCGTGGCGAGGCGCTCTTCCTTCTCGACACCGACCATCGAACCGGCCTGCACGATGAGCTGGTAGACGTTCTGCTCGAAGAGGTCATCGCCGCGGACGAGGCCGACCAGCTTCCCCGTTTCGTCACATACCGGATACACCGGGAAGTGTCGCTGCACCGCCTCCTTCATGGCGTCCTGGAGCGCCATCCCGGGGACCAGGTGATAGGGATTGCCGAGCATCACGTCGCCGAGCGTCTGCTCCCGGTCGGCGAGCAGCATCTCGCGCATCACCACGAGCCCGAGCAGCTTGCCGTTCTCCTCCGTGACGTAGAGGTAGGTGATGAAGGTCTTCTTGACGATCTCGCGCAGGGTCTCGATGGCGTCGGCGATCTTCGTCTCGGCGGGGAAGCAGCCGGCGGGCAGCTCCATCAGGCGGCCGACCGAATCCTCGGGAAAGTCCTGATTGATCTCCCACTGGCGACGCCGCTCCTCCTTGACGCCTTCGAGGATGGCCGCGCGCCTCTCGACCGGGAAGGCCTCGAGGGTCTTCAGGGCGTGGGGCGCGATCATCTTCTCGAGCACCTGGGCGACGACGGCGTCGGCCTCGACCAGCAGCTGCTTGGCAGCCGACTGGGGGCCACCCTGGGCAATGGAGCTCTGCAGCTCCTTTACGCGAACGTCGTCGGTGAGGTCGGACATCGACGGGACTCCCCTGCGATCCAGGTCGGCCAGGGGGTGGGTCCAAGCGGCCCAGGCGCCCGAACGAGCTGCCCCGCCTCACGGCCCTTCCCCCGATATTCCGACCAGTTATGGAACCGTTTTACTAAACGTCCACGTCCTCGTCCACGGTATGGAGCGTGACGGGGTGCGGAGCGTACTCGTGGCCGTCGTTCCAGCCCTCGATGGTGCCGGCCTGGGCCAGCCACGAGTCCGCCAGGGCCTGATCCAGGATGACGTCCTTGGCCCCCTCGGATTCGAGGACGGCGTCCCATAGATCCTGGCCGCCGTTGTCCCACCAACGGCGACTCTCGTGCTCGTAGTCGATGGCGAGCCGGACCAGCATGGATGCCTCGTGTGGCTCCCGGGCGGACCCGGAGTCACCAACCGCTAGCGGTTGGCCTTGAGCCGGGCTTCGAGTTGGTCGAGCTGGTCGACGAGCTCGCTTGGCATGCGGTCGCCGAAGCGGGCGTAGTACTCGCGGATCAGCGGGACTTCGTGGAGCCAGCCCTCGATGTCGACCCGCAGCAGGTCGGCGAGGTCTTCCTTGTCGAGGTCGAGGCCCTCCATGTCGAGCCCATCCTCGGCCGGAAGGTTCCCGATCGGTGTCTCGATGGCCTTCGCGGTGCCGGCGCAGCGCTCGAAGATCCACGCCAGCACGCGGCCGTTCTCGCCGAAGCCGGGCCACAGGAATTCGCCGGCGGCGTTCTTGCGGAACCAGTTCACGTAGTAGATCCGCGGGAGCTTGGCGCCCTCACGCTGGCCGATCCCGCGCACCCAGTGGCTCCAATAGTCGGCCATGTTGTATCCGCAGAACGGCAGCATGGCCATGGGGTCACGGCGCAGCTCGCCCACCTTGCCGGCGGCGGCGGCGGTCTTCTCGCTTCCGATGATCGAGCCCAGGAAGGTCCCGTGGTCCCAATCGAAGGCTTCGTTGACGAGCGGCACGACCGAGGCTCGGCGCCCACCAAACAGGATGGCGCTGATCGGAACCCCGGCCGGGTCTTCCCACTCGTCGGCGATCACCGGGCACTGGCTCGCCGGTGCGGTGAAGCGTGCATTCGGGTGCGCAGCCTGCTTGCCGCTATCCGGGGTCCAGGCGTTGCCGTGCCAGTCCGTGAGCCGATCCGGCGGGTCGCTCATCTCTTCCCACCAGACATCGCCATCTTCGGTCTCGGCCACGTTGGTGAAGAAGCAGTTCTCGCGCAGGCTCAGCATCGCGTTCGGGTTCGACTTCATGCTCGTGCCCGGCGCCACGCCGAAGAAGCCCGCCTCGGGGTTGATCGCCCGCAGCTGGCCGTCCTCGCCAAACTTCATCCACGCGATGTCGTCCCCGACACACTCGACCTTCCAGCCGTCGAGGGCGGAGTTCATCATCGCGAGGTTCGTCTTGCCGCAGGCACTCGGGAAGGCGGCCGCGACGTAGCGGCTCTCGCCTTCCGGCGACGTCAGCTTCAGGATGAGCATGTGCTCGGCCATCCAGCCCTCGTCACGGGCCATGACCGAAGCGATCCGCAGCGCGAAGCACTTCTTGCCGAGCAGGCCCGAGCCGTACGACCAGATCTCGCGCGTGTCCGGGAAGTGGACGATGTACTTGTTGTCGGCGTTGCAGGGCCAGGGCACATCCTGCTGGCCGGCCTCGAGGGGTGCGCCGACGGAGTGGACGCAGGGGACGAAGGCGCCGTCGCCGCCGAGCACGTCGAGAACCTTGGATCCGACGCGGGTCATGGTGTGCATGCTGACCGCGACGTAGGGCGAGTCGGTGAGCTGGACCCCGATGTGAGAGATGTGAGAGCCGACCGGGCCCATGCTGAACGGGATCACATACATCGTGCGGCCGCGCATGCAGCCGTCGAAGAGGCCTTGCAGCTCGGTCTTCATGGCGGCGGGGTCGCGCCAGTTGTTGTTCGGGCCGGCGTCGGCCTCTTCCTTCGAGCAGATGAAGGTGCGGTCTTCCACGCGGGCCACGTCCGCCGGATCGGAGCGAACCAGGAAGGAATTGGGGCGCTTCGCGGGGTTCAGGCGGACCGCGGTGCCCGACTCGAGGAGCAGCTCGCAGAAGGAGGCGTACTCCTCCGCGCTGCCGTCGCACCAGTGGACGCGTTCCGGCTTGCAGAGGGCGACGAACTCACCCACCCAGGCTTCGAGCTTCTCGTTCTTCGTCTGGGCCACGCTGGCTTCCCCCTGCGCTGTTCGAGCCCCCTCGGACCCGACGTCGACACCCCTGCCTCCGGTCCCCGGGCATCGTGCCGTGGGGGACGAAAGGTCGGTTTATAGCTCAACCCCGGCGCCCTCGGGCCGACCGGAGGGCCCGAACTCCGAAGAACCCGGGCCTGTTTCCTACTCGCAGCGGGCGACCGTTGGAGGCGTCCGCTCGCACTCGAGAGACTCGGTCACGCCGCCCGTCACGAGGGCACAGGCGGTGGCTTGGGCCGCTCGCTCGGCCTTGGCCGACGACGTGGCCGAGACCGTCCGACAGGCTTCCCGGCCGTGGTAGACGACACAGACCTCGCAGGCCGTCTGGCCCCGCACGGTGTACCAGCCGAGCGCGGCCAGGGCGCCGGCGACTCCCGCCAACACGGTGAGGACGCGAAGACCTCGGGTCAGAGACGCCATTTGCCCACCTCTAAAAGTGCCCTCCCCGGCGGCGGGGGTGTCGCACGATGATCGACCGACCGGCAACACGGCGGCAGCCGAGACGTCCGGCCCGCCCCGTGCCGCCTCAATACCGGAAGCTCCACTGGATCTTGGCCACCAGCTCCGAGACGGTGGAGTGAAGCCGCCGTCCGTCTCCGTGCTGGAACCCCTGGTTGACGACGAAGATCAGCTCGCGCTCGGGCGCGACAATCCAGCGGATTCGGCTGTTGATGCCCAGCGACTCGGAAGCGTTGTCATACTGAAAGGTCGTCGTCCACGACAAGGAGGGGTTCGCCATGGCGTCGAAGCGGATGCGGGCGAGGCGCAGGTCGAAGTTGCCCTCGGGGAGTCGAACGCGGTTCTGTTCGGCTTCGAGGGCGATGAAGAAGTGGCGGGTCGGCCGCAGCTCGAGGAGCGCGTCGAAGGTCAGGCGATCCCCGGTGTAGAACGTTCCCCATTGGACGCGGACCTCACCCCGGATGCGACGCGTATCGCTGCTCGAAAGCAGCACCTCGTGGCGCAGGAAGTCATGCCTTCCGATGGGAAGGATCACGCGCTTCGAGATCTCGAACGGCGCGTCGAGCCGCTCGCGGCGAAGATGGGACCGAAAGCGCACCTGGTCGTTCGATTCGGTCCGCACGTCCAGCCAGTCGAGTCGCAGGTCGGCGCTCTCGATGGCGCTGTCGAGGTCGGTGATCACGAGGAAGTCGAAGCCCGTATCCACGGTGCGGAGCCAGCGCTCCGGCCGCTCTCGGAAGCGAAGGTCCGCGCGGTACTCCCGGGCATCGGTCCGGTTCACGAAGCCGAGGGCCGGGCGGAAGTTCTCGCCGAACTCACGCATGCCGATCGACCCAGGCGTCCCAGGTCAGCACCTGGTTGCCGCGTGCGTGATCCGTCCGGTAGCGGAAGTCGATGCCGGCGAGCCCGGCGTCTTCGTCGCTGCTGGGGTCGCCGTGGGTGAGGATCATCCCCAGGGAGGAACGCTCGAGCAGATCGATCCGCGCGCGTGCGACCGCGAGGTTCTTGCTCTCGACGCCGGCCGCCCGCCCCTGTTGGACATCGAGCAGGCCCAGGCTCACCCGGCCCACGCGGCCCGTCATGCGGCCGCCCAGCCGGATCGGAACCGCGTCGCCGTCCACCGCCAGGCCCACCCGACGGCTGAAGAAGGGCCGACCGTTCTCTTCGAGGTCCCCGAACTCGAAGATCCCCGAATCCTCGAGGAAGAAGTCGCGCGTTTCGGGGAAGAACAGGCCGAAGCGGCTGAGGTTCACGCGCCGGTCGTCCACCGGCGCGTCGGAGAAGTCGGGGTTCACCGTGAGGACGCCCTTCATGCTGGGCGTGGCGCGGAAGAAGAGATCGAAGCCGGGGTCGAGTCGGACGCTGCGTTCATCGTCGGGCCGATCTCGCTTGTAGCTCACGGCCTGCTGTGGCCGGAAGTCGATGCCGCGGCCTGCATCGAGGCCGCTCATGCCGTCGAGGACTCCGAGTTCGGAGACGTCGATGAAGGATTTGTCGAGCCGGGCCGAGCTCCAGCGTGCCGTCTCGTTGCGGCGCCGGACCGAGCGCAGGATGTTGAACCCCCAGGCCGTCTTGTCCGGGTCGAAGGTCAGGGTGCTGTAGGGGATGCGGATCTCGACGGTCCAGCCGAGTTCGTCGCGCCGGGCTTGCACGCTCCAGATGCCGTCGATCAGCGCATCACGGATCGCCCCGTTCGGGTTGATCTGGAAGAAGAAGGCGTTCCGACGATCGAGGTACGTATCGAGGACGATGGCGATCCGGTCGTCGTTGGTGAGGCTGCGGTCGCGCAGCATCTCCTTCGCGATGATCTTTTCCGGTTCGCGGTCGAAGGCCCGCACGCCGAAGTAGAGATGGCGGCCATCGGAGAGGAGGCGCACTTCGGTGCGCTCGCTCGGAGCGGCGCCCTCCACGGGCTCGACCTGGGTGAGCGGCCCAAGGAGCGGCGCCTTCTGCCAGACCGCATCATCGAGGCGGCCATCGATCTCGGGGGCTTCGTCGACCCGGACCACGCTGTAGCGGGGGCTCGCCGCCACGTCGCTCGCAAGCAACACCGCGAACACAGCCAGCCCGACGCGGGCCCAGGGCGCAGCCGTTCGCCTGCACCCACCCGGGCCCTTCGCGACGAGGTTCGAACCGGCGGCCGCCACAAGGCGTAGAATCCAGAGAACCCCCATGGAGGCCCTCGCCATGACCGAGCCTGCAACACCGCCCGCCCCGCCCGCACCCGCAGCGCCCCCGGCGCCGAGCGCAGAAGCCAAAACGGAACGAAGCCGCGGCCGCACGACCGGCGAGATCGATCGCGGCGCCACCGGCATCCGGATCGCCTTGACGCTGCTCTTCGCGATCATCGCGCGGGTCGTCGAACTCCTGCTGACCGTGCTCGTGCTGTTCGAACTCGGCTTCACCTTGGTGACCCAGCAGCCGCCGCGCCACAAGATCCGTGACTTCGCCAACCAGGTCTGCACCTATCTCTACAGGGTGACGCGCTACCTGACCTACAACGAGGCCGAGCCGCCCTTCCCCTTCACCGATTTCCCCGTGGCCCTCGAAGCGCCGACCGAGGACTACGACGAGGCCCACTAGCCGTAGCCAGCGCCTCTACCCCGAGGCCCACTAGCTGTAGCCAGCGCCTCTACCCCGAGGCCCGCTAGCTGTAGCGAGCGCCTTTGCCCCGAGATTCGCCATGGCTCGCCGTGGCCTCTCGCAGATTCTCGAGGAAGGCGTCTGCCACCTCGGCGTGCTCGGGCGACACCATGAAGTGGAGTGCGTCCGGCCCGTGCTGCCGGTCGAGATGCCAGCCCTGGTCGTCCATGACGTCCCCGATGGCCATCACATCGTGCTTCTTGGAGCCGAACGACATGACGCTCATCACGGGATTGCCCCAGACCTGAAGGCCGTCGATGGCCGCGATGCCCTCGCGCAGCTTCTTCGTCGTGTCGCGTACCTGACGGGCCAGGTTGAGATAGCCCTCCTCGCCCAGGAACCGCATGACCGCCCACGCGGCGGCGATCGGCGCCGCCGGGCGCGCGCCGGCCATGGCAAAGGAGGCGTAGAGCCCACCCGGCCACTTGTCGTAGATGAAGAGCTGGTACTTCTTCAAGTGCTTGTCGTCGCGATGGATCACGGTCGAGGCGCCCTTGGTGCAGTAGCCGTACTTGTGGACGTCCGCCGACATCGTGGTCAC
>JAFDDA010000051.1 GCA_019311105.1 Deltaproteobacteria bacterium
GGAGGGCGGTCGTCACACGCCGTTCTTCAACGGGTACCGGCCGCAGTTCTACTTCCGGACGACGGACGTGACGGGTGTTGCCAACCTGCCCGAGGGCACGGAGATGGTGATGCCTGGGGACAACGTGGAGATGACGGTGGAGCTGATCACGCCCATCGCCATGGACAAGGAACTCCGCTTCGCCATCCGCGAGGGCGGCCGGACCGTCGGCGCGGGCGTCGTGGCCGAGATCATCGAATAACGCGGGCGCTTCGCGCACCTGCAAGGAACAAGCATGGCTGACCTCGCCTCCCAAAAAATCCGGATCCGCATGAAGGCCTACGACTTCCGGCTGCTCGACCAGAGTGCGTCGGAGATCGTGGACACGGCGCTGCGCACGGGCGCACGTCTCGCGGGCCCGATCCCGTTGCCCACCACGATCAACAAGTACACGGTGCTGCGGGGCCCGAACATCGACAAGAAGTCGCGGGAGCAGTTCGAGGTCCGCACACACCGTCGGCTGATCGACATCCTGGACCCCACCCCCCAGACCGTGGACGCGCTCATGAAGCTCGAACTCGCGGCGGGCGTGGACGTGGAGATCAAGCTCTAGTCATGGCCACTCTGGACGTACAGACAACCGGCAAGGGCAAGGGCGGCAAGGTCGATCTCGACCCCGCCGTCTTCGAGGCCAAGGTGCGGCCGCACCTGTTTCACGCAGAGGTGCGACGCCAGCTCGCAGCACGGCGTGCCGGCACGCACTCGACCAAGAACCGCTCGGCGGTGTCCGGCGGTGGGGCGAAGCCCTACAAGCAGAAGGGCACCGGTCGGGCCCGGGCGGGTACGACCCGTGCGCCCCAGTTCGCCGGCGGCGGCGTCGTGTTCGGCCCCGTCCCGCGGAGCTACGAGCACAAGCTGCCGAAGAAAGTTCGCCGCGAGGCGCTTCGCTCGGCGCTTTCGCAGCGGCTTGCCGAAGGCGTCGTCGGCGTCGTCGACAGCCTCGGGGTCGAGAGCGGCAAGACACGTGATCTGGTCGAACAGCTGAAGGGCCTCGGCCTGACGGAGCGTTCGGTCTTGATCGTGATCGCGGAGCCCGACACCGGCCTCGAGCGTTCCTCGCGGAACCTGCCGTGGGCCAATACGCTTCTCGCGAAGGGCCTGAACGTCTACGACGTGCTGCGGCACTCGCACCTGCTGTTCACCCAGGAGGCGCTCGACATCGTGCAGCAGCGTCTCGGCGCAGCCCGGGAAGGGGCGGAATCGTGAACGTCCACCAGGTGATCCGTCGGCCGCTCGTCACGGAGAAGAGCAACATCGGCCGGGAAGAGCAGAACCTCGTGACCTTTGCGGTCGACCCGCGGGCCAACAAGCCCGAGATCAAGAACGCCGTCGAGTCGCTCTTCGAGGTCGAGGTGCTCGAGGTCCGCACGATGCGAATGCCGCGGAAGACGCGGCGGCTCGGCGCCCACATGGGGCGCAAGCCGGAGTGGAAGAAGGCGATCGTTCGCCTGGCCGAGGGCCAGACGATCGAATTCTTCGAGGGAGTCTAGGATGGCGGTCAAGAACTACCGACCCATCACGCCCGGACGCCGGGGGATGTCGGTCTCGGATTTCGCAGAGATCACGCGCGGCAAGCCCGAGCGCTCGCTCACCGAGGGCCTCGTCGCGAAGACCGGCGGGCGCAACAGCTACGGGCGGATCACGTCCTGGCATCGGGGTGGCGGCCACAAGCGCCGCTATCGGAAGATCGACTTCCGTCGCGAGAAGCTCGGCATTCCGGCCAAGGTCGCGGCCGTCGAGTACGACCCGAACCGCTCGGCCAACATCGCCCTGCTGCACTACGTGGACGGCGAGAAGCGTTACATCCTGGCGCCGCTCGAGGTGCGCGTCGGCGACACCCTGATGTCGGGCCCCGAAGCCGAGGTCCGGCCTGGAAACGCTCTGCCGCTCTCGTCCATTCCGCTCGGCACGGTGATCCATGCCATCGAGATGAAGCCCGGCAAGGGCGCGCAGATGGTGCGCGCTGCCGGTGGCTCGGCCCAGCTCATGGCTCGCGAAGGGCGCTACGCGACGCTGCGCCTGCCGAGTGGCGAGCACCGCAAGATCCTCGTGGATTGCAGCGCCACGCTCGGCCAGGTGGGCAACATCGACCACGAGAACCAGACCATCGGCAAGGCCGGGCGCTCGCGTTGGTTGGGCAAGCGCTCGAACGTTCGCGGTGTGGCCATGAACCCGGTCGATCACCCCATGGGTGGCGGCGAGGGCAAGAGCTCAGGCGGACGCAACCCGTGCACGCCCTGGGGCAAGCCGACCAAGGGATACAAGACGCGCCATAACAAGCGCTCGAACAAGTACATCGTCAAGCGGCGGGGGAAGAAGTAAATGGCGCGCTCGCTCAAGAAGGGCCCGTTCGTCGAGCCGAGCCTTCAGAAGAAGGTGGACAGGCTTCTCCAGTCCGGTACGAAGCAGGTGATTCGCACCTGGTCGCGGCGTTCGATGATCGCCCCCGACTTCGTCGGCATCACGTTTCACGTTCACAACGGGAAGCTCTTCATCCCGGTGTTCGTGACGGAGAACATGGTGGGCCACCGCCTCGGCGAGTTCGCGCCGACTCGGAAGTTCACGGGGCACTCCTCGGACCGGAAGGTGCGCGGCTGATGCCGGCGTCGAAGGCAGAGCTGAACAACTTTCGCGTGAGCACCCGGCGTGCCCGTCTGCTGGTGGACCAGGTCCGTGGCCAGCAGGTCGGGCGGGCACTCGCGCTTCTCGATCTCTCGCCGCGGCGGTTTGCAAAGCCGCTTGCGAAGCTCGTGCGCTCGGCGGTCGCAAACGCCGAGGTCAAGAACGAGCGCGACAAGGCTGGGATCGACGTGGACAACCTGGTGATCAGCAAGATCACCGTGGACGAAGGCGCGAGCTTGTGGCGGATCCGGCCGCGAGCCCAGGGCCGAGCGAACTGGGTCCAGAAGCGGACCAGTCACGTCCTCGTAGAACTCGAAGAGCGTTAGGGGCAAACGTGGGACAGAAGATTCATCCGTACGGATTTCGGCTTGGCGTCGTCTATGGCTGGCAGTCGAATTGGTTCGCCGAGAAGAACTATGGGCAGCAGCTCCATGAGGACATCCGCGTCCGGGCCTTCATCAAGAAGAAGCTCTATCACGCGGGCATCGCCAAGGTCGTCATCGAGCGCACCGGCGACAAGCTGCTCATCAACATCCACACCGCGCGGCCCGGCATCCTGATCGGCAAGCGTGGCGCGGAGGTCGAGAGCCTGCGCACGGAGCTCGGCAAGTTCTCGGACAAAGAGGTCTTCATCAACGTCAAAGAGATCCGGAAGGCCGAACTCGACGCCCAGCTGGTGGCCGAGAACGTGTCGCTCCAGCTCGAGCGCCGTGTCGCCTTCCGGCGGGCGATGAAGAAGGCCGTCATCTCGACCATGAAGTTCGGCGCCGAAGGCATCCGCATCGCCTGCGCCGGCCGGCTGGGTGGTGCAGAGATGGGCCGGCGTGAGTGGTACCGCGAGGGCCGAGTGCCGCTGCACACCCTCCGGGCCGACATCGACTACGGCTTCTCTGAGGCCAAGACCACGTACGGGATCATTGGAGTGAAGTGCTGGGTCTTCAAGGGTGACATCGCAGACAAAGATCTTCGTTCCGGTGCGCTGTCGCAGCGCGGCCGCGACGAGCCGATGAGGTAGGCGGCCATGCTTCAACCGAAAAAGGTCAAGCACCGCAAGCAGCACAAGGGTCGCAACCGCGGCAAGGCTCAGCGTGGGAACGTCATCTCGTTTGGCGACTACGGTCTCCAGACGCTGGCCGGCGGGCGCATCACGGCCCGCCAGATCGAAGCGGCCCGGATCGCCATGACCCGCCACGTGAAGCGCGGCGGAAAGGTTTGGATCCGGATCTTCCCGGACAAGCCCGTGACCAGGAAGCCCGCCGAAACCCGGATGGGTAAGGGGAAGGGCAACCCGGAAGAGTGGGTAGCCGTCGTGAAGCCGGGCCACATGCTCTACGAGATGGAGGGTGTGCCCGTCGACGTCGCCCGCGCGGCGTTGCGGCTCGCGGCCCACAAGCTGCCGGTCCCGACCAAGTTCGTGGCCCGGGAGGACGGCGTATGAAGGCTTCGGAGCTGAGAGAGCTCTCGGCAGATGAGCTCCAAGCGAAGTCGACGGAGCTCCGAGGGGAGCTCTTCAACATGAAGGTGAAGCACTCGACCGGTCAGCTCGAGGACACGGCACGCCTGGCGCTTCTGCGCCGCGACGTGGCCCGAGTCGAGACCCTGATTCGAGAGCGGCAGGAGGCAACCACGGAATGAGCGCTCGAGGGATGCGGCGGACACTCGTCGGCACGGTGGTGAGCGACAAGATGGACAAGACCGTGGTGGTCCGTGTGGACCGGCTCGTGAAGGACCGGGTGTACAAGAAGTACGTCAAGCTGTTCGCGCGGTACATGGCCCATGACGAAGGCAATGCATGCGTGGTCGGCGACCGCGTTCAGATCATCGAACACCGTCCGATGTCTAAGCGGAAGCGGTGGAAGGTGCAGGCGACCCTGACCAAGGGCGTCGGGGCTTAGGGAGAGGGACGATGATCCAGAGCGAATCGACCCTATTGGTCGCGGACAACTCGGGCGCCCGGAAGCTGATGTGCATCAAGGTGCTCGGCGGCTCGAAGCGCAAGTACGCCTCGATTGGCGACGTCATCGTCGTCAGCGTGAAGGAGGCGATCCCGAACGCTCGCGTGAAGAAGGGTGAAGTTCGTCGCGCCGTGGTCGTGCGGGTCGCCAAGGGCATCGGACGCCCGGATGGCACGCAGATCAAGTTCGACGACAACGCCGCCGTGCTGATCGACGCTCAGCGGGAGCCCGTGGGCACCCGCATCTTCGGGCCGGTGGCCCGTGAGCTTCGCGCACGGCGGTTCATGAAGATCATTTCGCTTGCACCGGAGGTGCTGTGATGCTTCCGCGACTGCAAGAACGCTACAATGCCGAGACGACCACGAAGCTTTCCGAGGAGTTCGGTTACACGAACGCCCACCAGGTCCCGAAGCTCCAGAAGATCGTGGTGAACATGGGCCTCGGCGAGGCGCTGACGAACCCGAAGCTGATCGAGCGCGCGACCGAGGAGCTGGCCGACATCACCGGTCAGAAGGCCATCGTTCGCAAGGCGCGCAAGTCGATCGCGAACTTCAAGCTGCGGCAGGGGCAGGCCATCGGCGCCTCCGTGACCCTGCGCGGCACGCGCATGTGGGAGTTCTACGATCGCCTGGTGAGCACGGCGCTCCCGCGCGTTCGTGACTTCCAGGGAGCGTCGCCCAAGGCCTTCGATGGCCGCGGCAACTACACCCTCGGGATCAAAGAGCAGATCATCTTTCCCGAGGTGAACTACGACAAGGTGGAGCAGATCACGGGTATGAACGTGACCGTCTGCACTTCGGCCCGAACCGACAACGAGGCGCGCTCGCTGCTGCAGCACCTCGGAATGCCCTTCCGGAGCTAGGGGAAACGCCCATGATGACCGATCCCATCGCAGACATGCTGACCCGCATCCGAAACGGCCAGCGCGCCCGCCACGCGGAAGCCCGGATTCCCTCTTCAAAGCTGAAGGTGGCCGTGGCTCGCGTGCTCGAAGCCTCGGGCTACATCCGGGGCATCGAAGTCGAGGCCGGTGAAGGCAAGCCCACTCTGACGGTCGGCCTCCGCTACCGCGACGATGGCCGCGAGATGATCGACGGCGTGCAGCGCGTCTCGCGCCCGAGCCGCCGCGTCTACGTCGGCGCCGAAGAGATCCCGAAGGTCCGCAACGGCATTGGCATGGCGATCATCTCGACGTCGAAGGGTCTCATGACCGACGAGGACGCGCGCGCCCAGAAGCTCGGCGGCGAAGTCCTCTGCGAGGTCTGGTAGCCATGTCGCGAGTCGGAAACGCACCGGTCCCGTTGCCGAGCGGCGTCGAGTTCAAGCAGGCGGATGGGCAGATGCAGGTGAAGGGCCCGAAGGGCCAGCTCGCTCGGCCGATCCCGGGCGGCATCGTCATCGACGTCGCGGATGGGACGGCGACGCTGAAGCGGCCCGACGACAGCAAGACGGCCAGGGCCATGCATGGCCTCGTTCGAGCGCTGCTGGCGAACATGGTCAAGGGCGTGACCGACGGCTTCAAGCGCGTGCTCGAGATCCAGGGCGTGGGCTACCGCGCCGAGGCGAGCGGCAAGAAATTGAACCTGACTCTCGGCTTCTCCCACCCGGTGGTGATGGAGATCCCCGACGGGATCAAGGTGTCGGTGGAGAACAACACCCTCGTGACGGTCGAGGGGATCGACAAGGAAAAGGTCGGCCAGTTCGCAGCCGACGTGCGCGCCTTCCGGCCGCCGGAGCCCTACAAGGGCAAGGGCATCCGGTACCAGGGCGAACACGTGCGGCGCAAGGTCGGCAAGGCAGGAGCGGCCTAGGCATGGCGGGCAAGATCGCAAACGAGAAGGTTCGGCGACGCGTCTCACGGAAGGTGCGCGTGGCGAAGACCATGCGCTTCACCGATCGGGTGGCGTTGACGGTCTACCGGAGCAACAAGCACATCTACGCGCAGTTGATCGAGCCGGTCACCGGGCGGACGTTGACGTCGGTCTCGACCCGCACGAGCGGCGTCGTGGATGGCGGCACCTCCACCGGCGGCGTCGAGGCGGCCAAGAAGGTCGGCACGGCGATTGCCGAGCGAGCGCGCGAGCGACAGATCGAGAAGGTCGTCTTCGACCGGAATGGTTTCCTCTACCACGGGCGCGTGAAGGCCCTGGCGGAGGCCGCCCGTGAGGCGGGCCTCCAGTTCTAAGGAATCGGCGAATGGCATTTCACCAAGCGGAACAGATCAACGCCAACGAACTCGACCTCAAGGACCGGGTGATCCACATCAACCGGGTCGCGAAGGTCGTGAAGGGTGGCCGGCGCTTCAGCTTCAGCGCACTGGTGGTGGTCGGCGACGGCCACGGCTTCGTGGGCGTGGGGCTCGGCAAGGCGGGCGAGGTTCCCGAGGCGATCCGGAAGGGAGTGGAGAGGGCACGCAAGAGCCTGATCCTCGTCCCCCTGATCGACGGCACCATCCCGCACGAGATCATCGGGCGCTACGGAGCGGGCGCAGTCCTGCTGCGGCCGGCCTCGGCGGGTACCGGCGTAATCGCTGGCGGCGGTGTCCGCGCGGTGGTCGAGTCGGCCGGCGTGCGCGACATCTTGACCAAGACGCTCGGAACCAACAATCCCCACAACGTGGTGAACGCCACGATGCAGGGGCTGCGCAGCCTTCGTGACCCGGAGCTGCGGCGCCGGGAGCTGGTGGGAGCATGAGCGACGCGAAGCTGACGGTGAAGCTCGTGAAGAGCCCCATCGGGTACACGCAGCGCCAGCGGGCGACGCTCCGGGGGCTCGGGCTCCGACGCATGCAGCACACCGTGCAGGTCGAAGACACGCCTTCGGTGCGCGGAATGATCGACAAGGTGAAGCACCTCGTCGAGGTGGGAGAGTAGTCATGCTGGATCGACTCCAGCCGAGGCCCGGCGCGCGCAAGAACCCCATCCGGGTCGGGCGCGGCCATGGCTCGGGCAAGGGCAAGACTTGTGGGCGCGGCGTCAAGGGCCAGGGCAAGCGCTCGGCCGGCCGTGAGGTCTCCATCTTCTTCGAGGGTGGCCAGATGCCGATGACCCGGCGTTTGCCGAAGCGCGGCTTCTACCACGAGAAGACTCCGGTCGAGGTGGTGAACCTGGCGGCGCTCGAGGCGTTCGGCGCCGGCGAGACCGTGGACCGCGAGAGCCTCACGAAGAAGGGCCTGATCCGCGGCGTAGCAGCGATCGTAAAGCTGCTCGGCGAGGGCGAGGCTCCGAAGAACCTGACCGTCAAGCTCCAGCGCGCGAGCGCTGGCGCCCGCAAGAAGATCGAGGATGCGGGCGGGACTGTGGAGATCGTTTCTTGACCGGAGGTGTCCAGAACATCGGAAGGATCCCGGAGCTCCAGCGCCGGATCCTCTTCACGTTCGGCATGCTGATCGTGTACCGGATCGGTGCGCACATCGTCACACCGGGGGTGAACCCCGAGGTGATCAAGGCGTTCTTCGCTCAGATGGGCGGGACCGTCTTCGGGATCTTCAATCTGTTCTCGGGGGGCGCGATGGAGCAGCTCTCCATCTTCGCGCTGGGCATCATGCCCTACATCTCCGCCTCGATCATCTTCCAGCTGCTCACCGCCGCCGTCCCGGCGCTCGAGCGTCTGAAGCAGGAAGGCGAGCAGGGCCGCAAGAAGATCACCCAGTACACCCGCTATGCAACGGTTGTGCTGGCCTTGTTCCAGAGCCTGCTGATCTCCACCGCCCTCGAGAGCGGCCAGTTCGGCGCGGGTGCCGTGATGGAGCCGGGCTGGGGCTTCCGCCTGCTCTGCATGCTGACCCTGACGACGGGAACGGCGTTCATCATGTGGCTCGGCGAGCAGGTCACCGAGCGCGGCATCGGCAACGGCATCTCCCTGGTGATCTTTTCGGGGATCGTGATCGCCATCCCAGGCGCCTTGGGCCAGTTGGGTGAACTCGTGCGAACCGAGCAGTTCACGCTGCTGCGCGCGCTCTTCCTGATCGGCTTCATGATCGTCGTGACCGGCTTCGTGGTGTTCTTCGAGCGCGGGCAGCGCCGCATCCCGATCCAACATGCGCGGCGAGTCGTGGGCAAGAAAGTCACACAGGGCGGCATGAGCTATTTCCCGCTGCGCGTGAACACCGCGGGCGTCATCCCGCCGATCTTCGCATCCTCGATCCTGATGCTGCCGCTCACCATCGGCTCCTTCGTCGATGCGCCGGAGCTGCAGGCCTTCATCGACGAGTGGCTCTACTTCGGCGGTTTCGCGTACAACTTCGTGTACGTCGCCCTGATCATCTTCTTCGCCTACTTCTACACGGCGATCATGATCGATCCGGTCGAAGTGGCCGACAACATCAAGAAGTTCGGCGGCTACATCCCGGGCATCCGTCCCGGCAAGAAGACCGCCGAGTACATCGACCGCATCCTTTCCCGCCTGACGCTGGTCGGCGGCATCTATGTGGCCGCGGTCTGTGTGCTGCCGGTGCTCCTCGCGACCTGGGCGAACGTGACGTTCTTCTTCGGCGGCACCGCGCTGCTGATCGTCGTGGGCGTCGCCCTCGACACGATCGGGCAGGTCGAGTCGCACCTCGTCTCTCGCCAGTACGAGGGCTTCACCTCCGGGACGCGCCAGCGTGGGAGGCTCGGGCGATGACCGCGACCCGTCTGCTTCTCCTCGGCCCGCCCGGCGTCGGCAAGGGCACCCAGGCCCAGCGCCTGATCGACGAGCTGAGCATCCCGCAGATCTCGACGGGCGAGATGCTGCGCGCGGCGGTCGCCGCGGGCACGCCGATCGGCGAGGACACCAAGGGCTACATGAAGCGCGGCGAGCTCGTCCCGGACGAGGTCGTGATCGGCGTGGCTCGGGAGCGCCTGGGCCAGTCGGACGTCGCGGGTGGGTTCATCCTCGACGGTTTCCCGCGCACCGTGGCTCAGGCCGAGGCCCTCGACCGGATCCTCGGCGATCTGGGCGTGAAGCTCGAGCGCTGTGTTGCGTTGACGGCGGACGAAGACGAGCTCGTCCGACGGCTGTTGTTGCGAGCCGAGCAGCAGGGTCGGGCGGACGACAACGAAGAGACGATTCGAACGCGCATGCGTGTCTATCACGAGCAGACCGCACCGCTCGTTGCCTACTACCGCGAGCGAGGCGTCCTGGCCGAGGTCGATGGCGTCGGCGAGATCGACGAGATCGCAGCCCGCGTGCGCGGAGCGACCGAAGGCTGATGATGAAGTACGAGAACCGCATAGGGATCAAGACCCGCGCCCAGCTCGAGAAGATGCGCGAAGCCGCGCGGCACGTGGGCGAGATCCTGCTCGAGATCCGCGAGGCCGCCAAGGCGGGCGTCACGACGGGCGAGCTGAACGAGCGCGCTTCACGCTCGATCGAGCGCCGTGGCGTGGGGTCTTCGTTTCTCGGTTACGGGCCTGCCGGCGCGTCGCCGTATCCGGCCGTGATGTGCATGTCCCTGAACGAAGAGATCGTCCACGGCATCCCGGGCCCGCGCGAACTCAAGGATGGCGACATCCTGAGCCTCGACTTCGGTGTCCACGTGGACGGCTGGCACGGTGACTCGGCGGTGACCTTCCCGATCGGTGAGATCAGTGACGACACGCAGCGACTGCTCTCGACCACGCGCGACTCGCTCTACCGGGGCATCGAGCAGATGGTTCCGGGAAATCGACTGTCGGACATCGGGCACGCCGTGCAGGCCTGCGCCGAGGCGGAAGGGTTTTCGGTGGTGCGCCAGTTCGTGGGCCACGGCATCGGCCAGGCCCTTCACGAACCGCCGCAGATTCCGAACTACGGCCGCAAGGGCAAGGGCCCGCGGCTGCGCGAGGGCATGGTGTTCGCCATCGAGCCGATGGTCTGCGTCGGCACCCATGACGTGCGCATGCTCGACGACGATTGGACCGCCGTGACGGCCGATGGCCAGAACGCGGCGCATTTCGAACACACCATCCTGATCACGGACCATGGCCCGGAACTGCTGACGGCCGTTCCGGGATCGCACTGATCGCATGCCTGGGATCGGGATGCTGGGAGAAGATTCATGAAGGTCAGAGCCTCGGTGCGCAAGATGTGCGACAAATGCCGGATCATCCGCCGCAGAGGCGTGGTCCGGGTGATCTGCGATAACCCCAAGCACAAGCAGCGACAGGGCTAGGAGGACGGGATGGCACGCATTGCGGGGGTCGACCTGCCGCGTCAGAAGAAGATTTTGATCGCATTGACCTACATTTTCGGGATCGGGCACACCTCGGCGGGCCAGATCTGCGAGAAGTCAGGGGTCGACGGCGACACGAAGACCGACGATCTCTCGGAAGGGGACGTCATCCATCTGCGCGAGGTGATCGAGCGCGACTACAAGGTGGAGGGCGACCTTCGCCGTGAGGTCAACCAACATATCAAGCAGTTGATGGACATCGGCTGCTACCGCGGCCTCCGCCACCGGCGTGGTTTGCCGGTTCGGGGTCAGCGGACTCACACCAACGCCCGGACCCGCAAGGGCCCGCGGAAGACTGTTGCCGGCAAGAAGAAGCCGGCCACGAAGAAGTAGGGCCCATGGTGAAAAAGACCGGGAAAAAGAAGGTCAAGAAGAACGTCCAGAACGGGATTGCGCACATCCAGTCCACGTTCAACAACACGGTCATCACGATCACGGACGTGGCCGGGAATGCGCTCTGTTGGGCGACGGCCGGGCAGCAAGGCTTCAAGGGCTCGCGAAAGTCGACGCCCTTCGCCGCCCAGGTGGCGGCCGAGCAGTGCGCCCGCAAGGCCATGGACCACGGGATTCGCACGCTTGGCGTGTACATCAAGGGCCCCGGCGCTGGCCGTGAGACGGCGCTGCGCGCTCTCCAGGGCGCGGGGATCCGCATCACCCTGATCCGGGACGTCACCCCGGTCCCCCACAACGGTTGCCGCCCGCCCAAGCGGCGCCGCGTCTAAAGGGACGGGAAGGAATAACATGGCTCGATACGTTGGTTCCGTCTGCCGGCTCTGCCGTCGAGAAGGCACGAAACTCTTCCTGAAGGGCGACCGCTGCTTCAGCGAGAAGTGCGGCGTCGATCGGCGCAACTATCCCCCCGGCCAGCATGGTCAGGGGCGCCCGCGCTTCTCCGACTACGGCGTGCAGCTGCGGGAGAAGCAGAAGGTGAAGCGGATGTATGGCCTGCTGGAGCACCAGTTCCGGCGGACCATGAAGGAGGCCACCCGCATGAAGGGGCTGGCCGGCGAGAATCTGCTTTCGCTGCTCGAGCGACGCCTCGACAACGTGGTGTTCCGGCTCGGCTTCGCGACCTCGCGTGCCGAGGCACGGCAGCTCGTGAAGCACGGCCACTTCACCGTGAACGGCCGCAAGGCGTCCATCCCTTCGATGCGCGTGAAGCCGGGGATGACCGTCGCCGTGGGCGAGAAGTCGCAGCAGGTCAGCCGAATCGCCGGGGCTCTCGAGACCCTCGAGGACCGCAGTCTGCCGAACTGGCTGGAGGTGGACAAAGCCACCTTCGCCGGGACGGTGAAGGCCGTGCCGACCCGCGAAGACATCACGATGCCGATCGAGGAACAGCTCATCGTCGAGCTCTACTCGCGTTAAGACCGTATTTCGGATTCTGAGAAGAGTCCAACCTTTCGACTCCGGGGGACCCCTGGCATGGAAAATGTGAACCAGGAACTGATGGCGACGAACTGGCGCGCGCTGATCCGCCCGCGCCGGCTCGAGATTGAAGAGCCGACACTGACCGAGATCTACGGCCGCTTCGCGTGCGAGCCGCTCGAGCGCGGCTTCGGGATTACGCTCGGGAACGCGCTGCGCCGCGTCCTGCTCTCCGCCCTCCAGGGTGCGGCGATCACGACGGTGCGCATCGAAGGCGTGCTCCACGAGTTCTCGACGATCCCGGGCGTCCACGAGGATGTCGCGGACCTGATCCTGAACCTCAAGGAGGTGCGGCTCCGCCTGCACTCCCTCGAGTCGAAGATCCTCCGCATCCACAAGAAGGGCCCGTGCGTGATCCTCGCCGGCGACCTTGCTCAGGACGACGCGAGCGTCGAGGTGCTGAACCCCGAGCAGCCGATTGCCACCCTCGCGAGCGACTCCGAGGTCGAACTCGAAGTCACCGTTGCGAATGGCAAGGGCTACGTGCTGGCCGAGAAGAACAAGCCCGAGGAGATGCCGGTCGGGACCATCCCGATCGATTCGATCTTCTCGCCGGTCCACCGCGTGAACTACACGGTGACCCCGGCACGCGTCGGGCGCGAGACGGACTTCGATCGGCTGAACCTCGAGGTCTGGACCGACGGGACGGTGGCTCCGGCCGATGCCGTTGCCTACGCGGCCAAGATCCTGAAGGACCAGCTCACGATCTTCATCAACTTCGAAGAGCCGGACGAGATTCCGGTCGCGACGGCGGATGAGCCCGAGCCGCTCAACCCGAACCTGTTCCGCTCGGTCGACGAGCTCGAACTCTCGGTGCGCTCGGCCAACTGCCTCCAGAACGCCAACATCCGCTACATCGGTGAGCTGGTGCAGAAGACGGAATCCGAGATGCTGAAGACCAAGAACTTCGGCCGGAAGTCCCTGAACGAGATCAAGGAAGTGCTGACCTCCATGGAACTGGAGCTCGGCATGAAGCTCGACGCCTTCCCCCAGCGGAAGGAAATCGAGAAGCTGCGGGAGCGCGAGGTCTAGACCGATGCGACATGCGAAGCGAGGGGGCAAGCTCAGCCGGACGAGCGCCCACCGAACGGCAATGCTCCGGAACATGGTGACGTCACTGCTCGACCACGAACGGATCGAGACGACGGACGCCAAGGCCAAGGAGCTGCGGCGCATTGCGGACCGCATGATCACGCTGGGCAAGCGGGGTGATCTGCATGCTCGCCGCCAGGCCTTGTCGGTGATCCGGAGTCGCGAGACGACGGCGAAGCTCTTCGATGTCCTGGCCGAGCGCTTTCGCGAGCGGCCGGGCGGATACACGCGAGTGTTGAAGACGCGCCGGCGCCCGGGCGACGCGGCCCCGATGTCGATCGTGGAGCTGGTGGAGGCCATGGAGCCCCCGGCCCCCGCGAAAAAGGGGTCGAAGAAGAAGGCCACCAAGAAGAAGGCCAGCAAGAAGGCCGCCGACTCCTCCGAGTAGGCGCGCAGCGTGGGCCCGGACCGCATTCGCCGCGCACTCGTCGGAGCTGGGGTCGCCGCCCTGGTCGCGTTGTTGTGGCTGGGCGGGAGCGGCGTCGACCCGATCGAGCGGGGGAGCGTCGCACCGGCGTTCTCGCTCGAGCGGCTCGATGGGCCTCCGGTCTCGTTGGCTGGCCTCGAGGGCCAGGTCGTCCTGATCAACTTCTGGGCCACGTGGTGCGAGCCTTGCAAACTCGAGATGCCCGCCATGGATCGCCTCTATCAGGTGCACCGCGATGCAGGCTTCGAGTTGCTGGCGATCTCGGTGGGCGAGGAGGCAGAACTCGTTCGGACGTTCCGCGACGAGCTGGGCTTCTCGTTCCCCGTGCTACTCGACCCGGAGAGGGAGGTCTCGGCTGCCTACCAGACCTACCGCTTCCCGGAGAGCTATCTGGTCGATCGCGAAGGGGTCGTGGTCGAGCGCTACGTCGGGCCCCGGGAGTGGGACCACGAAGCCTATCGGGAGCGGATCGGTCGCCTCCTGGAAGGCGAAGACATTCGTTAAACTCGGGAGTCTTGCGGGGGGCAACCCCCGAGGCCTGAGGGGCATGGCCCCGCGGGCGCCACACGGGGGGTGGTGGTGAGGCGCTTCTGGCTGGCTCCGGTGATGCTCGCCGGGGCCGTTCTGTATGCAGGGTTCGATTCGGAGTCAGGGCTCCGGGCCTGGGCGAACATCCGAAGTGAACTCGGGGCTTCGCGTGAGCGGGCCGATGCGACCCAGGCGGAGATCGACCGGCTCGCTTTGGCGTCCCGGCGGCTCCACGGCGACCCGTTCGCCATGGAGGCGGCCATCCGCGTGGACCTGGAGCTGTCGAGGCCGGGGGAGACGATCGTCCGCTTCCTCGATCACGACGGCTCAAGTGCTGGAAATCCTTGACCAAAGCTGGGCCGCGGACGATTCTCGGAAGACATGAAGGAAGACCTGCTCGAGCAATTGCGCGCCGCGGTCCACCGCCTCGTCGAGGGGAGTGGGGAAGGGGACCCGCCCGCCTTCGCCCTCGATGTGCCGCGCAGTGCCGACCACGGTGACTTCGCCTGCAACGCGGCGATGGTGCTCACCAAGCGGCTCCGCCGTCCGCCCCGCGAGATCGCACAACAGCTGATCGACACCCTCGGCGACGCCGGCGGCTTGGTGGAGCGCGCCGAGATCGCGGGCCCCGGCTTCGTGAACCTCTGGCTTTCGAAGTCGCGCTGGCAGGGCGTCCTCGACGAGATCCTCACCGCGGGCGAGGCCTATGGCCGGAGCGACGCCGGCGCGCGCCGGTCAGTGCAGGTGGAGTTCGTGTCCGCGAACCCGACGGGCCCGCTGACCCTGGGCCACGGGCGTCAGGCCGTTCTCGGCGACTCCATCGCCCGGCTCCTCGACCATCAGGGCTTCGCCGTCACCCGCGAGTACTACTTCAACAACGGCGGGCGACAGATGCGCGTGCTCGGCGAGTCCGTCCAGGCGCGCTACCTCGAGCAACTCGGGCGCGCGGCGCCGCCGCCCGCCGAAGCGCTGGCCGACGCGGAAGCGTCGTGGCCCGAAGAGGTGGACGGCCTGCCCGTGCGCTTCCCGCGCGACGGCTACCAGGGTGGCTACATCAGCGAGATCGCCGAGGGCATCCGCGCGGAGCATGGAGACGGCTGGGCCGACGATGCCGACGGGTCGCGCTTCGGGAAGGTCGCGGAAGAGACGATCTTCGCCGAGATTCGCGTCACCCTCGATGCGCTCCAGGTGACCTTCGACGAGTACTACAACGAGAAGTCCCTATACGAGGGCGGCAAGCTCGAAGCTGTAGTGGCGGACCTGCGGGAGCGCGACCTCGTCTACGAGGCGGACGGCGCCACCTGGCTGCGCTCGACCGCCTTCGGCCTCGACCGCGACCGGGTCCTCATCCGCAGCAACGGCGAGCCCACCTATCTGCTGCCCGATCTCGCCTACCACCGGGAGAAGTTCCGGCGCGGCTTCGAGCAGTTCCCGTACGTGAAGCACGCCGCCGGCGCGCTCGGCTGCCCGGAGGATGCCATCGAGCTGGTCATGAACCAGTTCGTGACCCTGACCAGCAACGGCGAGCAGGTGAAGCAATCGACGCGCCGGGCGACCTACGTCACCGTCGACGACCTGATGGCCGACGTGGGCCGCGACGTCTTCCGTTTCTTCATGGTCCAGCGCAAGGCGGAAGGCCATCTCGACTTCGACCTCGACCTGGCGAAGGATGTCGACTGGAAGAAGAACCCCGCCTACTACGTGCAGTACGCCCACGCGCGAACTCACGGCATCGAGCGCAAGGCGGCGGAGAACGGTGTGGCGATGCCGGCGCCGGGTGGCGTCGATGCGTCGCCGCTGCAGCTTCCCGAGGAGATCGAGTTGCTCCAGAAGCTCTCGCAGTTCCCGGGGGTCGTGGCGCGCGCGGCCGAGACTCGCGAACCCCACCACGTGGCCTACTACCTGCGGGATGTCGCCGGCCAGTGGAACCCGTACATCCAGGACGGAACCCGCCATCGCGTGCTCTCCGACGACCCGGCGTTGTCGAATGCCCGGCTCGGTCTGGCGCTCGCCGTCCGCATCGTGCTGGCGGCGGGGCTCGACCTTCTCGGGCTCTCGGCCCCGGAGCGCATGTAGTGGCGGCGAGGAAGACGACCCGCAGCCGAACCCAGCGAACGAAGCGCGGACGCGCCGGCCTGGGCTGGACGCTCGTCTCCACGGCTCTGCTCGCGACGGTGGGCTTTGCAGCCGGGCTGTTCGTCGGAGCGGTCTGGGAGACGCCGGATCAGGTGCTGCCGCTGCTGCGCCGGGACGGCGAGACGCTCGCCTTCGCGCCGCTCGGTTCGCCTGGCGGAGACACCGCTGCGCCGGCCAACGAACAGGACGCCGGTGTCCCGGCCCGGCCCGAGATCGCTCCGACCACGGCCGGCCGTGCCGAGCCGCCCGCCGTGGGCGCGGCGCCGCCGGATGCGGGGCCGTTCTCCATCCAGGTGGGTTCCTTCACGGAGCCCGTCCCGGCGTGGAAGCTGGCCGAGGAGCTCGGCGAGAAGCGCTACGAGGTCTACGTCGACGAGGGCGACGCGGCGGGCAAGCCGCGTTGGCGCGTCCGCATCGGGCCCGTCGAGACGCGGCGGGCCGCCCGCGGGCTCGCCGATCGCCTGAAGTCCGAAGAGGGATTGCCCACATGGATCCTGGCCGGTGGGAACGGATGACACGCGTGGCAAGCCGATGCAAGGGGACTCGAGTATGAAGCTGGAACGTGTATTGGTGACCGGCGGCGCGGGCTTCATCGGCTCGCACCTCTGTGAGCGATTGCTTGCGGAAGGCTGCGAGGTGATCGTCTTCGACAACCTGCTGACCGGCCGGATGGCGAACATCGCCCACCTGCTGGCGGACTCGCGCTTCTCCTTCGAACACTACGACGTGACGAATCATCTCTACGTCGAGGGCGAGCTCGACGCGATCCTCCACTTCGCGTCGCCGGCGAGCCCGGCCGATTTCGAGCGGCTACCGATCCAGATCATGAAGGTCGGCTCGATCGGAACGCACAAGGCGCTGGGTCTCGCACACGCCAAGAAGGCGCGCTTCCTGCTCGCCAGCACGTCGGAGAGCTATGGCGACCCGCTGGTGAATCCGCAGCCCGAAACGTACTGGGGCAACGTCAATCCGGTCGGGATCCGCGGTGTGTACGACGAGGCCAAGCGCTTCGCCGAGGCCATGGCCATGGCCTACAACCGGCATCATGGCGTCGAGGTCCGGATCGCGCGCATCTTCAACACCTTCGGGCCGCGCATGCAGACCGACGACGGCCGTGCGATCCCGAACTTCCTGAGCCAGGCCCTGCGCGGCGAAGACTTGACCCTCTTTGGGGACGGCTCCCAGACGCGCTCGTTCATCTACGTGGAGGACCAGGTCGAGGGGCAGCTGCGGTTGCTGAAGTCGGACTACGTGGGCCCCGTGAACATCGGCAACCCCGAAGAGATGACCCTGCGCGAGATGGCCGAGCGCATCATCGAGATCAGCGGGAGCAAGAGCCAGATCGTCCACCGCCCGTTGCCGCCCGACGACCCGAAGGTGCGTCGCCCCGACATCACGCTCGCAAAGCGCATCCTCGATGACTGGGGCCCGCGCGTGTCCGTCGACGAGGGCCTGCAAAGGACCCACGACTACTTCCGCAAAGAGCTCGGCGTGCCCCCGGGAGGCGCTGGTTGATCGACCGTAGCCGCATCCGCAACTTCTGCATCATCGCCCACATCGACCACGGCAAGAGCACGCTTGCCGATCGCATGTTGGACGTCACCCGTTCGCTCAGCGTCCGAGAGCGGCGAGCGCAGTTCCTCGACAAGATGGACATCGAGCGCGAGCGGGGCATCACGATCAAGGCCCAGACGGTCCGCATGACCTATCGCGCTGCCGATGGCGAGGACTACATCCTCAACCTGATCGATACGCCCGGCCACGTGGACTTCTCCTACGAGGTGTCGCGCGCGCTTCAGGCCTGCGAGGGTGCCATTCTGGTCGTCGATGCGTCGCAGGGGATCGAGGCCCAGACCCTCGCGAACGCCTACCTCGCCATCAACGCCGACCTCGAGATCGTGCCCGTGCTGAACAAGATCGACCTGCCGGCCGCCGAGCCCGATCGCGTGGCCCAGGAGATCGAAGACGTGATCGGCCTGCCGGCCGAGGACATCCTGCCGATCTCCGCGAAGGAGGGGACTGGCGTGGCGGAGGTGCTCGAGCGGGTCGTCCAGGTCGTCCCGCCGCCGCGCGGGGACGTCACGGCGCCGACGCGGGCGCTCGTCTTCGACGCCTGGTTCGACCCTTACGTGGGTGCAGCGATGCTGGTGCGGGTCATCGACGGCTCTCTCACCCGCGGCGAAGACATCATCTTGATGGCCGAGGGGACCGAGCAGACGATTCAAGAGCTCGATGTGATCGATCCCCACCCCCGCAAGGTGGAGCGCCTCGAAGCCGGCGAGGTGGGCATCGTGATCGCCGGCCTGAAGACGCTCGAGGACGTGAAGATCGGTGAGACCATCACCTCCGCAGCACGACCGGCGACGGAGATGCTCCCCGGCTTCCTGGAAGTGAAGCCCATGGTGTTCAGCGGGCTCTATCCCGTCGAAGCCGAGGACTACGAAGGTCTGAAGTTGGCCCTGGAGAAGCTGCGGCTCAACGACTCCTCCTTCGTGTGGGAGCCCGAGACGAGCGCGGCGCTCGGCTTCGGCTTCCGCTGCGGCTTCCTCGGCATGCTCCATTGCGAGATCATCCAGGAGCGACTCGAGCGCGAATACGGCTTGAACCTCATCACCACGACGCCCACCGTGCGCTACCGCGTCCACCTCGAGGACGGCGAGGTGCGCGACATCGAAAGCCCTGCCGCGCTTCCGGCCACCCAGGACACGAAGAAGATCGAAGAGCCGGTGATCCTGGCCACGATCCACGTACCCTCGGAGTACGTGGGCGGTGTGCTGCAGCTCTGTCAGGATCGGCGCGGCATCCAGCGCGACATGTCCGTGCACGGCTCGCGCGTGCAGGTCCGCTACGAGCTGCCGCTCTCGGAGGTCGTCCTCGATTTCCACGACAGGCTGAAGACCGTGACCCGCGGCTACGGATCCATGGACTACGAACTCGTCGGCTATCGCGACGGGGAGCTCGTCAAGCTCGACGTCATGGTGAACGGCGACCCGGTAGATGCGCTCTCGCTGATCGTCCACCGCGAGAAGGCTCAGGCTCGCGGCGCAGAGCTGACGCGCAAGCTCAAGGAGTTCATCCCGCGGCAGATGTACGAGGTCGCGATCCAGGCCGCCATCGGCACGCGGGTCATTGCGCGAACCACCGTCAAGGCGCTTCGGAAGAACGTGACGGCGAAGTGCTACGGCGGCGACATCACGCGCAAGCGCAAGCTCCTCGAGAAGCAGAAGAAGGGGAAGCGGCGCATGAAGATGGTGGGCTCGGTCGAGATTCCCCAGGAGGCCTTCCTGGCGGCCCTGAAGCTGGGGGACGAGTGAGCGAGCCGGCCGACGGCCAGCCCGAGGCGGGCGCGAACCCGAGCTTCTGGGAGCAATTCGGCTCTCTGCTGCTCGCCGTCGCGATCGCCCTCGGGGTGCGCACCTTCGTGGTGGAGCCCTTCCGCATCCCGTCGGAGTCGATGCTTCCGACCTTGCTCGTGGGCGACCACCTGTTCGTCAACAAGTTCGCCTACGGGGTGAAGATCCCGTTCACGGAGACCCGGCTGCCCGGCTTGCGCGGGCCCGAGCGGGGTGACGTTGTCGTCTTCACCGTGGCACGCGACCCGCGCAACCCCGGACGGATCTGCCCCGTCGATCGCTGCCCGGGGAAGCCGACCGAGGAGTTCGTGAAACGGATCGTCGGGCTGCCGGGGGAGACCGTCGAGGTGCGGCCGGACGGCACCGTCCGCATCGATGGCCGCCTGCTCGAGCGGGGCGACGGCGGCGCCGACTTCATCAACGGCGTCGGCACCGAACTCGCGGTCCGCGACGAGGACAACGGGCGCTGCCACTACCAGGTTCTCGACGACCGTCGCATGACCGGCGCTGTCCGGCGCGTGAAGGTCGAGCCCGACCGCTACTTCATGATGGGCGACAACCGCGACCACTCGAACGACAGCCGTGGTTGGGGAACGGTCCGCGCCAGCGAATTCAAGGGGCCCGCGCTCCTGCTCTATTGGTCCTGGGACTACAACGAGGGGTGGCTCGACCTCTTGAACCCGCTGACCTGGCTGCGCGCCGAGAAGCGCTGGGACCGCTTCGGCGATGGACTCACCTGCGAGGCCCGCGACGCAGGGGAGGGCGGCGAGACGCCGTCTCGGGCCCCATAGAGTCGAGCCTCGAGTATCCCAACCCGTTTGACGCGGGTCCGGCCCGGGCTATCCTCGGCCCGGCTTCGGCCTTTTAATTCCGTCCCGCGAGGCGGAGAAAGGTGACCCCCTTGGGCGACGACCCTGCCCACACGCCGGCCCGGCCGGCCCATGCCCCGCCTGCGCGCGAAACGCGCGACGCCCGCCTCGTCCTCGATGATGTCGCCATCGGCCGGACCCTCATGCGCATCGCCCACGAACTGGTCGAGCGCAACGCCGACCCGCAGTCTCTCTATCTCGTTGCGGTCCCGAACGGTGGCGTCCCGCTGGCGCGCCGGCTTGCCGCGAACCTGCGCGAGATCGCAGACCTCGAGGTCCCGCTCGGCATTCTCGACACGACGCTCTATCGCGACGACCTGATGAGCCGCAGCGCCCGGCCGCGCTTGCGCCGGACCGAGATGCCTTCGGCGGTGGACGAACGCGCGGTGATCCTGGTCGATGACGTTGCCTCCACGGGTCGGACCATCCGTGCCGCCATGGACGCGCTGATGGACTTCGGCCGACCGAAGAGCGTGCAGGTCGTTGCCCTCGTGGATCGCGGGCATCGCGAGCTGCCCATCAAGATCGACTACGTCGGGAAGAACATCCCGACGTCCCCGGAAGACGACGTCCGCTTGCAAGGCGAGGGTGGGGCGGCACTCCCCGAGGAGGGCCCCCTCAGCGTCGTCCATCTACCGGACGCCCGGAGGGTCAGAGCATGATCGGGCGAGACCTGCTCTGCATCGACGACCTGACGCGCGAAGAGATCGGCACGATCCTCGAGACCGCGGAGCACATGCGCGAGGTCGCCGCTCGCGACGTCAAGAAGGTGCCGACCCTGCGCGGCCGGACGATCGTGAACCTCTTCTTCGAGGCCTCCACACGCACCGCGACGAGCTTCGAGATCGCGGGCAAACGGCTCTCGGCCGACGTGGTCAACTTTTCGACGAGGTCGTCGAGCCTGAGCAAGGCGGAGAGCATCCTCGACACCGCGCGGACCATCGATGCCATGGACCCCGATGCCGTCGTCGTGCGCCACAACGTGGCGGGCGTGCCCAAGCGCATCGCCGACGTGCTCGAGGTGCCCGTGATCAACGCCGGCGACGGAGCCCACGCGCATCCCACCCAGGCGTTGCTCGATCTGTTCACCGTGCAGAAGGAGAAGGGCCGGATCGACGGCCTCACGGTCGCCATCGTGGGCGACATCGCGCACAGCCGCGTGGCGCGCTCGAACATCGCGGGCTTCCAGAAGATGGGCGCCGAGGTCCGGGTGGCGGCACCGCCGACCATGATCCCCGCCGGCGTCGAGGCACTCGGCGTGAAGGCCTACCCGTCGGTGCGCGAGGCCCTCGACGGCGTGGATGTGGTGATGATGCTGCGGATCCAACTCGAGCGCTTCGCAGGAGCGCTCTTCCCGAGCATTCGCGAGTACTCGGCGACCTTCGGTCTCGACCGCGAGAAGCTGCGCTATGCGCGGGACGACGCGATCGTGATGCACCCGGGCCCGGTGAACCGCGGCGTGGAGCTTTCTCACGACCTCGCAGACCGGCGCCCGAGCGTGATCCTGGACCAGGTGCGCAACGGCGTCGCGCTGCGCATGGCGGTCCTCTACCTGTTCTCCGGGCGGCCGCCGGGCCAGAGCGCCCTCGACGGAAACTCGGGAGGAGACTGAGCCTTGGAGCGATTCATCCTGAAAGGCGGGCGCGTCCTCGACCCCGCCTCCGGGTACGACGGTGTGGCCGACCTGCGAGTCGAGTACGGCCGCGTGGCCGCCATCGGTGCCGACCTCCCGGTCGAAGATGCCGAGGTGATGGACGTTTCGAGCCAGTGGGTGACGCCGGCCTTCGTGGACATCCACACCCACCTGCGCGAGCCGGGGCAGGAGTACAAGGAGGACATCGCCTCGGGCGGGCGCTCCGCCGTGGCGGGCGGCTTCGGCACGATCGCCTGCATGGCGAACACCGAGCCGGTGAACGACGACCCCTCGGTCACGGACTTCATACTCGACCGCGCGCGCCAGGATTCCCCGGCACGCGTCCATCCGATCGCTGCGGCGACCAAGGGCCTCAAAGGTGAGGTGATGACCGAGATGGTCGCCCTGGTCGAGGCCGGCGCGGTGGCCTTCAGCGATGATGGCAAGACCATCATGGACACCGGGGTGGCCCGGCGCGTGATGGAATACTCAAGACTGGTGCAGGTCCCGGTGATCGTGCACGCCGAAGACCGGACCCTCGTGGGCGACGGCGTGGTGAACGAAGGCTCGGTCTCGACGCGCCTCGGGCTGCCCGGCAATCCCGGCCTCGCGGAAGCGGTGCACGTCTCGCGCGACATCCAGCTGGCCGAACTCACCGGCGCACACGTCCACATCGCGCACGTCTCGACGGGCGCAGCGGTCGAGATGGTGCGCGTCGCACGGGAGCGTGGGATCCGCGTCACCGCCGAGGTCACGCCGCACCACCTCGCCCTCACCGACGAGGCCACGCTCGGCTTCGACACGAACACCAAGATGGCGCCGCCCCTGCGTGGCCAGGCTGACATGGAGGCCTGTCGAGCGGGGCTTGCCGACGGCACCATCGACTGCATCGCCACCGATCACGCCCCACACGCCGTGCATGAGAAGGACGTCGACTTCTGCGAGGCGCCGAACGGAATCCTCGGGTTCGAGACGGCCTTGCCCGTGGTGCTCGACCTCGTGCGAACCCAGGAGATGGCACCTCTCGAACTCGTGCGGCGGCTCACCGAGGCGCCGGCGCGCATCATCAGCCGGCCCTGCGGGACGCTGGCGATCGGTGCCGCCGCCGACATCGCCGTCTTCGACCCGGACCGGCGTTGGGTCTACGACCCCGCCAAGGGCTACTCGAAGAGCCAGAACTCGCCCTGGGCCGGTCAAGAGCTCACGGGTCGCGTCACCTACACCTTCGTGGACGGCCGGCTCGTCTTCGACGTCGAACGAGGAGTCCTCGCACCGTGAGTGCCTTCACAACACTCTGCCCGGCCGCTCTCGCGTTGGCCGACGGCACCGTCTATCGGGGTGTCGCCTTTGGCGCGGCCACGGTCGCCACGGGCGAGGTCTGCTTCAACACGAGCCTCTCGGGCTACCAGGAGATCATCACCGACCCCTCGTATGCCGGTCAGATCGTCACGATGACGTGCACCCAGATCGGGAACGTCGGGACCACCGCCCAGGACGACGAGGCGTCGAAGCCCTTCCTTTCCGCGTTCGTCGTGAAGGAACACTATGAGGCGCCCTCGAACTGGCGCTCCGAGAAACCGCTGGGCGCCTTCCTCGAAGGGCACGGGATCCCGGGCATCTCCGGCATCGATACGCGCGCTCTCGTGCGGCGCATCCGCGACCACGGCTTCCAGAACGGCGTGGTCTCCACCGACCCCGCGCTCCAGGATGAGGCTGCCCTGGTCGAGCGCGCCCGCACGGCGCCGGAGCTCGACGGCCGCGACCTGGTGGCGGGTGTGACCTGCGCGGAGCCCTACGACTGGAACGAAGGCCTCTGGGAAGGCGTCGAGGGCCAGGTGCCGCCGCCCGAGCGGCCCGGCCCCGCGCGGCGCCTCGTGGTCTACGACTTCGGGGTGAAGCGGAACATCCTGCGGCACCTGGTGGACCAGGGCTTCGACGTCACCGTCGTCCCGGCACGCACGCCCGCCGCGGAGACGCTCGCCCGCGAGCCCGATGCCGTCTTTCTCTCGAACGGCCCGGGCGACCCCCGCGCCGTGGAAGGCGTGCCGGAGATCGTGCGCGAGCTCGCCAAGACCAAGCCGCTCTTCGGCATCTGCCTCGGCCACCAGATTCTCGGCCTCGCCCTCGGCGGGACGATTCGCAAGCTGAAGTTCGGGCACCACGGTGGCAACCAGCCGGGCCAGGATCAGGCCACGGGCAAGGTGGCGATCTGTGCCGAAAACCATGGCTACGCGGTCGAGGCCGACACGCTGCGAGCCGCGGGCGAAGACATCGAAGTCACCCATGTGAACTTGAACGACGGCTGCGTCGAGGGCCTGGCGCACGCGCGTCGGCCGCTCTTCTCGGTCCAATACCACCCCGAGGCCTCGCCGGGCCCGCACGACGCCGACTACTTCTTCGGCCGCTTCCGGCGCATGGTCGATCTACACGCTGCGGGCGAAGCCGTCACCGGCGCCGACGTCGCGAAGGGAGCCTAGGTGCCGCGCCGCACGGACATCGAAACCATCCTCGTCATCGGCTCGGGCCCGATCGTGATCGGGCAGGCTTGCGAGTTCGACTACTCGGGCACCCAGGCCTGCAAGGCCCTCCGCGAGGAGGGCTACCGCGTCGTCTTGGTGAACTCGAACCCGGCGACGATCATGACCGACCCCGAGACGGCCGACGCGACCTACGTCGAGCCCATGACGCTCGAGAGCGTGGAGAAGATCCTCGAGATCGAGAAGCCGGACGTGATCCTGCCCACCGTCGGCGGCCAGACGGCACTGAACCTCACCGTCGAGCTGGCCGAGCAGGGTGTGCTCAAACGCTACGGCGTGCGCCTGATCGGCGCGCAGCTCGATTCGATCTTGAAAGCCGAGGATCGCGACCGCTTCCGCGTCGCCATGGAGAAGATCGGCCTCTCCTGCCCGGCCGCGGGCTACGCCCGCTCGGTGGACGAGGCTCGCAGCATCCTCGAACGCACGCACCTGCCCGCGATCATCCGGCCGAGCTTCACGCTCGGTGGGGCAGGGGGAAGCATCGCGTACGAGGATTCCGAGTTCGACCAGCTCGTGGACTGGGCGCTCCAGCAGTCGCCGCGCCACGAGTGCCTGATCGAACAGAGCGTCCTCGGCTGGAAGGAATACGAGCTCGAGGTCATGCGCGACGTCGCCGACAACGTCGTCATCATCTGCTCGATCGAGAACCTCGATGCCATGGGTGTCCACACCGGCGACTCCATCACCATCGCGCCGGCCCAGACCCTGACGGACAAGGAATATCAGGTGATGCGCGACGCGGCCGTTGCGATCATCCGGGAGATCGGGGTCGACACGGGTGGCTCGAACATTCAGTTCGGCGTGAACCCGGAGACGGGCGCCCTGGTGGTGATCGAGATGAACCCGCGCGTGTCGCGTTCGTCGGCGCTGGCCTCCAAGGCCACGGGTTTCCCGATCGCGAAGATCGCCGCGAAGCTCGCCGTTGGGTACACGCTCGACGAGCTACGCAACGACATCACGCGGGAGACGCGGGCGAGCTTCGAGCCGAGCATCGACTACGTGGTGACGAAGATCCCGCGTTTCGCCTTCGAGAAGTTCCCGGGCTCCGAGAACGTGCTCACCACGCAGATGAAGTCGGTGGGAGAGGTCATGGCCATCGGCCGGACCTTCAAGGAGAGCCTGCAGAAGGCGATCCGCTCGCTCGAGATCGACCACGCGGGGCTCGAGCCGCCGACGGTGCCCGAGGGCGAGGCGGGCCTCGAGGCGCTCTGGAAGCAGATCGACACGCCGCGGCCCGAACGCCTGTGGGCCATCGCCGAGGCCCTGCGGCGGGGCGTCTCGGTGGAGGAGATCCATCGCCGCTCCTGGATCGATCCGTGGTTCCTGCGAAACATCGAGGAACTGGTCCAGATGGAAGACGCGCTGGATCGCGCAAACGACGAGGAACGGCGCGCGTGGCTGCGCCCGGCCAAACAGGCAGGCTTCTCCGACCGTCGCATCGCCGACCTCTGGAACCAGCGTGAGGCTGACGTGCGGGCCTTGCGCACCGAGCTCGGCATCCACCCCGTCTTCAAGCGCGTCGACACCTGCGCCGCGGAGTTCGAGGCCTACACGCCCTACCTCTACTCGACCTACGAGGACGAGTGCGAGGCGGAGCCCACGGATCGCAAGAAGATCATGATCCTCGGGGGTGGCCCGAACCGGATCGGGCAGGGCATCGAGTTCGACTACTGCTGCGTCCATGCCGTCTTCGCCCTGGCCGACGCGGGGTTCGAGACCATCATGGTCAACTGCAACCCCGAGACCGTCTCGACGGACTACGACACGAGCGACCGGCTCTACTTCGAGCCGCTCACCCTGGAAGACGTGCTCGAGATCGTTCGCATCGAGAAGCCCCACGGCGTGATCGTCCAGTACGGTGGGCAGACGCCGCTGAAGCTCGCCGTGGCGCTCGAGCAGGAGGGCGTGCCGATCATCGGGACTCCGCCCGACGCCATCGACAGGGCCGAAGACCGCGAACGCTTCGAGCAGGTGCTCGAGAAGCTCGACATCAAGCGACCGCCCGGCAGCACCGCCCGCAGTCCCCAGGAAGCCGAAGCCACGGCCGAGGCCCTCGGCTACCCGGTCCTCGTGCGGCCGTCCTACGTCCTCGGGGGGCGCGCCATGGAGATCGTGCGCGATGCCGAGAGCCTGCACAGCTACATGAAGTACGCGGTGAAGGCGTCGCCCGAACATCCCGTGCTGATCGACCGGTTCCTCGCTGACGCCACGGAGGTCGACGTCGATGCCATCTGCGACGGCGAGCGCGTGGTGATCGGCGGGGTCATGGAGCACATCGAGGAGGCGGGCGTTCACTCGGGCGACAGCGCGTGCTCGATCCCGCCCTACTCGCTCGGGCCGGAGGTGCTGGAAAAGATCGGTTCGGCCACGCGGGCCCTCGCCATGGAGCTCGGCGTCCTGGGCCTGATGAACGTCCAGTACGCCGTGAAGGATGGAGAGGTCTACGTCCTCGAGGTGAACCCGCGCGCGTCGCGCACGGTCCCCTTCGTCTCGAAGGCGATCGGCCGTCCGCTGGCCAAGATCGCCGCGCTGGTGATGGCGGGGAGCACCCTCGAAGAGCAGAAGCTCACCGAGGAGATCGTGCCGACCCACTTCAGCGTGAAGGAGGCGGTCTTCCCGTTCGTGAAATTCCCCGGTGTCGATACGCTGCTCGGGCCCGAGATGCGCAGCACGGGTGAGGTGATGGGCATCGACTCCACGTTCGGGCGCGCCTACGCCAAGGCCCAGATCGAAGCGGGGAACAGCCTGCCCGAAAGCGGATCCGTGCTGGTCTCGTTGCGGACCGAAGATCAGGAGGCCGTCAGCCGCGACCTCGCGGAGCTCGCGCGCGCCGGCTTCCAGCTCCGTGCGACGGCCGGGACCGCCACGGCCCTGGAGGCTTTCGGCGTCCCGGTGGAGCGGGTGCCCAAGGTGGGGGAGGGCTCGCCGGATACCGTGGATCGCATCCGCGGTGGTGACGTCGACATGGTGATCAACACCGCCGGTTCCGACCCTCGCTCGGTGCGCGATTCGTTCTCGATGCGCCGCGCAGCCCTGACCGAGGGCCTTCCCTACTTCACGACGGCTGCCGCGGCTCGGGCTGCGGTGGGTGCGATCCTGGCCATGAGCAAGGAGTCGATCGGCGTGCGGGCGCTTCAACAGATCCACGCCGGCTCGGAGTAGAGGAGGTTCGATGTCCCCCCTTCGCTTCGCCCTGGCCGCGACCCTCGCAGGGCCTCTGCTCTTCGGTGGCATCGCCGCCGCGACGGACTGGGAAGTCCACGCCGACGCGGAGGTCGTCGAAGTGGTCACCACCGATGCGGGCGGCGCCAAGCGCAAGACGAAGGTCTGGATGGCCGTCCTGGACGGCGAGGCCTACATCCGGACGGGTGGCTCGACCTGGGGGCAGAACGTCGAGCGCGACGCCAACGTCCGGATCCTCGCCGGCAGCGAGGGCTACGACCTGCGCGCCGAGTTCGTCACCGACGATGCCGCGCGCGAGCGCATCACGAAGGCTTTCCGCGCGAAGTATGGCTGGTTCGACCGGCTGGTCTCCCCCATCCGCGGTGGGCGCCCGAAGATCATGCGCCTGGTCGACCGGGGCGACGAGTGACGCGCGGGTGGGTGACGGTGGCGGCCGCCGGGCTGTGGCTCGCCTGCGGCGGGCCCACCGCGTCGGGGCCCGTGCTGCTCGGACTGGAAGGCCAGGATCGCGAGACCCTCGCGGCGACCTACCCGGAAGGCACCGCGCGTGAGGAGATCCGTGCGCGCCAGGCCCAGACGTTGGTGTTCTCGGTCCGAACCTGTGATTTCGGCACGCGCGGAGTCGACACCGCCCTCGACGCTGCCATCCGCGCGTTCCAGGGCGAGCATCCCAGCGTGACACCGAGCTGCGACCGGGTTCGGCTTGCCCGCACGGGTTGGGCCACGGTGGTGGGCGGGCTCGCCTACTACCAGGACTACGTCTTCTTCGACGCGGAAGACCGGTCCCTGGTGGCTTACCGCACCTTCATCCAACGCTCGGGTCGCTAGGCGGGTCGCCCCGCCGGGCTCTGGTAGGCTGGTCGTGAGGGGGCGTACACCAATACGCCCTTGGGGGGCCTCGATGGCGAGCCCGTTCACGCGAGCCGTGCAGGATCTGCTCGGTGCGTTGACGCGCGCAGAGACCGATGAAGACGGAGCGGCCGTGGCCGCCGCCGCCGCACGCGCCCGCACGCTCCACATCCCGAAAGACCTCGTCAAGACCCTCGCCGCCATGGAGCGCGCCTTCACCGCGAGCGAAGCAGACCTCGCGAAGCTCCTCCCGCGTGCCCGCGCAAAGATCGAGCCGTGGGCCGAGCCGGCGTTCGCCGACGAGGCGCTGGCGAGGCCGGTCTCGGAGATCCCCGGCGTTGGCCCGCGGCGAGCCGACTCGCTCGAGCGCCGCGGGCTACGCACCGTGGCCCATCTGCTCTTCCACCTCCCCACGCGCTACGACGATCGCCGCGCGCTCTGCACCGTCGACGAGCTCGAAGTGGGCAGCCGCGCGACCTTCGTGGCCCGGGTGCGGAAGACCGAGTCGGGCGGCTCGCGAGGCCGAGGGGGCCGCTTCCGGCGCACCTTCAAGGCCCTCGTCGGCGACGACACGGGGACCGTGATGCTGCGCTGGTTCCATGGCACGGACCAGATGAAGGAAAGCCTGCGAGTGGGCGCCACGGTGCTCGTGACGGGCGATGTGAAACGCTACCGCTTCGACAAGGAGATCGTGCACCCGGAGCTCGAACGTCTCGGCGCTGCGAGCGAGCCGGAGGGCGATGCCGAGCCCGGCGAGGCGGGGGAGGGCATCGACCTCGATGCCCTGGCCGGTGTCGTGCCCGACTATCCGAGCCCGGATGGCATCCCGCCCCGCACGTTGCGCGGGTTCGTGGCCCGCGCGGTTGCGGCCTATGCAGACTGCGTTGCGAGCCACTTGCCGGAGGCGCTCGCCGAGGAACGAGGGCTGCCCTCGGTTTCCGAGGCGCTCCGCGAAATCCACCAACCGGAACCCGATGCCGACGTCGAAGCCTTGCGTCGGTGCGAGTCGCCGGCATTCGAGCGACTGGTGCTCGAGGAACTCTACGGTCTGGAGGTGGGCCTGGCCCTGCGGCGCCACGCGCACACTCGCGAACCGGCGCTGGCGATCCCGAAGGACGGCCCGCGCACGCGTGCCGCGGCGGAGGGTCTGCCCTTCCAACTCACCCAGGCCCAACGTCGCTCGTGGGGTGAGATTCGCAGCGACCTCTCCCGTTCGCACCCGATGAACCGTTTGCTTCAAGGCGACGTGGGCAGCGGGAAGACCGTGTTGGCCTTCCTCGCTGCCGTGGCCGTGGCCGAGCACGGGCGGCAGAGCGCATTGATGGCACCGACGGAGTTGTTGGCGGAGCAACATGCGAGGACGTTGGCTCGCCTGAACGAAGCCACGGGGGCCGGGCTGCGGCTCGATTGGCTCGTGGCATCGCGCCCGCCGGCGGAGCGCCGCGACGTGCGCGCGCGCCTCGAGGCCGCCGAGATCGACCTGGTCGTCGGCACCCACGCCCTGGTGTCGGCAGGCCTGCGGATCCCGCGTCTCTCCCTGGCGGTGGTGGATGAACAGCACCGCTTCGGCGTGCTCCAGCGTAAGGCCCTCGGCGCGAAGGCCGAGGATGGCCTCGCACCCCACGTCCTGGTCATGACCGCGACACCGATCCCGCGCACCTTGGCGCTGACCCTCTACGGCGACCTCGATGTGTCGGTGATCGACGAGCTCCCGCCGGGGCGTGCGCCCGTGGCGACCCACCTGCTGCGCGAAGGGGAGGGGCGCCGCGTGGTCGAGTTGATCCGCGAGGCCGCCGGGCGAGGGGAACAGATCTACGTCGTCTATCCCCTCGTCGAGGAGACGGAGAAGACCGACCTGCGTGCGGCCGTCGAGTCGACGGAGCGGATCCGGCGTGCCTTCCCGGAACTCGTGGTCGACCTCGTCCACGGTCGGCTCGATGCGACGGCGCGTTCGGAGGCGATGGCTCGCTTCGAGGCGGGCGAGACGAACTTGCTCGTCTCGACCTCGGTGATCGAGGTTGGCGTCGATGTCGCCCAGGCAACGTTGATGGTCGTCGAGCACGCCGAACGCTTCGGTCTGGCGCAGCTCCACCAGCTGCGCGGCCGCGTCGGCCGCGGCGATCGGCCGGGGACGTGCGTGCTCGTGGCGCGGGGAGGCTCCGAGGAGAGCGAGGCGCGGCTCGCGGCGCTCCTCGCCACCACGGACGGCTTCGAGATCGCCGACGCCGACCTTCGCATCCGGGGCCCCGGCGAGTTTCTCGGGACCCGCCAACACGGCAAGCTCCCGGACCTCTGGGTGGCCGATCTGCTGCGCGACGCACGGCTCATCTCGGTGGCGCGCGAGGCGGCGCTGGCGACGGTGCGCGAGGACCCGACGCTCGCGGCCCATCCGGGCCTCCGCTACGCGGTCGAGCAGCGCTGGGCGGATCGGCTCTCGCTGGTCCGCGTGGGCTAGAACCCATCTCACAAACCCCTCGGTCGCCAGACACTCGCCTTCGACCCGATCTCGGCGTTGCGAAATCTCGCCGTGGCTGGCCAGGGCTGCGATTTCGCGCCTTGATCTCGGGCCGAACTCGAGCGTCTGGCTCGGTCGGGGTTTGTGAGATGGGTTCTAGTCGGCGCGGTGCTCTCAAGGCGGCGGTTGACTCCGCCGATGCACTGGCCTACAAGGGAACGAGTCATGGTGAACCGGCGCGACGCAAAGCTTCTGGGCCTTCTCTCGAACCTGCTCCTTATCGGGGCGGGAGAGGGGACGTTCGGCCGCTAGCGCAGCACCGCGACGCACACACGAAACCCTCTCCTGCCGAGTCGCTGGAGAGGGTTTCGTGCGTTGGGGGTCAGGCCTCCGATGTGGCCTCTCCGATGGCTCGGCGCGAGAGCGAGAGCAAACGATCGGAGTCAGACATGTCTGGAAATCACGTAGCCGCAACCCGCCGAGTCGTCGTATTCGACACGACCCTGCGCGATGGCGAACAATCGGCCGGGGTGGCCTTCAGCGCCCGCGACAAGGTGGAGATCGCCCGCGCCCTCGCCGACCTGCGGGTCGACGTCGTCGAGGCGGGCTTCCCGGGTGCGTCGCTCGCGGAGGTCGAGGCCGTCCGCGCCGTCGCCCGCGAGGTGCGCGACGTGGTCGTGTGCGGCCTCGCGCGGGCGGTGGCCGCCGACGTCGAGGCCGCCGGCGAGGCGCTCCACGAGGCCGCGCGCTCGCGCATCCACATCTTCGTGAACTCGAGCGACATGCACCTCGCTCACCAGCTGGGCAAGGGGCGGGAGCAGGTCGTGCGCCTGGCCACGGAGAACGTGCGGCGGGCGCGCCACGTAACGCCCGACGTCGAGTTCAGCCCCATGGACGCGACCCGTGCCGACTGGGACTTCCTCACCGAGCTGGTGACGGCGGCGGTGGAGGCGGGTGCCACCACGATCAACGTGCCCGACACGGTGGGGTGCGCGCGACCAACGACCATTGCTGCGCTCTTCCGTCATCTGCACGCCACGGTGCCTGGGGCCGACGGCGTGACGTTCTCGTTCCACGGTCAGGACGACCTGGGCCTCGCCACGGCGAACGCCCTGGCCGCCGTGGAGGCGGGTGCCGGGCAGGTGGAGGTCGCGGTGAACGGGATCGGCGAGCGCGCCGGGAACACCTCCCTCGAGGAGGTCGTCCTCGCACTGCGGGTGCACGGCTCCGAGATCGGCGTGCACACGTCGGTGGACCCGCGCGGCATCTGCCCGCTCTCGCGGCTGGTCGAGCAGCGCAGCGGGATCCCGGTGCCGCCGAACAAGGCGGTGGTGGGGGCCAACGCCTTCCGCCACGCGTCGGGCATCCACCAGGACGGTGTGCTGAAGTTCCGCGAGACCTACGAGCTGATCGACCCCGAGGAGATCGGCCACCCGGTCGGCACCGAGATCGTGCTCGGCAAGCTGTCCGGACGGGCCGGCTTCCGCGAGCGCGCGCGCCAGCTCGGCTTTGCCCTGGAGGGGGAACTCTTCGAAGCGGCCTTCCAGCGCTTCCAGGCGCAAGCCGATCGGCAACCCGTCGTGGAGGACGCGGATCTGCGGAAGATCTGCCGCCCCGTTGCCGCCGCATGACTCCTGACGAAGGGGACGGTTCTCTTTGATGACGAAACCCGTTCGTCATCAAAGAGAACCGTCCCCTTCGTCAGTGGGCTGGGGGCAACAGTCGTGAGGCCGGCGGGTCGATGGGGGGGGCATGGATGTCTACACGCCCCGTCCCCGTTTTCGGCTCGTGGCTCTGCTCCTTGCTGCGGCGCTCGTTGGACCGGGGTGTCTGTTCATGACGCCTCACGGGGAGCCGGTGCTCGTCGAACGCACGACCCAGAGCGACGTCTGGGACGGGAACGGCATGCTCGTCGAGCGCACCGCCGACGGCCGCATGTGCAAGGTTCAACTGCGCGATGAGATCGGGATCGTGGTGACGCGCTGGTTCGACTGCCAGGTGGTCCACCGCCGCCTCAACTAGAGGCCATCGTCTCCGGGGGCCAACTGCCGCGCGAAGGTCTCCGGGTCTCGGGCCGGGTAGGCGCAGACGCCGTGCTCGCAGACGTAGGCGGTGGTTTCGCCCGCGATCGCGCGCTTCCCAGCGAGGATCGGAACCAGGGCCACGTGCTCCTCGACCGACCCCGCGGCGACCACCGAAACGACGCGGTTCGGGCAGAATGTCCGACGAAGCGGCGCGAGCATCCCCTCCGCCTGCGCGTCGTCCGCTCCGCGGACGATCAGGATCTCCTTGGGCGTGTCGAGCAGGAAGTCGACGGCCAGCAGCATCTCGCCCAGGGCCGTGGGCGCAGCATCGAGTCGGGCTCGGAACGCCGACAACGCCATCAGCGCGGTCGTCCGATAGTCGTCGCGCGTCGTCAGTTCGGCGAGGCGGAGCAGGTTCAAGATCGCGACGGAGTTGCCGGAGGGCTCCGCGCCATCGTGGTTCGGCTTTTCGCGTGCGAGCAGGGCCTCACCGTCGTCGGGCGTTCGGAAGTAGCCACCGCCGGCGGCATCGGCGTAGTGCGCGTCGAGTCGGCCTTGCAGCGCCAGAGCCTCGCTCAGCCAGCGCGGGTCGGCGTCGGCCTCGTAGAGGTCGATCAGGCCCGCGATCACGAAGGCGTGATCCTCGAGGAAGGCGCTGCCCTCGCTGCGCCCGTTGGCAAAGCTTCGGGCCAGCTGGCCTCGAGGGCGCATGCGAGAGAGGACGAAGCCCGCCGCCCGCCGCGCGGCGTCGACGTAACGGGCCTCCCCCAGGGCCAGGCTGGCCCGTGCGAAGGCCGAGATCGCGAGGCCGTTCCAGGCCGCCAGGATCTTCTCGTCGCGCAGGGGCGGGGGCCGAGAAGCGCGGGCCGCGTAGAGGGCCTCGACCGCACGTTCGAATCCTGCCGGTCGCGGCGTGCCCCGTGGCAACGCCCGGTGGAGGACGCTCCGGCCCTCCACGTGCCCACGCTGGGTAACGCCGAAGAACCGGCTCATTGCGGGGCCCGACTGGGCGCCGAGGACTCCCTCGATCTCCGCAGGGGTCCAGGTGAAGAAGCGGCCTTCCTCGCGTTCGCCGTCGGGGCCAAGGCTGTCGGCGTCGGTCGCGGAATAGAAGCCACCCTCGGGTGAGGTCATCTCGCGCAGCAGGTAGTCGAGGGTGTGCCGGGCCACGTCCGCGAAGTCGTCGCGCCCGGTCGCCTGCCAGGCTTCGACGTAGGCGAGGGTGAGGAGTGCGTTGTCGTAGAGCATCTTCTCGAAGTGCGGCACGAGCCAGCGCGTGTCGGTCGCGTAGCGGTGGAAACCACCGCCGATCGGGTCGTGCAGGCCGCCAGCGGCCATGCGCTCGAGCGTCCGCGTTGCCATCTCGAGGGCGCGGGCATCGCCCGTGCGCCGGTGCTGCCGCAGGAGGAACCGGATGGGCAATGTCGCCGGGAACTTCGTCCGCCCACGATGGCCACCCCAGGTGTCGTCGAAGGACGCGTCGATGGCCCGGGTCGCGCGGTCGAGCAACGACGTGTCCGGGATCGAGCTCTCCCGCGCGGTGTCGGCCGAGAGCGCCTTCGCGACGCGCGCCGACAACGTGGCCGCGTCCCGCTCCAGGGCGGTGCGGTCCGTCGCGAACGCTTCGCTCACCTGCTCGAGCACCTGTCGGAACCCGGGCCGGTTGCGCGAACCCACGGGCGGGAAGTAGGTCCCCCCGTAGAACGGTGCCCGGTCGGGCGTCAGGAACATGTTCAGGGGCCAACCGCCGCGGCCCTGCAACGCGTGGAGCGCCGTCATGTAGATCGAGTCCACGTCGGGCCGGACTTCGCGGTCGACCTTCACGGCGATGAAGCGTTCGTTCAGCAGGCGCGCCGTCGCGACATCGTCGAAGGACTCCTCCTCCATGACGTGGCACCAATGGCAGGTGGAGTAGCCGATCGAAACCAGCACCGGCCGGTCGAGCCGGCGGGCGGCTTCGAAGGCCTCGTCGCCCCAGGGATACCAGTTCACCGGGTTGTGGGCGTGCTGTTGAAGGTATGGGCTTGGTTCGAGAGCGAGGCGATTCGTGTAGAGCGGGGCGCCGTCTGCTGCGCGATGGCGGGTGCGCGGCTCCCAATCCGCGGGACGCGATGCGAGAGCACGGGACAGAGCGGCATGGGTTTCGGTCGGGAAGGCCGTCGCGCCGGGCAAGGCCTTGGGGACGCCGGCCCACGCGGTGCCCGCCCACATGCCTGCGAGCGCGATGAGCGAAGCCAGAGCCTGTCGGGTCGTCCGCGGACGTCGCATGCGCGCGGTCCCGGGCCCTAGAGGACCGCTTCGATCAGCGAAGGCCCGGGCTCGGCGAGGGCCCGCTCGAGTTCGCGGACCAGGGTGTCCGCGTCCTCGGCACGGACGGCGGGGACGCCCAGCCCCTTGGAAAGCGAAACCCAGTCGAGGGGCGGCGTGGACAGGTCGGTCATGCCGCGCGCGTTGCGGCCCGGTTCGGCGACCCCCGCTCGCGCCAACTCGATCTGGAGGATCCGGTAGCTGCGGTTCGAGCAGACGATCGTGGTGACGTCGAGGCCCTCGCGCGCCTGGGTCCACAGCGCCTGGAGCGTGTACATCCCACTGCCGTCTGCCTGCAGCGCGATCACCTTGCGGTCGGGGCACGCCACCGCGGCGCCCGTGGCGCACGGGAACCCCTGGCCGATCGCTCCCCCGGTGAGGGCGAGGTAGGTGTGGGGCGGAGCGCCGGTGGACATCACGTAGTGCGGGAGGCCCGAGGTCGCGCCTTCGTCCATGATGATGGCGTTCTCGGGTTGGAGCGCGGCGATCGCTGCGCCCATGCTGCCGGGGTCGAGGGCGCCCGTCGGCCGCGCGAGGTCGGACTTCGCGGCGACGGTGCCGAAGGCCGGCGCGCCAAGGGCATCGGCCAAGGCTTCGAGGGCACCCGCCACGTCTTCGGTCGGTTCGGCCAGGGTCAGGCTCCGACAGTCCTCCGGCGCGAGGCGGCTCGGGATGTCGGGGTAGCCGAAGAAGGTCACGGGGTCGCGGCTGCCGGCGAGCACCAGAAGATCGAGGCCCTTCAAGGTCTCGGCGCCCTGCTCGGGGAAGTAGCCGATGCGCTCGACGGCGGCGCGCCCTGCACCCCGCTCGGCTCGCGCCGGAAACGTGTCGCAGAGCAGGCGCGCGCCGCAGGCCGCCGCGATGCGCGCGGCAAACCCGAGCCCCGGTTCGAGCAATCCCGAACCGCGGAGCAAGATCGCCGGCCGCTGCGCACCACGAAGGGCCCCTGCCACCGCGTCGACGGTGTCGCCCGAGGGCAGCGGGGCGGGTTGCGATGCGTCGCCCGCCACGACCCGGCCGACCTGGCCTCCGTCGGACCACTGTGCATCCGCGGGGACGATCAGCGTCGCAACACCGCCCGGTGTCGACTGTGCCGCGGCGATCGCCTCGGCGGTGTCCTGGCCGACCCGAGCCGCCTCGCCCGATGAGCGAAGCCAGCACGACACCGGCTTTGCCAGGGATTCGATGTCGGAGGTCAACGGGGCATCCGCCGCGAGGTGCCAGCTCGCGTGGTCGCCGATCACGTTCACGACGGGGGAGGGTGCGCGCCGTGCGTTGTGGAGGTTCGCGATGCCGTTCGCGAAACCCGGCCCGAGATGGAGCAGCGTCAACGCGGGCTTGCCCGTCATCCGGCCGTAGCCGTCGGCGGCGCCGGTGCAGACGCCTTCGAAGAGGCCGAGGATCCCGCGCATGCCGGGCACGCTGTCGAGAGCGGCGACCAGCGGCATCTCCGTGGTCCCCGGGTTGGCGAAACACACGTCCACGCCGGCGGCGACGGCCGTCCGGACCAGGCTCTCGGCTCCGTTCATGAGGGCGTGGCCTTTCAGGCCGGCACCCAGCGGTGGCCGCATTGGCGGCACGCGGCGCGGCGGCGGAGGAAGGGTAGGGGGACGCCGAGCACGCGCCAGCGGAAGCCACGGCCCGCTGCGCTCACGCGGGCGTCGCGGACCCGCAGCGATCCGCACGCCGGGCAACGCGTCGCCTCGAGGTCGCCGGTCACCCAGTCCTCGGACCCCGCCGCGCCGCCCCCAGGTTCGCAAGCGCCCAGCACGCCGCGCGCTAGTTCGACCTGCCACGCCGGGACGAGCACCCGGACGCCGGAGGTCGGCGGCCACGCGAGGCCGCCCATGTGCTCGCCTTCGAGGACGCAGCGGAGACCTTCGGCCTCGAGCCGGAGCCGGGCGAGGTGGGCCTCGTGGGGCTGGTGGTAGATCGCCACGGGGACGAGCCGCTCGGCATCGGCCTGGAGGAAGGCCGCCTGGGTCTGGGTTCCGTCGAACTCCACCCACCCAGACTACTCCGAAAGGGCATCCCCGGGGCCCGGATCGAGGGGGCCTGGACGCACCTCAGAGGCCCGATTCGAACCGGATTCGAGCCTGGGTTCCCCTGGGGGAGAACCGGTCGTCGAAGGCGATAACCCCTGGAAATTCAAACGCAAGCTGCCCTGGAAATTCGCTGGCAACCCGTCTAATCTCGGCCCGCCCAGGCTGACCCGCCCGGGCTGACCCGGCCGGCCTGATCGGGCCGCCCCCAACCGCCTCCGAACCGGAGACCTGATTCCCGACGCGGACCACCGCGCCGCGTCCCTGGAGAAGCAAACCAATGCCGATTACCGAGATTTCATTCGTCGCCGCCGTGCTGGCCCTCGTGGTGGGGCTCGTGCTCTACCGCCGGGTGCTGGCTGCCCCGACCGAGAACGTCCGGGCCCAGGAGATCGCCCTGGCGATTCAAGAAGGCGCCCAGGCGTTCCTGACCCGCCAGTACCGCACGGTCGCCATCGTCGGCGTGCCGATCCTCCTCGCGGTCTATTTCCTGCTCGGCCCGTGGTACGCCGGTGGCTTCATCCTCGGCGCGGTGGCCAGTGCGGCCGCCGGCTTCATCGGCATGAACGTCTCGGTCCGCGCCAACCTGCGGGTTGCCGAGGCTGCCAAGAGCGGCTTCAGCAAGGCCTTTGGCCTCGCCTACCAGGGTGGGGCGGTGACCGGCCTCATGGTCGTCGGCTTCGGCCTCCTCTGCCTGGCGCTGGTCGTCTTCGTGATGCACTCCCAGGGCTACGACAAGCCCGACGCCCTCGTCGGCCTTGCCTTCGGTGGCTCCCTGATCTCGGTCTTCGCCCGCCTCGGCGGCGGCATCTTCACCAAGGGCGCCGACGTTGGCGCCGACCTCGTCGGCAAGGTCGAAGCGAACATCCCCGAGGATGACCCGCGCAACCCCGCGGTGATCGCCGACAACGTGGGCGACAACGTCGGCGACTGTGCCGGCATGGCCGCCGACCTCTTCGAGACCTACGCGGTGACGGCGGCCGCCGTGATGCTGCTCTCGCACATCATCCTCCCGGGCAACCAAGACTTCTTCCTCTACCCGCTGGCCGTCGGTGCCGTCTCGATCATCGGGTCGCTGATCGCCATCCCCTTCGTGCGG
>JAFDDA010000139.1 GCA_019311105.1 Deltaproteobacteria bacterium
TACCGTCCCCCCGTTCCCAAATCAGTGAGGTCCTCCCATGTCGGTACACGGCGGTAAGCTCGCCGCGCGAACCCTGAAGAAGGCTGGCGTCGAGTGCATTTTTACTCTTCCGGGCGGGCACATCATGCCGCTCTACGACGGCTGCATCGACGAAGGGATTCGCATCATCGATGTGCGTCATGAGCAGGCTGCGGTTCACGCCGCGGACTCGTGGGCGCGTTGCAATCCGGGGAAGATCGGTGTTGCGGCCATCACTGCAGGGCCTGGCGTCACGGACGGTGTCACCGGCGTTGCCAACGCATGGCGTGCGAACTCTCCGATCCTCGTCTTCGGCGGCCAGGGGCCCTTCGCCAACCTGCGTCGCGGCTCGCTCCAGGAGATGGACCACATCGGCGTGATGCGGCCCATCACCAAGTATGCCGACGCCGCCTACGAGACCCACAGGATCCCCGAGTACATCGAGCTCGCGATCCGTCACGCCGTTTCCGGTATCCCCGGCCCCTCCTACCTCGAGATCCCCATGGACATCTTCATGGCCGAGGTCGAGTGGGAGCAGGCGCCGATCCCGAAATACATCCGCACCGAAGCGCCGCGGATTTCGCCCGACCGCGACGAGGTGCGCCGTGCGATCGACCTGATCGCGAAGTCCGAGCGCCCGATGGTGATGGCCGGGACGAGCGTCAAGTGGTCGCGCGCCAGCCAGAACCTCGTGAACTTCGTCCGACAGACCCACATCCCGGTCTTCACGAACGGGATGGGCCGTGGCTGCGTGCCGCCGGACCTGCCGGAGTTCGGGAACCGTTCGCGCCGCGATGCGCTCTCGAAGAGCGACTGCGTCATCCTCGCGGGCACGCTGCTCGACTTCCGCATGCGCTTTGGCGCATCGATCCCGGCCGACGCCACCATCATCCAGCTGGACATGGATGCGACGCTGATCGGTCAGAACCGCGCGTCGGACGTGGCACTCGTGGGTAACCTGGCCTGCTCCTTTGAGTTGCTGGCCGAGGAGATCAAGAACACCGGCACCCAGCTCGACTACTCGAACTGGCGCGACGAGCTGCGCGAGATCGAGGTCGCGGCCGAGCAGGCCGTCGAGTCGAAGCTCAACAGCGACGAGACGCCGATCGACCCCCAGCGCATGTGCGGCGAGCTGCGCGATTGGATGGCCGAGCGCAGCGAAGAGTTCATCACCATCGGCGACGGCGGTGACATCGTCGCCACCGCGGCGAAGATCCTGCCCGTGCCCGGCGAGGGTGCGTGGATGGACCCGGGCCCGCTCGGCACCCTCGGCGTCGGCATGCCCTTCGCCTTGGCCGCCCAGGCGTCGCACCCCGACAAGCGGGTGATGATCGTCTACGGCGACGGCTCCTTCGGCCTGAACGGCTTCGAGTACGACACGGCTGTGCGTCACAACCTGCCGATCCTCGGCATCGTCGGGAACGACGGTGCGTGGGGCCAGATGATGCGGCCCCAGGGCGCCGTCTATGGTTGGGATCGGCTGCAGGGCACGCTCCTCAACTTCACCCGCTATGACAAGGTGGTCGAGGCGCTCGGTGGCCACGGCGAGCTGGTGGAGAGCCCCGATGAGCTGCGGCCGGCACTCGACCGCGCCGCCGAGTCGGGCAAGCCCGCCTTGGTCAACGTGATCATCCGTCAGGATCGCGAGTACAAGGGCGGCATCTACGTCTAGGGCTGGGGTGGACCTCGAGCTCGCCAGCCACGAACCCGAAGCCCTCGGCCTCGATGGGCCGGCCCTCGCACGGCTATGCGAGGCGACCGGTCCGCTCGCGGTGGTCGACCTCGAGACGACGGGGCTTCAAACCCAACCCGGCTCGGAGATCCTCGAGATCGGTTGCGTGCTGGTCGACCCGGGCGAGTCGTGCGTGCGTACGGTCGGGCAGCTCGTGCAGCCCGAGGCGTCGATTCCGCGCCTGATCCAGCACATCACCGGCATCAGCGACGATGACGTGCTCGAGTCACCTCGCCTGTCGGAGCTGCGCGAGTCGCTCTCGAGTTTGCTCGCGGGGCGGGCGATCATCGCCCACAACGCCGAGTTCGAACGGCACTTCCTGGCACGGTCGGTGTCTCCCGCCCTGGCCGATTCGGCCTACCTCGACACGCAGGACCTGCTGTCGGTCACCCACCCCGACGCGCCCGACCTGCGGCTCGAATCGTTCACGCGCGAGCTGCTCGACACGGAAGAGCAACACCGCGCCCTCGATGACGCGCTCGATACGGCGCGCGTGATGTCGCGGATCGGCGTGGGCGCCCTGAAGGGCGAACGGCGCTATGAGGAAGCTCGCGCTGCACTTTCGCGCTTTGCGCCGGCCTCGCCGTGGTTAGCGCTGCTCGGCAAGGACGGGTTCGATGCGCCGCTCGACCCGCTTGCGGCCTGGGTGGAGGTCGGCGAGACCACGGAAGAGCCCGTTCCCTTCGACGAGGAGGCGATTGCCGCGGTGCTGGCTGACGAAGCCCGTGGCCAGCGACACTTCCCGGGTTATCGCGTGCGCGAGGCGCAGATCCGGTTGGCGCGCGAGTTCGCGCGAAACCTGCGCGACGATGGCGTGCTGCTGCTCGAAGGCGGCACCGGAGTCGGGAAGTCGCTGGCCTACCTGTCGGTCGCGATCCCCTTCGTCATGGCCCAGGCGGTGAAGGGGGAGGGCGCACCCCTGGTGATCTCGACACGCACGAAGCTGCTGCAGGATCAACTCCTCGGGAAGGACATCCCCTCCGCGGCGCGCTTCCTCGGCCACCCCGGTCTGCGCGCGCTCTCGATCAAGGGGCGCGCCAACTACGTGTGCGAGCGAAAGCTCGTGGGCGTTCTGTCGGAGGGCAGCGAGGCGAGCATCTTCCCGGAGGATCGACTTGCCTACGCGACGCTCGCCGCCTGTGCCGGGACGCGGCCCTTCGGCGAGGTCGGCGCGGTGCCGGCCGCGTTGCTCCGCCGCTTCCCGCCCCTGCGGGAGTTGCTGCGCCGATCCGTGGCGCCGCGGGCCGAGCAGTGCAGCCGCGAGCAGTGCGCCCAGCAGGAAGGCTGCCCCTTCGGTGCGAAGCGGCGTGCTCTCGGCAAGTCGCAGCTCGTCGTCGCCAATCACGACTTGCTGCTGCGTTGGCCGCCCGACTATCCGAGTTTCGCTCACTGCATCGTGGATGAGGTGCACGAGCTCGCCGACGTGGCCGACGACGTCTATGCCCAGGAGGTTCGCCCGGAGGCGGTGCTCGACCGCATCGACGACGTCTTCGGGCGGCCGAAGGAGAAGGGCAGGAGCGCCGGTCTGGCGCCCGCGGGAGCGCGCCGTGCCCTGGCCAAGGATGCCCTCGCCTGGCGCCGCGGTGTACAGCAAGACCTCGCCGCGTTGGGCAAGGCCCTGGGCGGCGTGGCGAACGACTTCGGTGAGGTCGATGTCCCCGTCGAACGCGACGGGCGTTGGAAGGAAGCCGCGCATCAAGCCGAGGTTGCCGCCGAGCGCATTGACGACGTTGCGAACGAGATCTCGCGACTCGGGGATGATGCGGGGGGCGGCGACGATGCGGCGCCCCTCACCCGCGCTGCGGGCGACCTGCGGCTCGCCGCCGGAGGCCTGCGCCGCGCCTTGCTCGAGCCCGCCGCCGATGCCGTGGCCGGCTTCGAGCGCGTGGAGCCGCCCTGGGATCGCTGGCGTCTGGCAATCCGGAACGTTTCGCTCGAGGAGCCCTTCGACGAGCAGTTCCTCTCGCGCCTCTCGAGTTTCGCTGGCGTGTCGGCCTCGGTCTTCATCGGCGGCAATGCGTTCGCCTCGCTCGGGGAGCTGGGCGTCGAATCCCGGGCGCGCGACCGCCTTTCGCGCGTCTCGGTCCCGAGCCCCTTCGCCTACCCCGAGCACATGCGCGTGGTCGCGTTCAATCGCACGAACGACCTCGTCGAAGACACCGCCACCGCGATTGAAACGCTGGCGCGTCGTCTGGGTGGCCGGACGCTCGGCTTGTTCACGAGTCTCGCTCGAATGAACCAGGTCGCCGCATTGCTGTCGGAGCGGCTACGCGACGATGGCATCGAGATCCTCGCGCCACGCCGAGCCGCCGACGACCCTCACGCCCTGGTCGCACGGTTCAAGGATGGCGGCCCCGCCGTCCTGCTCGGCGCGCGGAAGTTCTGGCAAGGGCTCGACATTCCCGGCGAGAGCCTGCAAGCCGTGGTGATCGAGAAGTTGCCCTTCGAGGTGCCCACCGAGCTGCGCAAACGCCGGCAGGCGCGCTTGGAAGAAGAGGGCATGAACGTCTTTTCGCGCCACACGCTCGGGAAGATGCTCCTCAACTTGAAACAGATGGTCGGCCGTCTGATCCGGACCGAGGAGGACCGCGGCATCGCGGTGATCGTCGAGGGGCGCACGGACAAACGCTACTTTGCGCGCCTCGGCGAGGCGCTCCCGCCCGACTGCGGGGTGGTGGCGATCTCGCCCGACGACCTCGAGCGTGTCATGACTGAAGTGGGGATCGGATGATCGATCGAACGGAGCGACGATGAGCGACTTCACGGGGCGAAACATCGTGGTGACCGGCGCCGGCACGGGGATCGGCCGTGCGATCGCGCTGCAGCTCTCCGGAGCCGGGGCGAAGGTCGGCCTGCTCGGCCGCCGCAAGGCGCTGCTCGACGAGACCGCCGCCGAGGCGAAGGGCGAGACGCACGTCGCCTCTGTGGACGTGCGGGACGCCGAGGTGCAGCAGCAGGCCTTCGAAGAAGTGGCCGGCCACTTCGGCCCGCTCCACGCCCTGGTCGCCAACGCCGGTCTCGGCGGCGCGAACGAGCCCGGACCGGACGACCGCTGGGACGAAGTCGTTCGAACCAACCTCGACTACACCGCCTATTGCGCGAGCAAGGCCGCACTGCTCGGGATGGCACGCGCCCTTGCGCTCGAGTGGGCACCCGAGGGCGTGCTCGTGAACGCGATCTGCCCCGGCTGGGTGAACACCGAAATGGCACGCGCCAGCATGCAGGCCATCGCCGACGGCACGGGCCAGAGCTTCGAGGAAGCGCGTGACGGCGCGGTCGAAATGGTCCCGCTCCAGCGCATGAGCGAGCCCCAGGAGATCGCGGAACTCGTCGCCTTTCTGCTCGGGCCCGGCGGCGCCTCCTTCACAGGCCAAGCCCTCGACCCGAACGGCGGCTCCTGGATGGGCTGAGCGAGTCCGTGCTCGCCATCACAAGAAGCCCGTGAGCCTCCGTACATCCATCTAGGCCGAACCGACCGATCCATGGAACACACCATCCCGAAGGGAGGTCTCCATGAAGACCCGGATCGCATTGTCGTTGCTCGCCTCCGCTTTCGTCTTCGCCGTCGCCGGTGAAGCGAGTGCCAAGGGGGCCTGCGTCTACGTGAAGAACGAGACGTTCCAGTGTTCGGATCGCGTGTCGAGCTTGGGCTCGTGCCAGAAGAAGGCGCCGGGCGGGCTCGGCGAGTTCCATGACGGAACGAACTGCAAGCAGATCGGTCACGGCGTGACCTGGGGGATCGCGAGCCCGCCGGCTCCGCCTGCCAAGGCCAACTTCCAGGGCGTGTCGATGTCGGCACCGATGGACGTGCCGCCCATCCCGTCACCGATCCAGAAGAAGAAGGCCGCGAAGTCGCGACGCTTCTAGTCGGGGCCATCCCGGCCGGGGTGCCTCGGGGGCCCCGCCTCTCCTTTGCTTTCGCTTGAGCCTCGAGCTCCGTGTCTCCTCCGGGCAAGTCGCCCGGGGGAGGCCTGCGGGGCTTCTCGTGTTCGAGCGTGCCGGACCTCGAAGCGACGGGTATGATGCGCGCCCGTGAGCGACACCCCCGAGACTCCCTCCCAGCCCGACGATTCGGAACGCGACGATTCGGAGCGCGATGACGCGGAACGCGCGCAAGCCCGCCGCGCGTTGCCCGTGCTCTTCAGCGTCGTCATCGTCGACCTCATCGGCTTCGGCATCGCGATCCCGGTGTTGCCCTTCCTGGCGCGCGAGTACGGCGCCAGCGGGGTCGAACTCGGCCTGATCCTCACGGGCTACGCCGGCGCCCAGTTCCTGTTCGCGCCGATCTGGGGTCGGCTCTCGGACCGCATCGGACGCCGCCGCGTCATGCTCTGCACCGTCGCGGGCACCGCGGCGGCGCTCCTCTGGCTCGGCCTCGCACAATCACTCGTGGCGATGTTCGCCGCGCGTTTCCTGGCGGGAGGCTTTGCCGCGAATATCAGCGTCGCCGCGGCCTACGTCACCGACGTCACCGATGAGGCCGAGCGCACACGCTGGATGGGGCTGCTCGGCGCCTGCTTCGGCGTGGGCTTCGTACTCGGCCCGGCGCTCGGCGGCCTGCTCTCCCACTGGGGCTACGCCGCTCCCATGCTCGGCGCGGCGGGCCTGGCGGCCGTGAACTGGGTCTATGCCTTCTTCGTGCTGCGCGAGCCCGCACGCCACGCCAGCGAGGCGCCGCGCGCTACGCGCCGAGAAACCCTTGCCGACCCCGTGGTGCGCCTCATCTGTCTGTTGAACCTCGCCTTCAGCACCGCGGTCGTACAACTCGAGACCGTATTTGCCTTCTTCATGGCGGATCGCTTCGGCTACGACGCCATGGACGTGGCCTGGATCTTCATTGGCATGGCGGTCCTCATGGGCGGCATCCAAGGTGGCGGGATGAAGGCGCTGGCTGCGCGATTCAGCGAGCGAACCCTCGCGCGTGGCGGCTCGTTGCTGCTCGCAGCCGCGATCGCGATGGTCCCGTTCTCGACGACCATCGCCGTGTTGTTGCTGCCGCTCGCCTTCTCGGCCATCGGGCGCGCGGTGCTGCAGCCGTCGCTCATGAGTCTCGTCTCCCTGGAGGCGCGTCCCGAGCATCGAGGCGTGGTGCTCGGCACGTTCCAGTCGGCGGCATCCCTTGGCCGAGTGCTCGGGCCGGTGGCGGCCGGCCTGCTCTACGACACGAAGATGGGTGCCCCGTTCTGGTTCGCGAGTCTGCTGCTCGTCGTGGTGTTCGTGGCTGCCAGCGGTTTGCGCCAACGAGATGCGGGGGTCGCGGACGCCGCCACTTCGCTCGGCTGAGAGGTGGCAGGCTCCCCGACCGCATCGCCCCCTTGTGATGGGTGCCGAGGAGCCCGCCGGTTTTCACCGAGTCGGGGCCGGTTCAGCACCGGCCATCGGGCCGGTTCTCTACCGGCTCCAGATCCGCTTCCACCAGGGGTCGCCGCCGGAGGAGCTTGCCGGCGCCACGGCGGCGATGTCCATGCGTTCGCGGATCCAGTCGATTCCCCAACCGGTGAGGGACGCCAGGGTCTGGGCTTCGCGCTCCTGTCGGCGCACGAGTTCCTCGCGGTAGCGCGCGGCGGCTTCACACGTGGAGTCGCCCTTCCAGGGGTGACGCAGGACGTAGCGGCCCTGGAAGTTGCTGCGGTCGGCGGTCTGCACGAAGTGGAGATCGTCGGGGAAGTGCTCGTCGTCGTAGCGGACGTGGAGGCGCGTCACGAAGACGTCGCGCGGCATGGGCTGCGGCGCGATGCGGCCCTGCCGCGGGAGCGGCACGGGCCGGGGTGCGGCCGCCGTCTTCTGCCAGAAGACGCCGAGCTCGCGCAGCTCCTCGGGCGAGAGCGGGTCGGCGGCGCAGGGGTCGCACCAACCCATGTCCCATGCGTACTCGAGGAAGACGGCGCGCCGCTCTTCGCGGTCGACCTGGGTGCCGAAGAGCGACTTGTAGAACTTGCCGAACTCTCCCTTCACGAAGGTCGGGATCTCGTCGCCGGTGGGGAGCTTTACGGTGCGGTAGTTCGCCGTCTCGACGCGACCCTTGCGGGTCAGGAACCAGACCACCATGTCCTGGGGCCCCTGCGCATTCACCATGCCGAGCCGGATCGGCAGCATGAACTTGTGCGACTCGTAGGCGACCTGGATCGGGCGCAGGGAACGGAAGCCGAGCTTCGCCTGCTCTTCCAGGTTCACGCGCGCTACGAAGAAGCGCATGTCCTGCTTCAGGTATTCGCCGAGCACGGGGGCGGCGCCGTCGGGGATCTTGTAGCCGTTCGAGTGCAGCCACTTCACGAGGCCCTGACTCTCCTCGGCGGAGAGGATCACGATGTCGTACTCGCCCACGGTGTACTCGGCTTCGACGGTGACGCCGAAGCTGTTCTTGCGCATGGGCTTCGATGCAGGGAGGGCGGCAGAGTCCAGGCTTCGCCCCATGGCCTCCATCCGATAGCGGACGTCGCACGGGTCGGAGTCGAAGTATTCGACCAGCCGCGGCGCGGTGTAGGCGTCGAGGTGCTCCACGGTCTTCGGGTTCGCCACGTGGATCTGCCCCTCTTCGAGGAAGGTCGGCACGGGGATCACGAGAGCGAAGTCGGTGGCGTCGCCCTTGAAGTCGCTGGCCATGGTGACGACGGTCTTGTCGTCGTCGCGCACGACGACGACCTTCGACGTCTCGTTGAAGAGGTCGGCGCCGGCGCGCGCGGCGTAGAAGCCGCAAAAGGCCTGGGCGCTAGGCGCGAACCAGAGGCTGGCGAGCGTGAGCAGCGACAGGGATCGGATGATTCGGGTCATGATGGGCTCCTTGATCCATGGCCACGGCCGCCTTTTTGGCAGATCGGGTGGGCCACGCGTAGCGCCGGCCCGGAAGCCAGCGGTCGAACAACGGTGAGAGCGGGGCGCAGAGTACGAGGGCGTAGACGAGCCCCGCGTGAATGTGCGCACCGAACTTGAGACCGAAGGCGGTGCACGCGACGGCCGCAGCGAAGGCGATGCGCCCCCCGCGCGAGTCGGGTGTCGTCTTCGGGTCGGAGATCATGAAGAACGTGAAGAGCAGCAGGCCCCCGTCCTTCAGGCGATGCATGGGGACGTCGAAGGGCTCGCCGATCCACAGGGAGCGGCCGACGACGAGCACACACCAGAAGGCGGCGAAGGCCCACGTCACGTCGCTGCGTTCCGCCCGGAAGACGATGAGGCCCCCGAGCCCGGCGATGGCGAAGGCGAACCATGCCGTGTTGCCCCACTGCCCGGGCGACAGCCAGGCCTGACCACTGACGAGCACGGCCGCCGCGATGGCGAGCGCCGACGGGTTCCAGAGGTGTTTGCCGTCGATGCGCAGGGCGTACTTGCTGGCGATGGCGAAGGCGCTGGCTGCGGCGAGCAGCCACGGCTCCGCGGCGCGCAGGAGGATCGCGATGGATAGAGCGGAAGTCAGCGCGCTCTTCGGGTCGAAACGCGAGGCGAAGCCGGCTTTTGCGGCCAGCCACTGGGTGCCGAGGGCGGCGGCGATGATCAGCAGCAACTCCTCCGCAGCCACGGGGAAGCCGAGCGCGAGCTTCCCGTAGCCCAGGAGTGCCGTGAGCATGCCGATCTGCCAGATCCGAGGGTCCACGAAAGCGGTAGACACCCCGCCCTCGCTGTTTGTTCACCTGGAGGCCAGGAAGGAGGATCTGAGGCGCTGCCTCAGTCCACCCAGTGGAGCACGTCGCGAACGATGCTCCAGCGGGGCCTCTGGGGCTCGGCGCCGCGACCCAGGACCCAGTGGTCATAGAGGAGGTCGATGGTGCCGTCGCGCTTCTTCAGGTCGAGCCAACTGTCCACGTAGTTGCGCCAGCCCGTCTCGCCATCGGGCAACCCGTAGGCCACAGGGACCTTCTGGAACGGAGGGTCTGGAACCACCGCGCTCCAGTTCGGGTATAGAAGGCTGTAGGCCGAGGCGATCTCGGCGACATGGACGATGGCGTGGACGTCGGTGCGGCTGCCGTCCATGACCTCGAGATATTGATCGAGGACCACCAGCTCCGCGTCGGGCAACAGCGTGCGGACGCGCCGCTGGTAGTAGGTGTTGGGACCGACGCCGAGGCGGAGGCCCTGCATCCGTTCGATCTGCTTCCGCTTCACGAAGGCGCCGCGTCGGTGGTCGGGAACGAGCAGGGCCATGGTGAGGTCGAGGTAGGGCTTGGAGTAGTCGAGCCATTTCGCTTGATCCATCGAGATCGCCGTGCCGAGGACCAGGTCGCAGTCGCCGCGGTCGAGCGCCTCACCGATGCGGGGCTCTCGGCCTTCGCCGTCCGGCGCTTGAACGAACTCGATGCTCGTTCCGAGGCCGCGGGCGAGGCTGTAGGCCATTTCTACGTCGAAACCGACGAATGCACCGTCGGTATCGAAGTAGGCGAACGGAAGCGTCGGGCGCACGTAGCAAGCTCGCAGCGTGTCTTCAGTGAGGATGGCCTCGATGCGCGGTCCCTGCGGTAGCTCGCGCTCGGGAGCGGACTCGCCCGGGCGGAAGGCACGCACCGAATCGACGCCCTGCTGTGCCAGGGGAAACTGATCGAACACCGCGCCCCGGTCGTAGTCCGTGTCGACGAGGACGTTCAGGGTCGTCCGCACCGCGACGACGGTGACGCCGACAACAGCCAGCGTTACGAGCCCGAAGCGCAGGATGCGAACCCAGGAGAAGACGAGCCGGCCCGTGAGCGCTGCCGTCACGAGAAGGGCCAGGCAGAAGCCGTGCATCGCAGCGAGGAGGGTTCCGAAGCGCGCGTTGACGACGCTCGTGGCGACGAAGAGGTTGAACAGGTCCGAAGGCAGGTGGAAGAGATCGAGCAGGAATGGGATTGCGAGGTTCACGCTGCCGAAGGTGCTCACCACGCCGGCGCCACCGAGTGCGGGGTAGTCGGCGGGGCCGAGCTCGTTCCCGGTGAACCAACCCGCGAAGACGATGAACGACAGCGACAGGATCTTCGCCGTGTGGGGAAAGTTGTGGGAGACCGGGACGACCACATCCACGATGGCGTCCGTCTCCTCGTCGTCGTCCATCCGGTGCTTCTCGAGGATCTCCTTGGTCCGTTCGGTGAGAAGCGGCAGCACGACGAAGTCGTTTCCCGTGGCGAACGCCGTGATCAAGGCGTCGCGCGCGGCCGAGGCAACCTCTCGCTGCGGCAGGCCGGTGAGGGTCGCCACGAGGCCTGGCAGGACCCAGAACGTCAGGACGAGCGCGAAGGCGATGTAGGAGATCAGGTAGACCTGGACCTTGCCGAACTCGTCCACCGTCATCGTGCCCGCGGCGCTGGCGCCAATCGCGAAGACGCCGTAGGGCGTCAAGCGAACGATCCAGCGCGTGACGCGCATCAGCGCCTCGGACACGACCTGGAGTGCGCGAAGGACCGAGCCCTTCTCGTCGATTCCCATCAATGCGACGCCAACCGCGATGCTGAAGAGCACGACGGCAGGCACGTCGCTGTTGGCCAGGGATTCGAAGGGGTTCGAGGGAACGTAGAGCGCGACGAGATCGAAGGAGGGTGGACGGTCGACGAGGGTCGTGCTGAAGAACGAACCCGTCTGGAGTTCCGGGAAGGACAGTGGCATCAGCAGCACGATTGCGAACGTGACGACCCACAGAAGGAGCAGGAGGCCGCCGCCACGAAGGGCCAACAGCCGTGCTTCCTTGTAGGTCAGGCTCCCGAGGCCGGCCATGAGCGAGACGACCACGTAGGGCAGCACGGTCATCTGCAACAAGCCGACGTAGGCGTCGCCGACCACCGAAAGCGCGCCCATGGATTCGCCGAAGAAGAGGCCGCTGGCGATACCCAGAACGAGCCCCAGCAGGATTCGCGTGGAGATACTCATGGCCGTGTCGGTTTACTCGACCGGCGAGGCCGCATCGCTCTCGAGCCGAACCGTGTGGGGCTCGGCGCCCATGGCGATGCCTTCGGCCGCCAGTCGCAGCTTCGCCTCCCGCGTGAGGCCCCAGTAGGTGGGCCAGTAGTCCTGGGTCTTCACCCAAGGCCGGACGATGAAGACCACTGCCGCCGGCGTGACTTTGTGGATGTGGATGGCGGGCGCCGGGTCGTCGAGGATCTCCGGGTGGCCGCTGCAGATCTCACCGAAGAGCGACTCGGCCTGTACCACGTCGACGTCGTGCGCCAGATGGAACTCGAGGTCCACGCGTCGGATCTGTTGGGCGGTGACGTTGCGGATGACGTCGCCCCAGATCTTGCTGTTCGGAACGACGAGCGTCTGGTTGTCGAACGTGAGGATCGTGGTCGAGACCAGATTCATGTTGTGGACCTTGCCCGAGATGCCGCCGGCCTCGATGGTGTCGCCGACGTCGAAGGGGCGGTAGGCCAGGATCATGGCGCCCGAGGCGAAGTTTCCGAGTGTGTCCTGGAGCGCGAAGCCCACGATGAAGCCGGCGATGCCGAGGCCGGTCAGCAGGGCTGTCACGTTCACGCCGACCTGCGAGAGAGCCACGAAGAACCCGATCATCACCACGATGCGTGAGGCGAAGCTCACGATCATGCGTCGCGCCAGCTCGCTCAGATTCTCGCGCGACTCCCCGATCACACGTTCCACGACCTTCCGTGCGATCACGCCGAGCACCGAGAAGAGGGCGAGGATCCCGAGGAACAGCCCGACGCGCCCGAAGATCTTCGGGGCACGCTGCACCAACCAGCGCTGAGCCCAGTCGCTCAAGTCTTCGAACAGCCCTTCCAGCACTTCGAGGTCGAGGACGTCGGTGGTGAGCTCGCCGGTTGCGGTGATCAGGGTCTTTCGGTACTCGGCCGTCTCGATGTCGAGATCGTCCATGATGTCGCAGGTGGTCCACAGGCTCGTGGCGACCCGGTCGAGGCGCGCCTGGGCCGCGACTACGTCAGCCTCGAGGCTGACGTCGCCCGGAGCCGCCGCGCTCGTCGCCCCGGCCGCGTCGAGTTGTTTCCGGCGGTGCTCGAGCCGGCCAACCAGGTTGCTCGCCCGAACGGTGAGCCGCTCGGCGGCCTGGCCGCGTCCCTTGACGCTCCCGAGCCCCATCGTGTCCAGATGCCCGATGTGCGAGCGGTAGAAGCGGAAGGCCTCGTCGAGGACTTCTTCGAGGTCTTCGATCCGAGCCTCGAGGTTGGGCAGCTTCTCGGTTTCGGTCTCGCGTTGCAGACGGAGTGCTGCCGCTTCCGCTTCGGTCTCGTCGATGAGGGCCGGGATCCTTCGATCGAGGCGCCAGAGAAGCTCCCGCGTCTTCTGCTGATATTGCCCCGCATCGATTTCCGACTCGGTCTGCTGAACGACGTTGGCGACGAGCTTTTCGACCGCGCGCATGAACGCAACGAGAGTCCTGTGCATCTGGAGCGCGACGATCGTGCGCTCTTCGCCCTTGAGTTGCAGGGCCTGCTCGGAGAGCTCGCGATAGGTCCGACGAGGGCAGCGCAGACCGGAAGCGAGCTGCGTGAAGCGGGAGAGGGGTTGGGCACGTCCGGATTCTACCCGGATTGCACGCCGCAGTTCAGCTCGAAATGCACGGGTGCAGGCTTTACACTACTCGCGGGAGCGACCCATGCGAATCATTGCCCTCAGTCTCCTTCTCGTCCTTGCGGCGACGCCTTCGGTCGCGGACGAGGCCCCTGAGCCCGCCCCGAAGAAGGTGCTGTCGAAGGGATGGCAGATCCCCGCCGGCGAGGAGGCTCGCTTTGCCGAGGCGGAGCGAGAATGCGCGGGCCACGCCATGGCGCCTCGTGGTCGGCGTGCCGACCCCCGAAAGTTCGAGAGCTGCATGGAGGGCCGCGGCTGGCGCCGAAAGTAGGCCGCGCTAGCGGGCTTCGAACGTGATGCGGACCCCCGATTGGTCGCT